>VBOT01000134.1 GCA_005893225.1 Candidatus Eiseniibacteriota bacterium
GCCTGCTGCTCGGGCTCGAGCGAGCGCAGGTGGTCGATCTCCCACGGCTCGGCGATGTACGCCAGCGGCTCGAGCATCCTGTCGAACTCGCGACCGCGAGGCGGACCGCTCTCTTCCACCTCGAACGAGCGATCGACGCGCCACCGCGAGTGGCCTTCCACCAGCTCGACCTCGAACACGTAGCTCCCGATGAAGAGATCCAGCGAGTCGGGACGAAGCGTGATCGCCTCCGCCGAGTGATTCAGGGTGACGTCCCGCTTGCGGTTCACGACATCGCCACCCGATTCGTCCAGGATCCGGTAGTGGAACGGATAGACGCGCGGCCACCCACCGGGGCGGCGATCGAAAAGGGCCACCCGCACGGCGAGCCGGCTCGAGTTCATCCCGAACTGGCGCGTCGGCAGCGGCCGGAAGGACCCGGACGAGTCGGCGACGCCGAGTTCGAGGTCCGCGAAGCCCACCGGGACGCGGGAGTAATCGGGGATGTCGATCGCCTCGCGTGCCGAGGAGACGCCCTCGGAGTTGAGGTCGCGCACCGAGACCCGCACGCGATACCGGCCCGCCCGCACGTCGAACGTCCGCCGCTCCACGACTGCGGCCTGGGCCGCGGTGGTGGTCGAGAAGCCCGCCACCACCACCCGGCGCTCCCACACGTCCCCGTACTCGCGCCCCCTGGCCCGCGGCTCGAACACCACCTGGAACTCCGCGCCCGAAGCGTACCCCTGCGCGATCTTGATCCACTGGAGCTCGTCGTAGGGTAGCGAGCCGGACACCGAGAGGACGGGCTTGCCTTCCGGGTCGAGGGAGATCACGACGTCGGCGCTGAACAGCGGGGACCGATCGCCCCGCAGGGGCGGCAGGTCCACGGCCCGCGCCGGGGCCACATTTCCGATCGACAGCAGCGACGCCAGCGAGAGAACGAGAAGGGTCGCGGAGCGGAAGACCTGCACGATAGCGCACGCTAGCACAGGCCCAAACCCGCAAAAAACCGACTCGCGAGCCGCGGAAGATGATAGAGTATGGATCTTGAATGACCGGGATGGGCTCGACCGAGCCGGGGTCACCCGTCTGGAATGATCTTGCTCCCTTTTCCTCGTCTTCTTCGCCGAACGCTCCTCACGGCCGCGGTGCTCTTCGCCACGACGCTTCCCGCACGGGCCACGATGCCGCCGCTCTCGGGCCCGGTCCCGGAAGCCGTCGCCCGCGCCTTCGAGAACCGTCTCTTCCGGCTTCCGCAGGCGCGGGCCGGGGGCCCCCGGTTCCGCACCGAGGCTGTCACTGGCGTGTGGCGTATCCCCGTCGTCCTGGTCTCCTTCGCGGACACGCCGCTGCGCTACGCCAAGAGCGATTTCGAGTCTACGATTACTTCCAGTGGACCTCGAGCGGACGCCTCAAGGTGGTGGGCACCGTGGTCGACTCGGTGCGCTTGAGCGGAACCCGGGCCTACTACGCCAATTCGTACTGGGGGCTGAAGGACGAGAGCTACCCCCAGAACTCCTACGGTGTGCTGCGCGAGGCACTCCAGAGCTGCCGGCCGGACATCGACTGGTCCCAGTTCGATCGCGATGGAGACGGCGTGGTCGACATGGTGTGGATCCTCCACGCCGGACTCGGCGGAGAGTCATCGGGAGATTCGACCCGGAGCAATCTCTGGTCGTTCACGAGCAGCGGCACGAGTTGGCGCGCAAGCAACGGGCGCCAGGTTTCCACTTCGGCTCCACGGCCCGGACATCCCGGCGAGTTCATGAAGATCGACCGATTCTCGATCGTGCCCGAGCGCTCGGCATTCCATCCCGACTCGATGGCGGAGATCGGGGCGTTCTGCCACGAGTTCGGTCACGCGCTCGGGCTGCCCGACCTCTACGACACGCGGACACTGACCGCGGTCAGCAACGTCGGACCCGGGAACTGGACCCTGATGTCGAGCGGTGCCTACGGTACCGACGGGCACTCGCCCCAGTTCCCCTCACACCTGGGGGCCTGGCCGCTCCAGTTCCTGGGATGGGACCGGACGGTGCGTCCGGCGCGCGACACCACGCTCACCCTCCCGTCGGTGGGGCGCGACGGGTCGGTGGTCGAGCTGTGGTTCCAGGGAGAGTCCAACCCGGAGCACTTCCTGATCGAGAACCGGCAGCAGGAGTCGTTCGACCAGCGCGTGCCGGCCCAGGGTCTCCTGATCTACCACCTGAACCAGGCGGTGATCGATGCCGGGCTCGCGAACAACACGGTCAACGCCGGACTGAGCCCGGGGCTCTGGGTGCTCGAGGCGGACGCCGACAGCGACCTGGTCGTGGGGCGGAACCGCGGCGACGCGAACGACCCCTTCCCCGGCGCCCTCGGCCTCACGAGCATCGACGACGACACTCGCCCGAGCCTTCGCACCTTCAGGAGTGACGTCACGAACCTGGCGGTGCAGGGGATCGCCGGCGCGGGCGGTGACATGAGCTTCTCGCTCCGCGTGCGGGCGCCAGGCTGGCTCCCGCCGGAGGACTGGAGCGGATCGGGCTTCGCTCCGGTGGTGTCCGGGTCCAACCGCGCCGCCCCCATCTCGGCCGTCGACCCGCAGGGCCGCGCCTACGTGGTGAGCTGCGAGACGCGAGCGGGCCGTTCCCAGATCCTGCTCCGGAGCGGCGACGGGACCTGGGACGAGCCCTTCCAGGTGAGCAACTCTCCCACCGCGGCGTTGAACCCCAGCCTGACGCTGCTTCCCGGCGGGGACCTGGCGGTGGTGTGGACCGACACGCGCGAGGGGCGCTCCAACCTCTTCTATCGAGCGCGCATCGCCGGCGGCTGGACCGCGGAACGTCCGCTTCTCAATCTGACGGGGAGCTGCTTCAGCCCGGCGATCTCCTGCGATCGGCGCGGCACGGTCTACCTGGCCTTCCAGTACGTGGGATCCCAGGGGACGCAGATCCAGTTCATGCGCTTCTCCTACTTCTCGCCGTTCGGCCAGCCCGTGCCGGTGACGGTTCCGGTTCCGACCGAACGGCCCGGCGGCCCCTCGATCGCCGTCGCCGCCGACGGAGTGGCTCACATCGTCTGGTCGGACCAGCTCGCCTCGCAGCAGCGCTACTTCTTCGCCCTGTTCCGGCCCGATTCGGGGGTCGGCCGGCGCGTCGGCCTCACGCCGAGCTCCCTCTACGGCCAGTCCGGGCTGAGCTGCGTCGTCGATTCGGCCGGCTACCTGCACTCGGTCTGGATGGTGAACACACCCGGGGGCGGCGAGATCCACTACCAGCGCCGCCCCCGGTTCGGCGTGTTCTTCCCGGTCGAGACCGTGATCGAGGCACCCGGACTCCCGCTCCAGAACCCCATGCTCAAGCTCGACGCCGAGGGGCGTCTCCATTTGACCTTCGAGGAGTCGCGCGGCAGCGTGAACCAGATCCGCTACCGGAGCTGGAGCGCGGGGCGCGGGTGGGACGCCGGCAGCACCGAGGTGTCGTTCACGACCGACGGCACCGCCCTGCGGCCCGTGGTGCTGCCCGGCGCCGGCGGGAACGTTTCGGTGGCCTACTCGAATTACCCGGACAGCCGCGCGCGGTGGATGGTTCGGAGACGCCAGCTCGGAGGAACCGCTGCTCGCTCCGCTCCGGCGAGCCTCCAGCGACCGGAGCCTCGCCCGCTCGAGCTCGCCCCCAACCCGCTCACGAACGGCCGGAGCCTGGCCGTGAGGCTCGGGGCGCCGGGCCGGGGCGGCTCTCCCGTGGTCGAGTTCTACGATCTCGCGGGCCGGCGGATCGCCGCCCTGCTGCTGAGACCGACCTGGCGAGGCTGGGACGGGGAGCTGGAAGCAACCGTGACGCGATCGTGGGCCAGTGGAATGTACTTCGCCCGGGTGCGGGGAGAACCTCGCGACGCGGCTCGACTGATGGTGCTTCGATAGCCCGCCGATAGCCCGGTGATGGATCACCTCGCGCTCGAAGCCCCATCGACCCGTCATTCGGGGGTGCTCGTCTGCGTCGCTCTCCTCGCGGCCTCGAGCGTCCTTTCCGCTCCCGCGTCCGAGACTCCCCGCCCTGCCCTGCTCCTCCTCGGCGAGTCCGACCGGCTCGCCGGGGTGCTGCCGTTCCGCTCCGACATGCTCGGCCGGTGGTGCTGGAGCGGCGCGTGGCTCTACCCGGTGGGCGATCCGCACTCACTCACGGGCCAGCCCGAAACCCGGTACGTTGTGAGTCGCGGGATCGAGCTCCGCCCGGACGGGAGCGTCGCCCATCAGGGGGTCGACCTCTCGAACCGGCGCGCGGGAGGCCGGGTGCGGGCGGCGGCGACCGGGATCGTGGTGAGCGCCGAGGAGGACACGGCGAGCCGCTACGGGGTCCACGTGGTGCTCGCCCACCGGCTGGAGGACGGCGCCATCGCCTACAGCGTCTACGCCCATCTCGTGCCCGGATCGCTCCATGCCCATCGGGGCGAGATGGTCGCGGCGGGGTGGACCCTCGGAAGCGTGGGGCGCAGCGGCAACGCCTCGAGCGCCCACCTCCATTTCGAGGTCCGTGTCGCGGGAGACCCGCGGGACCGCTGGGAGAAGGCTCGCGTCGTGGATCCCCTTCGGTTCGTGAGGGCGCGTCTGCCGGCGCCGCGGCCGCCGGAGAAGGCGGCGCTGCTCGAGTGGGCCGAGTGCGCGGCCCTGATCGATTCGGCGGCGCGCGGCGACGAGGTCCTCGAGCGCGGGGCGTGGTGGCGCATGGTCGCCCGCGCCGCCCGGCACGATCTCGCCGAGCTTCCTTCCGGGGACGAGGAGCTCTGCCGGGCGCTAGCGGCGCGCCGCCTGCTCGCGCGCGAGCCCCAGGAATCCGATGCGCCTGTGACCGTCCGGGAGCTCGAGCGAGACCTGAGGAAGATCAAGCGCGCCGGCCTTCGGGTGCCGGCCTATCCGGCGGCAGCCGCGCTTGCCCCGGTCCCGAGCCGCGCGCCTCGCTCGCGCAGGACATCGATGGCGGCCGCGACGAATCCTTTTCCGGAGGCGGTGACCGAGGGCGACGCCGAGTCGAGAAAGCAGCCGATCACCGTGGCCGAGGCCTGCCTGGCGCTGGCCGGTCTGGCCGCCGGGCACCGCTCGCCTTCCTCGACTCCACGCTGAGAGCGGAGCCAGAAGGCGGCGCTAGCCGTCGCTGACACCGTGAGGATTGCACTCCGCCGGGCTGCGGATTGCAACGTTGGAGGGGGCCCCGGAGACCTGCCGCCGCCCCCGCTTCGGGCTTCAGAACACCCCTCGGGAGGCCGATCTCCGGGGTGTTCCGCGGTCGCCCCGCCCTCCCCAGCCAAACCTGGCACCCGCGCTGCTATCACTGTGGAGACCATGTCATGAAAAGCGCTTCGGCTGCCGGTTTCAGTCTGATCGAGCTCGCGATCACCATCCTGGTGCTCGGGATCGTGCTCGCGTTCGGAATCCCCGCGTTCAGCAACTTCTCCGGGAGCTACAACCTCAAGGGAGCCACCGAGAACATCGGGGCGCAGCTGCGGCTGGCGCGCGAGAAGGCCATCTCCACGGGGATCCCCCAGACCCTGTGGTTCAAGAAGAGCAAGTGCGCGGGCTCTGACTACTGCGTCGACAACGGCGGCGGGCCGGACCCGAAGTGGAACCTTCCCAACAGCATCAACTACAAGAACGGACCCGGCTTCCAGGACACCTACACGATGGGCAAGGACGGCCGCTGCAACACCTCGGGAATGGTCATCGTGCAGGACACCCGAGGGAACAGGGACACCGTCAGCGTCCAGATGTCCGGTCTGGTGATCAACTAGGAGACCCCCTCGACATGCTTCCGCTTTCCGCCCCACGTTCCGAGCGCGGCACCTCACTGGCCGAGCTCATGGTCGCGCTCGTCGTCCTCTCGATCGGGCTGCTCGCGGTCGCCCAGCTCTTTCCGGCCGGCTCCCGCGGGCAGGTCCAGGACCGCATGCTGACCGCGGCCAGCTACTACGCCCAGGAGAAGATCGAGGGCTTTGTGAACGTGCCGTGGAGCGATACCAAGCTCGATGTCGGCCGCCACCCGGCCAGCGGGACGGAGAACCTGGGGGCGTGGCAGCGCTACTACGACGTGGCGATCCTCGATCCCCCGCTCGACAACCTGAAGAAGATCACGGTCACCGTGACCTGGACGTTCCAGGGGCAGCGCTCGGCGACCGCCACCACCTACGTGAGGCGGTAGGCCGTGCGCGCAGGACCGGTTCGGAAACTCCCAGCGAGCGCGGTGTTGGCCCGCCGCGGCTTCACCCTGGTGGAGCTGATGATCACGCTCACCGTGCTGGCGGTGGTGCTGGTGGTGCTCACCACCGTCATGTACACCGCCGCGCGGAGCAAGGTCGCGACCGCGAACCGCATCGAGTCGTCCCAGGCGAGCCGCGTGGCGGTCGACATGATGGCGCGCGACCTGCGCAGCGCGGGCTACGGCGCCGACCTGGGGTCGAGCCCGACCCCGCAAGCTCCGTTCGCGTACGTCGACTCGCTCCAGGTGCTGATCGACGAGAACCTGAATCCGTTCCCCGACACCACTTCCGTGCACCTGGGACCGCTAGCCTATAACCCGAGCGGCAGCCCGCGACCGTTCCCGCTCAACGGCACGTCGTGGACGCCGCCCAAGAAGTACGTCACCGGGGCCGAGGTCGTCCGCTGGACCCTAGACGTCAACAACGACGGGGTCGTGGACCAGAACGATATCGCCGACAACAATGGCGTCGACGCCCAGCGCACCCCGAACCCGAACGACTACGTGCTGGTGCGCCAGGTTTACGGCGACTCTTCCGGGGCGACACCGACGCCCGGGAACAACGGCGGGTCGATGGAGCGAATCGCCCTGATCAAGAAGCCGGGGGGCACCGTACCGCCGCTCTTCACCGTGTACATGAAGGGCATCACCACGCCGTGGGACTGGTCGTCGGGACCGGTGCCGGCCAACCAGCTTCAGAACATCGAGCGGGTCACCATCCAGGTGGTGGCTCCGAGCGCGCGCGCCGACTGGCGGGGCCAGTACGCGGAAACCAAGCTCAAGACCGAGGTGTACTCGATCCGGAACGTCCCGAACTTCAGCAACACGGAGTTCAACGTCAGCGGCTACGTGTTCGCGGACATCGGCGCCGTCAAGAACGGCGTCCAGGACGTCGGCGAGCCGGGGCTCTCCGGCGTCACGGTCAAGCTCGGCAAGTACCTTTCCACCACCACGAACTCGCTCGGCTACTACCAGTTCGCCGCCACGGCCGGGACCTACACCCTGCGCCACACCGCGCCCAGCGGCTACAAGGTCGAGACCAACCCCGACAGCTTCCTGGTCACGATCGGGCCCTCGACCTCGCGGTCGTTCGCCGACACGGTGATCGCGGGCGGATGGGTCACCGCCAAGGTCTTCGAGGACCTGGACAACGACGGGGTCTGGGATACGAACGAGCCGTGGCGCGAGGACGAGAAGCTCACGCTCTCGCCGACCGGCGAATCGCGCGTCACCGACGCCTACGGCACGACGATCTTCATGTCCCCAGTGGGAGCCTACACGCTCACGCTCGACGTCCCGGACTCGCTGACCTGCACCAGCTCGAACCCGGCGACCGGAATCATGACCCTCGGCGGCTCCCAGACCAAGTCCTTCGCGCTCAAGCGCCAGTCCAGCGCCACGGTCAGCGGCTCGGTGTGGATGGACAAGAACTCCAATGGCGTCTTCGAGGGCAGCGAGAGCGGGATCCAGAACGTGTGGGTGGGCGTGACGAGCAACGGCGGGACCAACGTGCTGAGCTTCGCCTTCACCAACAACAAGGGCGAGTACACCCTCACGGTGCCGGCGAACAGTCCGCCCGGGACCAGCCCCTACGCCATCGAGGCCATTCCACCGAGCGGCTACTACCCGACCACCGCCGCCTCGTTCAGCGCGGTGCTCCTCACCGCCGGGCAGACCCTGAGCAGCAAGAACTTCGGCATGAACTCGTTCCAGAAGATCACGCTCAACTCGGCGCGCGTCCTGTGCCTGGCAAGCGGGGACCTGATGGAGAAGGACTGGAGCAACAACCAGGCGCCGCAGGCCGACGCCGACCTGATCCTCGGCGCCGACGCCAACGGCACCGACCAGATCTCGATCTGGTTCAACCAGTACAACAGCCCGGCCCTGTTCTCGACCAACCGCAGCTACGCCCGCCAGGCTCCCAACTCGGTGCTGTGCGTGGCGGCCGACTCCCTGACCGAGGATCCGGCCCCCTACAGCGGCCGCCTCGACATCGTCACCGGGACCAAGCTGGCGGGAGCGGGCAACCTGTTCGCCTGGTACACGCAGTACACCAGCGGCAACGAAGGGTACCTGCCCTCGANACAGCAAGGCCTACAAGACTTTCGACAACGGCGACGTCCAGGCGGTGGTGACCACGGACTGCACGGGCGGCACCGGCATCGACATCATCGCCGGCACCAAGTCGCCCACCGCCGGGCAGGGCACGATCGAGATCTGGAAGAGCGACGACGCGATCCTCCCGAGCTTCAGCCGTCTCGAGATCTATCCCCCCTCCGGGGTCATCCCCAGCAACAGCCTGGGCGAGGTGACCGCGATGGCGCTCGCCGATCTCAAGAACAGCGGCAAGAAGGACCTGGTGGTCGGCACGCGCACCGGCACCTACAACGGCCAGGTCATGATCTTCAGCCGCAAGGACAGCTCGTTCGTCTACCGCCTCGACGAGAAGAAGACCATCACCAACGGCTCGGTGACCACGCTCGCCTGCGTGGACGTCAACCACGACGGCAGGCTGGACATCGTGGCCGGCACCCAGACCGGCACCGCCGGCGGCAACCTGCTCTACTATCGCAACAAGGGCACGTCGGTCCTGAGCTTCTCGATGGACGACTCGATCACGGCCCCGGGAATCCCGCTGTCGCTCGCCGCCGGAGACCTGGGAGGAAGCAACGGCACCGACATGGTCCTGGGCTGGCGCACCAATGAGACCAGCTACAACGGCGGCGTCACCATCTATTACCTGGACAGCGGAAACCTGACCGGCGCCGCCGCGGTCGACCCTTCGGGCGGCACGGTGACCAACATGGCCCCGGCGGTCACGGTCAACAACTTCAACTACGGTGTGAAGCCGGCTCCCCCCTATCCCTACCAAACGGACATCGCCGCCGGCATCAAGAGCAGCGCCACGACCGGCGCCCTCATCGTCTTCGTCCGCTAGCCCGAGCCATTCATGAAAGCCGACTCGAGACTCCAGGGCGGACGGGTACGCGGCGAGCGAGGCATGGCGCTGGTGATGGCCCTCCTGTGCCTCGTGGTCCTCACCATCGCCGCGGCCGCCATCATGATGACGCTGCACGTCGAGACCAACGTGGCCGGGCACAGCCATCGCGGCAACCAGGCCCTGGACATCGCGGAGGCCGGCGTGGCCGAAGCCATGGCGCGCATCCGCTCGGGCGACATCCCCGACAACGGCAACCCCCGCATGGTGTCGCAGATCTTCCTCGCCCAGGGCGGGCAGGTGCCGGTGCTCGGGCCCGATTCGATCGCGCTCGCCACCGCGCAGCGCGCCGGCGAGTGGCTCAAGTACAGCATGCCCACGCAGGGCCAGAACGTCCTCACCGTGAGCTACAAGACCGACGGCTCGCAGAGCGTGATCTACCGCTACGACGACACCAAGGACCCGCCGGTCCAGACCGACACCGGGATGCCGATCTTCGTGATCACCTCCACTGGCCGGCAGGGCGGCGACCGCTGCCGCGTGATCACCGAGGCGATCCACAAGCCCTTCAACGCGAACGTCAAGGCGGCCGTGGCCGCCGACAAGCCGATCGATTTCTCCGGCAACTCCGAGGTCTGTGGCTTCAACCACCGGGCCGACACGCCTCCCGGCGTGAGGGGGCGCCCGCCCGATTCGCCGGCCGGGTCGCTGGGCCCCTGCACCGACTGGGAGACGAGCGGGGGACACCTGCCCGGGGCGTGGAGCACCGGCACCATTGACAGCCACGGATCGTCCTCGCAGCACGGCACGCCGAGCGACGTCGCTCCCGATCAGTCCGGCTTCTACAACGGGCCCTGGGAGGCCGCCGGAATGGGCCAGCAGGAGTTCTTCACCTGGATCGGCCAGCCGCTCCGCACCATCCCGGAGAACCCGCGCGGGATCCTCTACATCGACGACAACGACATCGCCCAGGATCAGTCGGGCACGTTCGGGTTGAAGAACGGAGACGGCGAGGGGCTGCTCTACATCGACGGCGACGTGACCCTGAACGGCAACTTCACGTACGAGGGCCTGCTCTACGTGGAGGGCGACCTCCACATCAACGGGACCTGCTGGATCCTGGGGGCGCTGATCGTCAAGGGCAAGACCACGATCAAGATCGCGAACGGCGACTGCAGCGTGCTCTACAGCTCGGCCGCGATCGAGGAAAACATCTCGAAGTACGGGGGCCAGATCGTCACGCTATCGTGGCGCGAGGACCACTAGCGGACCGCTGAAGGGCGCGCAACACCTTCAGGCCTTGACCTCGGCGCCTCCCCGTGTCAGCTTCAGCCCTCAGCAAGGCTGTGACGGGGACGAGTAGGCGCGCGAGGCGTCCCAGCGAGCCGGGGACGGTGTGAGCCCGGCACCCACCCGCGCGCCGAAGATCACCCCCGAGCCGCCGACCGAACGGCACCGGCACTAGTCGCCGCCCCAGTAGGCTCGGACGGATGCCCCCCGAGAGTGGGTCGGAGCCGGAGAGCCAACCGCGCTCCACGAGGCGGAGGCCGGCCTCCGCGAAGTTGGGTGGTACCGCGAAACCTTTCGCCCCAACGGTCAGAGAACCGCTGGGGCGCTTTTTTTTCGGGCCCGCGCGGTGGAGAGGAGCTCGATGGCTGGCTATCGCGACACGCTAAACCTGCCCAAAACCGAGTTCCCCATGAAGGCCGACCTCCCCAGGCGCGAGCCCGAGCGGCTCGCGTGGTGGAATGAGCGCCAGCCGTATCGCGCGCTGCGCGAGCGCCGCCTTGGGGCTCGGGTGTGGCTGCTGCACGACGGCCCGCCCTACTCCAACGGCCACCTCCACATGGGAACCGCCGCCAACAAGATCTGGAAGGACGCCGCCGTGCGCGTGGCGAGCCTCATGGGTCACGACGCGCCGTACGTCCCGGGCTGGGACAACCACGGGATGCCGATCGAGGTCCAGGTGGGAAAGGAGATGCGTCACGCCGGCGGTGAGGTGGACCGCCTCGAGCTCAGGCGCCGCTGCCGCGAGTACGCGGCCCGCTGGGTCGCGATCCAGCGCGAGGAGTTCGAGCGGCTCGGCGTGTGGGGCGACTGGGACTCCCCCTACCTCACCATGGACCCCGGCTTCGAGGCCGCCATCCTGGAGGCGTTCGCCGGGCTGGCCGAGAAGGGCTTCGTGCAGCGAGGGCTGAGGTCGATTCACTGGTGCCCCACCGACCGCACCGCCCTGGCCGAGGCCGAGATCGAGTACCAGGACGATCCCTCCCCATCGATCTACGTCTCGTTCCCGCTGCGGAGCGATCCCCGGGGAGTGCTGCCCAAGGGCTCGCCGATCGCGGCCCTGGCGTGGACCACCACTCCCTGGACGCTGCCCGCGAACCTCGGCCTGATGGTGGATCCCGAGGCTCGCTACGCGGTCGTGGACAGCGGCAAGGGACGTTACCTGGTGGCCGAGGCCCGCCGGGCCGCGGTGGCGGAGGCGGCGGGCTGGCCCGCGGCGCAGGTCGACGCGGTGCTTTCAGGGCGCGCGCTCCTGGGCGTGGTGTTCGAGGGGCCGTGGGGAAACGATTCACCGGTGGTGGACGGGAGCCCTCACGTGAGCCTCGAGGACGGGACCGGGCTCGTGCACACCGCGCCCGGACACGGCAAGGAGGACTTCAACGTCGGCCAGCGCGCCGGTCTCGCCGTGGTCTCTCCGGTCGACGAGGCGGGTCGCTTCACCGCCGGAGCGGAGCCGTTCGTGGGGCGCAGCGTGCTCGAGGTGAACGAGGACATCGTGGAATGGCTCCGCTCCCGCGGGCGTCTGGTGGCCTCGGGCACGCTGACCCACGCGTATCCGCATTGCTGGCGGTGCCGCGGGCCGGTGATCTTCCGCGCCACGCGCCAGTGGTTCATGATCATCGACCACGACGGCCACCGCCAGCGCGCGCTCGACCTCATCGAGACGGCGGTGCGCTGGGATCCGGCCACTTCCAAGAATCGCATCCGCGAGGCGGTGCGCTCGCGGCCCGACTGGTGCCTGTCCCGCCAGCGTTCGTGGGGGGTCGGGATCCCCGCCCTCTATTGCGAGGCCTGCGGGGCCGCCGCGCTCGTCCCCGAGGTGATGCATCGCGCCGCGGCGCTGACGCGCACCGGGGGTTCGGATGTCTGGTACGAGCTGCCGGTGGAGCGCTTTCTGCCCGAAGGATTCCACTGCCCCGACTGCGGCGCGCCGGGCCCATTCCGGAAGGAGACCGACATCCTGGACGTGTGGTTCGACTCGGGATCGACCCATCTCGCCGTCCGCGCCACTCATCCCTCGCTGGCCGAGGCATGGGATCGCGCCCGCTCCGGAGGACGAGTCGTCTACTTCGAGGGCCCGGACCAGCATCGCGGGTGGTTCAACTCCTCCTTGATGGTGAGCGCTGGACTCACCGGAGGGGCGCCGTTCACCGACGTCCTCACCCACGGCTGGGTGCTGGATGCCGAGGGGCGGGCGATGCACAAGTCGCTCGGCAACGTCATCTCGCCGCTCGACGTGGTGCGGCGCTACGGCGCCGACGTGGTGCGGTGGTGGGCGCTCGCCACCGACTGGAGGAGCGACGTGCGGGTCGGAGAGGAGACCCTCGAGCGCGTGGCGGAGGCCTACCGGAAGGTCCGCAACACCTTCCGCTTCCTGCTCGGGAACCTGTTCGACTTCACACCCGCCGATTCACTCCCGCGCGAGCGGCTCACCCGGTTGGACCGCGCTTTCGCCGACTACGTGAGCTCGCGGGTCGCGCGGATGCGAGAGGAGTACGAGGCGCTCATGTTCCATCGCGCCCTGGACGCGCTGCTCGGGCTCTGCACGGTCGATCTCTCGGCCGTCTTCCTGGACCTGGCCGAGGACCGGCTCTACACCCTGGCCCCGGAGGACCCGCTGCGGCGATCGGCCCAGAGCGTGCTCTGGCAGGCTCTTCAAGACCTCGCGATCGCCGCCTCGCCGGCCCTGGCGTTCACGGCCGAGGAGGTGTGGCAGTCCCATCCCGGGCTCGCCGGCGAGGCGCCGAGCGTTCACCTGGCCCTCTGGCCCCAGCGCGCCCCCTCCCCCGCGGCGGAGGAGGAGTGGGCCCTCCTGCTGGGGGTCCGGGACCGGGTCAACGCGGCGCTCGAGCCGCTGCGGGCGGACCAGAAGATCGCCACCACGGCGGAGGCCGAGGTGGTGCTCCATGCCCCAGCCGACCTGGCGCGCCGGCTCGAGCCCTATCGCGACGAGCTGGCCTCGTTCCTGCTCGTCGCCGAGGCCCGGCTGGAGGCTGACGGGCGGTCCGAGCTGGAGGTGAGCCCCTCGCGCACGCGGCATCGCAAGTGCGCGCGGTGCTGGACCTATAGACCCGACGTGGCGGTCGACGGCCCGGAGGCCGGAATCTGCGGGCGCTGCACCGGTGCCCTGCGCTCGCGCCGGGAGGCGGCTTCGCGTCTCGGTCCGGGTGATCGCGGTCCCTAGCGGAGCTTCTTCACGGGCGACGAAAACTACTTGGGGTCCGGGATGCGCTGCCCTGGGGCCCCTTGCCGCTTCCGCTTTCCCGAGGAGCCGGGGCCAGGCACCGGGCCCCCGGACTTGCTCTCCAGCTGCAGCTCGGCCTGGCGCGGATAGCGGCGCTTCAGGTCGTCGACCAGCCGGCGGAACGCCGGGGTCGGGCCCTGGAGCGGCACCCGATCGGTGTCGATCTCCAGCACCTCGAGCTCGGCCCGCGCCCGGCGCATCCAGTCCTCGTAGGCGCGGTTGAGTCGCCCGATGTAGTCGATGGTCACGGCCATCTCGCTCGGCCGCCCGCGCTTCGCGATCCGCTCCATCAGGACCTCGGGACTGGCCCGGAGATAGATCACCAGGTCCGGCTTCCTGAGATACGACACCAGGATGCGGAACAGCGAGGAGTAGTTCTCGTAGTCCACGTCGGTCATCGAGCCCTGGTCGTGGAGGGTGCGCGCGAAGATCTCGGCGTCCTCGTAGATGGTCCGGTCCTGGATGAAGGGCAGCGGACTCTGGCCGATCTCAGCCTGCGCCTTGAAGCGCTCGCTCAGGAAGTAGATCTGGAGGTGGAAGCTCCAGCGCGGCATGTTCTCGTAGAACGAGTCGAGGTAGGGGTTTTGAATCACGGGCTCGAAGTACGCCGCCCAGCCCAGCTCCTCGCTGAGCCGGTGGGTCAGCTCGGTCTTGCCCACCCCGATGTTCCCCGCGATGGCCAGAAAGTAGCCTGGATTCACCGGCCTCTTCCTCTTGCTTGCCTCATGTCAGGGCCCTGTTCAGCCCCTGAAGCGGCTGACGAATCTTTACGATTCGCGGACCACCCTCGTAAACGGATGTGGGAGGATAACCGCTGACGGAGGACCGCGAGAACCCCGGGGCTCCCGCGAGAATTTAATCGAACCCCCGGGCCTCCTGTCGCATCTGTACCAGACGAATTTGGGGGGCTAGTTTGAAGATACTCGCGTGCGGCCCGCGATTCTGAGAACGAAGTCCCCCGTAAATATTCACCCCGTTCGCGATCGACGCGGACGGGGTGAAGTGTTTTTGGTTTAAAGCGGAAACGAGCAAACGCCAGCAACGACCACGGGGAGCGGCCCCCGCGTCATGAGTCCTCGTCCGCCTCGTCCGGGGAAGGAGCGTCGGGGTGCCGGAAGCGGCCCGCGTCCAGCCCGTGCTTCCGCAGGAGGTCGTGGAACGTCGGGCGGCTGACGTCGATGTCGCGCGCCGCGCGGGTGATGTTCCCGGCGTTCCGGACCAGCGCGTCCTCGATCAACGAGCGCTCGGCCGTGTCCCGCGCGTCCTGCAGCGTGCGGGGCGTCTCGGCCGCTCCTTCCCCGAGCTCCAGGTCCTCCGGCCTCAGGTAGGCGTCCTGCGCCAGGATGACGGCGCGCTGGACCCGGTTCTCGAGCTCGCGGACGTTTCCCGGCCAGGGGTGAGCCTGGATGGCGCGCAGGCCGGACTGGGTGAACCCCTTGATCCGGCGCTTGTGATGGCGCGAATAGAACTCCAGGAAGTACTCCGCCAGGAGGCGGGTGTCGTCACCGCGCTCCCTGAGCGGCGGCACCTGAACCGTGACCACGCTGAGCCGGTAGAACAGATCCTCGCGGAACGTCCCGGCCGCCATCGCGCTCTTCAGGTCGTGGTTCGTGGCCGCCACCACCCGCACGTCGACGCGCTGCGCCTCGCGCCCCCCGATCCGCTCCACCTTGTGGTCCTGGAGGAAGCGCAGCAGCTTGACCTGGACGGGGGTCGGGATCTCGCCGATCTCGTCCAGGAACACCGTGCCGCCGGCGGCCACCTCGAGCTTGCCCTCCCGCATGCGGTGCGCGTCGGTGAACGATCCCCGCTCGTGACCGAACAGCTCGCTCTCAAGCAAGGTCTCGGGGATCGCCCCGCAGTTGATCGGGACGAAGGGGCCCTCGCGGTGGGAGCTGGCCTGGTGGATCGCGTGCGCGACCAACTCCTTGCCGGTGCCGTTCTCCCCCAGGATCAGCACCGTGGCGTCGGTCGGGGCCACGCGCTGGACCAGCGAGAAGACCTTGCGGATCGCGAGCGACTCCCCCACCAGCCGGTGGTATCGCTTCCGGCCGCTCGCCGGCTCGGGCGAGGCCTCCTCGATGCGGCGGATGTGGAGCGCCCGCCGCAGGATCATCTTGAGCTCGGCGAGCTCGATCGGCTTGGCGTACCAGTCCACCGCCCCGCGCCGGATCGCGAGCAGCGCGTTCTCGCGACTCTCGTTCCCCGTCACCATCACGACCTTGGCGAGCGGGTGCTGGTCGACGATCTCGTCCAGGAGGAGCAGGCCCTCGTCCTGGGGAGCGCCCGGCGGGCTGAGCGCGACGTCCAGCGTCACGAGGCTCGGACGCTGCTCGCGCAGCAGGCGCCTCGCCTCGGCGGCGTTGGCGGCGCACACCACCTCGAACTCGTCCGCGAGCCCCCACTTGAGCTGGTTGCGGATCGACTCCTCGTCGTCGACGATCAGGACCTTCTCGACGCTCATCCCGCGACCTCCCGCGCCACCGCCGGGGGCGGCGCGGCGTCCCTCTCGGCCTCGCCGCGCGAGCGCGCCGGCACCGGCACACGGACCCGGAACGTGGTGCCGCGACCGGCGCGGCGCTCGACCGCGATCGTGCCGCCGTGGGCCTCGACGATAGCCTTGCACTGCGCGAGCCCCACCCCGAGGCCCTCGGCCTTGGTGGTGGCGAAGGGCTTGAACAGCGAGGTGCGGATGAACTCCTCGCTCATGCCGCGGCCGTTGTCGATCACCGACAGGGTGAGCGTGCCCGGCCCCTCCGGGCGCCGCCGCATCAGCTCGGCCTCGACCTCGATCTCCCCGCTCTCGCTCACCGCCTCGCGGGCGTTGGTGAGCAGGTTGACCATCACCCTCAACATCAGGCGGCGGTCGACCCGCACCCGCTCCCGGACGTTGCACAGCACGTCGAGGCGAACCCCGTCGCGCTCGCCCAGCGACAGGCCGGTGGCGGTGACGGCCTCGTCGAGCATCTCCGCGAGGTCGCAGGGCTCGGGCCGCACTTCGGGGGGCCGCGCCACGCTCGCGACCTGGCTCATCAGCTCCCTCAGGTTCGCCACCGTGCGCTCGATGACCGCCATGGCGTCGCGCTGGAAGTCGGGGTTGGCGAGGTGGCGGCGCGCGTTCTCCACCACCAGCGACAGGCCCGACACCTGGTTCTTGATGTCGTGCAGCACGAAGCTCGACAGCCGGTGCAGCGACTCGAGCTGGCGGGTCTCCGCCAGGATCTCGGCCTGGCGCGCGAACCACAGCGCGGCCGCGAGCTGGCGCGCCATCGCCCCGAGGAATTCCACGTCCTCGTAGGAGTAGTCCTCGTCGTTGCCCTTGTCGGAGAGCCACAGCAGGCCCACCAGCATCCCGCCGACCGAGAGCGGCGCGCACACCGCCGCGGACAGCGCCTCGATGGTGGTGCGGTTCTCGACCACCACCGGGATGAGATCGATGTCGCGCGACACCTCGGCGAACACCAGCGGGACGCGGGAGCGCTCCAGCTCGACGGCCAGGGCGTTGTCGGGCGCCACTTCCTCCGGCATCGCGGGCGGGCCGTGGACCCTGCGGAACGGTCCGCCGCCCTCCTCGCGCAGGTAGACGGCCGCCCGCTCGGCGTCGAACACCGCGCACACCAGCTTCTCGATCTGGTGGCAGATGTCCTCGGGACGCGCGGTGGGGGTGATCGAGTTGCTGACCCGCTCCCATTCCCGGCGGTAGTCGTACCGGTTGGCGTAGAAGTTCCGGTCGACGAAGCGCTTGACCGCGCGGTTGGCGCGCGGGCTGAGGGTGAGGACGAACCCTCCCCCGCCCGCGAGCAGGTAGAACCCCACGCTCACGATGCGCTTCCACTCCGGGGTGAGAGCCGGCAGGATCTTGGACAGCACCGCCATGGTGAGCAGGAAGGCGCCGGCGATGGTGAGCGAGACCGAGGAGTAGTAGATCACCGGGCGCGCCATCGGAACGCTCACGTCCGAGAGCCGGCGCCGCGCCAGCGCCAGGGCCGTGACCACGCCCGAGATGAACATCGGGACCGCGCTCGCCACCATCCAGGTGGCCCGGATGCCCCCGTAGAGGAGCCCGGCCGAGACCACCAGCAACTCGCTCAGGATCGCGGCCAGGAACGCCAGGAACATCGGGCGCAGCCGGCGCTGAGCGGAGGCCTGGGCGGCTCTCAGCATGCGCTCGAGGTTCATGAGCACCGCCACCATCACCACCACCAGGTACATCAGGTA
This sequence comes from Candidatus Eiseniibacteriota bacterium, assembly GCA_005893225.1. GTDB lineage: Bacteria > Eisenbacteria > RBG-16-71-46 > RBG-16-71-46 > RBG-16-71-46 > WS-3. The sequence goes on from VBOT01000134.1 coordinate 17,897, forward strand.
GACCTTGCCCATGGTGCCGAACACCACCAAGGACTGGCCGCCCGAGCCGGCCACCTCGCGCACCACGTAGGGCGAGCCCGCCGCCGCGCTCATCGCCAGGCACCCGATCAGCGCGAGCGCCAGGTAGGCGCCAGCGTTCCGGATCTCCGGCCAGGGCTCGGAGCGCGCCAGCACCACGCTCAGGGTGAGCCACAGCCAGGAGGCCAGCGAGGAGGTGCGTGCCAGGTAGATCGCCCAGTCGCGCGCCGCCCCCGGAGAGCCGGCGTTCAGGATCCCCAGCGTGCCGGCCTGGAAGGCCGCCATCGTCAGGAACGAGGCGGCGAACACCAGGGTGGTGAGCCAGTGCCCGCGGCGCAGGGTGGCGAGGAGGCCGATCATGGCGGCGAGCAGCGCGCTCGCCATCACGATGCTGGCTTCGAACGGAGAACCCGTGATGCCCACTCGAATCTCCTAGTATTCCGGAACGGAAGTCATGTCAACGCCTGCTCAGCCGCTCGATGGCGGCCTGGGCCTGCCGCTGGGTCGCCGGCTCCCCGGAGCCGGCGAGGAGCCCCTGGTAGAGCTCCATCGCCCGTTTGCGGTCGCCGAGCCCCGATTCGGCTAGCTGGGCCGCCTCCAGGCCCGCCTCCGCCCCCGCCGGGGCCTCAGGATAACGCCGCCACAGGTCGGCAAGGGCGTCGCAGGCGCGCCCCGCCTCTCCCATCGCGAGCCAGAGATCGGCGCGGGCACGGCGCCCGCGCATCAGCACGCCGTCGTCGCGCTGCGTGGCGATCAGCTGATCCACCAGCTCCAGGGCGCGCCGGCCCTCGATCCGGGCCAGCTCGCCTTCCTTCTGATCGGCGTGGTGCCGCACGATTCTCACCAGCGCGGCGAGCCCCAGCTCGTGAGCCGGCTGGAGCGCCGCCAGCCCGCGATACTCCGCGCGCGCCTCCTCCCAGCGCCCGATCTTCTCAAGCAGCTCGCCGCGGCGGAAGCGGGCCTGCGCCTGGGCCTCCGAGCCGGGCGGCTCGGATTCGACCAGTCCTTCATACACCACCAGGGCCGAGTCCGCCATGCCGAGCGACTCCCAGGCCCGGGCGCGGATCAGCCGGGCCTCGGCCCCGAGCGGGCCCCTGAACTCGCGTCCCGCCCACGCCGTGTAGACCAGAGCGGTGTCCGGCCGCGCGGCCTCGAGCGCGCCCCTCGCCAGCGCCAGCACCACCTGGGGCCGGTCGGCTCCCAGCGCCGGCTCGCGGAGCACGCGGCGCCAGGCGTCGAGCGAGCGGTCGAACTCCCGCCGCCGCTCGAGGGCCAAGGCGAGCTTCATGCCGATCGGGGGCGCCGCCTCGGTGCCGCTCCGGGACGCGAGCTCGCGCTGGTAGCGCTCGACCGCGGCGTCCAGCACGGAATCGGCCGCAGCCGCCTGCCCGCGGCCGCTCAGGGCCCTGGCCGCCTCGAGAGGCGCCTCGAGGGCCGGCTCGAGCGCCAGGCCGCGCTTCTCGTCCACGAGCGGCAGGTCCCGCGCCATCTCCATCCAAACCGCCGCCGCCTCGCCTTCGCGCCCGAGACGCAGGAGCGACCGCGCCTGCCCCGCCGCCGCCTCCGCCGCCACGGTGGACACCCCGCGGTACCGCTCGAAGGCGCTCGCGTAGCATCGCTCGGCCTGATCGATCCGCCCGCGCATCTCCTCCACCTGCCCGAGCGCCAGCGCGGCCATCCCCGAGACCTCGGCCACGTCCCCGGCGTAGCCCGCCGATCGAGGCCCGGCCCCCCAGCGCTCCGGCGGGAACTCCTCGGCCAGCCTCCGGAAAGCCGCGAGGGCCCGATCGTACTCCGCATCGGGAGCGAGCCGCGGATTGAGCTGGATGCGGTCGACCTCCTTGCACGCCTTCCAGAAGTCGCGCTCGGCCCGGTAACGCGCCCACAGCGCGCCGTCTCCGCAGCCGGCCGCGACGAGCGTCGCCGCAGCCGCGATCAGCAGTTGCCCGGCGCGCCTCACGGGGCGCTCCCGGTCTCGGGCTCGGCGATCGCGCCCAGGTAGACCAGGCACGCGCTGCCCGAGAGGACGAACCAGACCAGCAGTCCGACCGCCACCTCGGCGATCGCCAGCCAGCCAATCAGCTCGGGGCTTCCCCGTTCGGCGATCGCCTCGGCATGCCCGGAGAGGAAGTGAATCGGCACGAGCGGCAGCAGCATGACGAGCCCCAGGAACAGCGCCGCCCACATCCCCCGCCTCCAGGTGCGGGGCAACTCGCGGAGCGCCCCGAGCGCGGACCTTCCCTCGAGCATCACCAGCGGGCCGACGTAGAGGAACACCGCCTGCACCACCACCGGCACCACCACCACGCCGGCGAACACCAGCACCCCGTGCGTGAGGCCGGCCCTCCTCGCCCCGAGCGCGCGATCGATCGCGAGCGTCATGAAGACGAGCAGCAGGTTGAACGGCAGGTGGGAGAGCACCAGCGTCCCGCTCCTCCGGAAGGCGCGCGCCAGCGTCTCCCCCACCGCCGCCCTGGACCCCCGGAACCGCTCCGCGAACAGCAGGGTCGCGGCCCCGATCATGATCGAGCCCAGGATCGCACCGATCACGAGGTCCAGACCGCCGAACAGCACCGGCAGCCGGCGAAGCACGTTCGGGTAGTGCAGCGCGTCCTCGCCGGCCCAGTTTCTGAGGAGCGGCGCCATGACCCAGGAGACCGCCGGATGGGCGTAGCCCCAGATCAGGACCACCACCCCGACCTCGACCGCCCCGAGCAGCAGCCACGGCGCCCACAGTGCGGGACGCCACGCCTGGCGCAGCGTGCGCCCCAGGGCCAGCCACGCCAGCGACACCTGCTCGATCGGGTTCACCGGCGCTCCACCGCGACTGCGGCCGCGAAGGCGATCGAAAGGCCGCCGGCCACTCGGGTCGCGAAGTCGTCGAGCCGCGCCGCGGCGGTGGTCTCGCCCTCGCCGCCGACCGGCGTCTCCACGCGGACCTGGGTTCCCCACGAGCGATTGTCCAGCGCCCCCTCGAGCGCCATGCGCCGCCGGAACTCGGCCCCATCGGCGGTCGCGTACCCGCCCGTGCTCCACCAGTAGTAGACCAGGCGCCGGTCGCGCCCGCGGCTCGCGACGAATCGATTCGCCTCGAGGGCCGCCGGCCCACCGCCCACCCGTCCCACTCCGCGATCCTCGAGCAGATAGCCCTGCGACTCGTAGCAGAGTCTCGGATCATGGGCGCCGTAGCGCCGGTGGCGATGGTAGACGACGCACAGCCACGCCACGTCGTCGCCCCGGCGGTAGCGCCGCACCAGCAGGTCATCGGCTTTGAGCTCATCGATCACCGCGTTCTCGAAGGAGAGGTCGGTGCCGTTCCACAGTCCGAACGTGGCCGGGCAGGCGGCGAGCCATCCGCGCCCGACCGCCAGGTTCGACGGCGGATGGAGCTGGACGTAGACCGCGGTGGCGAGGAGCAAAGCCCCGGTGGCGACGAAGCGGGTCACGGGCCGTCCCCCTTCGCTCCGGCCGCGGCGGGGCGAGGGGCGGCGCCGCCGAGCGCCGCGCGCACCGCGAAGAGCCCGAGGATGGCGAGCACGTAGACCATGTAGCCCGAGCCGTCGTGGAACGGGCCGGTGGCGACCGCGACGCCGGCGTAGTGCCCGACCAGGAGGAGCGCGGTCAGGCGGATCGCGTTCGAGGCCACCGCGATCGGTATCGCCGCCGCGACCAGGCACGCCCGCCGCCACCACGCCCCGGGCTGGAAGAACGCGAACGCCGCCCCGGTGGCCAGGAGCGCCAGCAGCGACCTGAGCCCGCTGCAGGGATTGTCGACGCGGAGAGCGCCACTCGCGAGATAGACCGTCATGCCGCGGCGCTGGAACGTCACTCCCAGGGCCTCGGCGGCGTGCGTCGCCAGGCGGACCGCGATCTCCTTGAGCGCGTAGCTGAGCTGCTGGATCACCACCGGCGGGAAGGTGAGCATGAACGCCAGGTAGGCGATCGGGAACGCCAGCCGCCGCGTCCAGGCCCCGCCGAGGAACACCAGCGCCAGCCCGTAGAGCATGAGGATCAGCGAGTAGCCCTGCAGGGCGAACACGTCGGCCCGGAGCCCCGCCACCTCGAGGAGGCAGGCCGCCGCCACGAGCCCGATGCCCCGTGCATCCGGGCGGACCGGCGTGTCGCGCAGCCGGGCGCGCATCGACCACACCATCCCCAGGGCCGCCACGGGAACGAGCGGGCCGTGCGAGTAGTTGTCGTTGGTGGTCCAGGTGGCCCACAGCACCGCCGCCGTGCGCCCGTAGATGGCGGCGAGGAGCCCCAGCAGGGCCGCGCCCTGGATCGCGGGCGCGGGGTGGGAACTCCCCGCCCGAAGCGCTTCGAGCGGCCGAGGGGCGGTGGTCTCCAGCCCTTCAGCCATCAGTAGACGCCTCGATTCGAGAACAGGGTGATCACGGTCCTGAGCAGGATCATGAGGTCCAGCACCGGCGAGAGGTGCTCCAGGTAATATCGGTCGTATTCCACCTTGCGTTGCAGCGGAATCTCGTCGCGCCCGTTGACCTGGGCCAGCCCCGTCACCCCGGGCCGGAGCGCGTCCACGCCGGCGGCCTGGCGCAGCCCGATCAGGTCCTCCTGGTTGAACAGCGCGGGCCTCGGGCCCACTAGCGTCATGTCGCCGGCCAGCACGTTCAGGAGCTGGGGCAGCTCGTCCAGGCTGGTGCGCCTCAGGAATCTCCCGATCCGGGTCACGCGGCTCGAGCCCGGGCCCACGAGGTGCGAGGCGAGATCGGGAGTGCCGACCCGCATGGTGCGGAACTTGAGGATGGTGAACTCCTTCGAGCCGCGCCCCACGCGGCGCTGGCGAAACAGGGCGGGGCCCGGCGAGTCGAGCGGGATCGCGAGCCCGAGGAGGAGCAAGACCGGCGCGAGCGCCACCACCATGCCCGCCGCCACGATCACGTCGGCCAGCCGTCTCGCGATTCCATGGAGCCCCCCGGGCAGCGGCGTCACCGCGCGCCCCCGCGCCCGCACGTGCACTTCGTCGAGCAGCCGCGCCAGCTCCTCGCCGGTCGCGCGCCGCGAGTAGTGCTGCTCGACGAACTCCGGCCCCGAGCCTTCCAGGCGCGAGCGCAGCGCGGAATCCGAGGCCAGCCGCTCGATCGCGCCCGCGATGGCGCGCCCGTCGCCGGGCTCCACCACGATCCCTCCGCCGGAGCGATTCACCACCTCGGCCGCATCGCCGCTCACCGCCGCCACCACCGGTCGCCCGCACGCCAGGTAGTCGAACAGCTTGACCGGGATGGTCTCGCCGCAGAACGCACCGGCCCGCGTGGTCGCCACGCACACGTCGGCCTCCCGGATCACGTCCACCAGGCCCTCGGGGGACAGGCTGGGGCGGAAGGCCACGTGGCAGAGCCCCGCCTCCTCGGCGCGGCGCTCGAGCGCGGGCTTGGCCACGCCGTCCCCCACCAGGACGAACGCCACGTCGTCGCGACCCTTGAGGCTCTCCGCCGCATCGATCAGCGCCTCCATGCCGTGGACCAGGCCGTGGGTCCCGGCGTAGAGCACCGTGAACGGACGCCGCGCGGCGCCGTTCCGCCCGCGGCCGGGGCGGAAGAGGTCGGTGTCGGCGCCGTTGGTGATGAGTGCCAAGCGCCCGCCGTCGAGTCCGCGGGCCTCGAGCTGGCGGCGCATGCCCGGCGTGACGGCGATCACGCGCGCGGCGCGGCGCTGCAGGAACCACGACAGCCCCTCCAGGGCCCAGGTCACCGGTCCGGGCCGGAGCTCCCCCAGGGCCACCGCCGCTCGCGGCCAGTCGTCGCGGCAGTCCAGCACCAGCGGCGCGCGGTGGCGGCGCGCGGCGAGCCACGCCGTGATCCCGAGGAAGAGCGGAGGCGTGCTCGCGATCACGAGGTCGGGCCGCGGTCCGGAGAGCGCCACCGGGAGAGCCGACCAGGCGAAGGTGAGGTGGTTCCAGAGCCTCGTCACCGCGGTCTTCCGCGGCGTGGCGTGGAGCCAGACGCGCTCGACCGTGATGCCGCCGCGGCGCTCGGTGGCGCGGCGGACCCTCGCGTACTCGGGCCGGATCGCTCCCGAGGGATGGTTCGGGAGCCCGGTCAGCACCCGCACCTCGTGGCCCGCTCGCTCGAGCGCGCGGGCGAAGTGCGCCGCGCGCGCCGGGGCGGCCCCCGACTCGGGCGGGAAGTACTGGGTCACGAACAGGACGCGCATCGGGATGCGAGCGAGGCTCAGCCGCGCCGGACCAGGGTCAGGCCTGGCGAAACACTCGCGGCCGGAGTCGCCACCATGAGTTGCCGCCGCGCCGAGGAGCCCCCCAGCCACCACTGACGCTGGAGCGGAGCGAGGAGCCCCGCGTAGAGGGCATCGGGCACGACACCCAGCCCGCCCCAGTAGAGCTCGTGGTGCAACACGCGGAATCCCGCGCGCACCATGATCTGCCTGAGCTCACCGGGAGGGAACGGACGCTCGACGGCGTAGGCGTGGCGCTCGCCGTCGGGCGCCACGTACTCCTGGTGCACCGCGGTGCGCACGCTCTCGAGCTTCTTCAGATGGGCCGGGTTGCTCCCGTTGATGTCGCCGACCACCAGCACGCCGCCCGGACGCAGGTGGGCGCGGACCGCGGCCAGGAACTCCTCCAGCGGATCGATGTGGGAGAGCGCGTTGTAGACCCAGACCAGGTCGTAACCGCGTTCCCAGCGACGGGTGAGGTCCGCTCGCTCGTAGCGCACGGGCAGGGCCTGCCCGCTCCGCGCCGCATGGAAGGCCAGACGGCGCGCGGCGGCGCTCAGGCGGTCGGGCCTCAGGTCGACTCCGATCACCTCGGCGCCGATCGCCGCGTAGAGCATCGAGTAGGTCCCGAAGCCCGAGCCCGCGTCCAGCACCCGCACGTCGGGGAACCGCTCCAGCCGCGCGGCGATCCAGCGCGCCGTCCACCCCGCCTCGCCACGCCACATCCCGCGCAGGTAACGGGCGAGGGCGGGCTCGTCGCCCGCCGCCGGCAGGTTGCGGTAGTAGGCCTGGAACGCTTCGCGCTCGCCCGGCGGGATGAATCCCGGGGCGGCGGGGAGCTCTTCCTCGATCGTCCACCGGACGAACCGCTCGAACGACTCTCGCGCCGGCCCCCTCGGGGGCCTCGGCGCCATGTCATGGACCGTCACCGTCACGAGCACACTCCTTTGCGCCGCGCCCGAGAGCGCGCCCAAACGCCGAACTGCCCACCTGGATCAAGCCGACGCACGTCCCTCTCCCGCTCGCCGCCCGGCGGGCAGCCGCGCCCCGCGGGCGCGGAGCTCGGCCCGGTAGAGCGCCTCGGTCTCGCTCACCATCCGCTCGGCGGTGAAGCACCGGGCCCAGCGCTCGCGCCCGGCGGCTCCCAGCGCCCGCGCGCGAACGGGATCCGAGAGCAGCTCCAGGAGCGCCTGGCCGAGCGCCACGGGCTCGCCGGGCGGGACGATGCGCCCCGTCACTCCGTCCTCGATCGCCTCCCGGGCCCCGCCCACGTGGGTCGCCACCGCCGGACAGCCGGCTCGCATCGCCTCGAGCAAGGTGATCGGCAGCCCCTCTCGAACCGACGACAGCGCGAAGAGGTCCGCGGCTTGGACCAGATCGGCCACGTCCGCGCGGGGGCCGAGGAAACGCACCCGGTCGCCGGCTCCGGAGGCGCGCGCGCGCGACTCGAGCGCGGCCTGAAGCGGGCCCTCGCCCGCGATCAGGAGCCGGGCTCCGGGAACCCGGGGATGGAGCCAGGCGAACGCGTCGATCAGGACGTGCTGCGCCTTCTGCGGGGTCAGGCTCGCGATGGTGAGCACCACGCGATCTCCCTCCGCGATGCCCAGCTCGTTCCGCACCGCCTCGCGCGCCCGCGCGGCCCGCGCCTGCGATATCCCGTTCGCGATCGTCACGAAGCGGGACTCGGCCCAGCGAAGGCGCACGGCGTGGCTCTCTCGCACCGCCTCGCACACACCGATCACGCGCCGGGTGAGGAGCGTCACGAGCGGCTCGATGAGCGACGGATAGAGCGCCGAGTGCCGGCCGCGGTAGTGGATGCTGTGCTCGGTGCGGACGACGACCGGGACTCCCGCGAGCTTCCCGGCCAGGGCCGCGTAGAGGCCCCCGGTCGGGTTGTGGCCGTTCGCCACCGCCACGCGCTCGGACCTCATCAGACGCGCGAGCTGGATCAGGCGGCTCAGCCGGTCCGGGGCGTCGCCGAGCACGAAGGTGCGCGCGCCGAGTGCCTCGGCGGCCTCCATCGCCGGGCCGCCGCGATTCAGCGCGCAGACCAGGCTTTCGACCCCCGCCCCCGCGTGCCGGACGTGCTCCACCACCAGGGTCTCGGCGCCTCCCTGGTGCATCGCCTCCACCACGTGCAGGACGCGGAGCGCGCTCATCCGGCTTCCGCCCGGACCTCGGGCTCGCCCGCTCCCGGCCCGTCCTGGTTGAACAATGACAGCAGCCGCTCGAAGCTCGGCGCGGTGTCGAACCGCTGGGCGACGCGCGCGCGCGCCCGGCTCCCCATCGCGTCGAGTTCCTCGGGATGGGCGAGCAGCCGCTCGAGCGCGTCGGCCAGGCTCTCGGGGTCGCCGGGATCGCACAGCGCCCCGGTCTCGCCCGGCACGATCGCCTCCTCGAGCCCGGCTGCGCGCGTGCCCACGCACGGCAGCCCCATCGCCATCGCCTCGGTCACGACGTTGGGGATCCCGTCGCGCCGCCCGTTCTTGAGCTCGACGCTCGGCGCCACCAGGAGCCACGCTCGCCGGTAGAAGGGAAGCAACTCCTCGCGGGTGATCGATCCGGCGAACCAGACGCGCGCCTCGACGCCGAGCTCCCGGGCCAGCGCCTCGAGCCGCCCGCGCTCGGGGCCATCCCCCACCAGGACCAGCCGCGGCGCGCGCGCGCGGCGGCCGAGAATCGAGAGAGCGCGCACCGCGTCGCCGAAGCCCTTGGTGGGAGCCAGGCGCCCGACGGTGAGCAGCAGCGGCTCCGGGTCTCGCCGCCTTCCCTGGCCATCGAAGCGCTCGAGGTCCACGCCGTGATAGATCCACTCCACGCGCGCCCGCGGGCCGCCGAGGATCTGCAGCATCTCGGCATTGCTCCGGACGCAGGCGGTGACGAACTCGGCGGCGCGCACCTTCTCGGCCAGGAACGCCTGGGTCCGGTAGAGATCTCCACCCGCGTGGCCCGCGAGGCTCAGCGGGCGGCCGGTGAGGCGCGACGCCAGGTAAGCGACGCTGCCCGGGAAGTGAGCCCAGGCACCGTGGACCCGCTGGAGATCCTCCCGCTCGAGGAGGAGCGCCGCCTCGGCCGCGGCGGGCAGGTAGGCGAGGTGCCCCGCCAGCGCGTAGAGGCTGCGGCGCGACGCCCACAGCATGCGGGCGGCCTCGGGCACGAGCACCTGCGGGCGGCGTATCAGCCAGTAAGCGAGCGCCGCCCAGGCCCCCGGGGAGAGCGGATTCCCGATGCGGCGGGTGAGAAAGGCCAGGGGGGCGTGCTCGGGCTGGTACTCGCGCCCGACCGGCCGGAGCGTCAGCACCCGCACCCGGACGCCGCGCCGGACCAGGCGGTGAACCTCGTTCTCGAGGAACCAGGCGAGGGTCGGGAAGGTGGTGGTGATGTAGGCGACCGATTCCATCAGGGCTCCGTCACTCGCCGGTAGAACTCCTCGTGCCGGCGTACCATCCGATCGATGCCGAAGGACTCGAAGGCCCGCTGCCGCGCGGCCTCGCCGCGGCGACGGGCCTCGTCGGGACGGGCGATCGCATCCTCCAGGGCCCCGGCGAGGAGCTCGGGCGAGCCGGGCGGAACGAGCCATCCGGTCTCGCCGCCGGTCATCACCTCGGAGGTCCCGCCGACATCGGTGGCCACCGAGGGGCGGCCGGCCGCCATGGCCTCGAGCAGGGCGTTGGGGATTCCTTCCTCGCGCGAGGAGAGGACGAACACGTCCATGCCGGGGAGCAAGCGCTCCACGTCGTTCCGCTCGCCGAGGAAGCCGACGCGGCCCTCGAGACCGAGGTCGCGGGCGCGTGCCTCGAGCCCGGGACGCTCCGGACCCTCGCCCACGAGCACGGCGCGGAAGTGGCACCCGCGCCCGGCCAGGAGCGCCAGCGCCTCGAGCAGGGTCGCGTGATCCTTGCGCGGCGCGAGGCACCCTACGGTGCCGACCACGACCCCGTTCCCGTTCGCGTCGGTCCGCGAGCGGGCGGGCGGTGCGGCGAAGCGCGAGAGGTCCACGCCGTTCGGGATCACGGTCACCCGCTCGCGCGCGGCTCCCAGCGCCACGGCGGTCTCCGCCACGGCGTGGCTCACCGCCGTGACGTGGGTGGCGAGCCGGTGCGAGAGACGCTGCACGGCAACCTGGCGCGGGGTCTCGAAGGCGTCGACGTTGCGCTTGGCGATCACGACCGCCGGCACTCCGGTGAGCCGGCCGGCCAGCGCCGCGTAGAGGTTCGGTCCGAAGAGGTAGCCGTGGACGACGTGGGGACGGAAATCCAGGATCAGGCGGCAGAGGCGCAGGAGGCCGAACAGGCCGGAAACGCTCGCCAGACGCCGCCCCACCGCGAGATCGTGCACCGGCCAGCCGAGGGCCAGGACCTCGTCCAGGAACTGGCCTTCGCGGCGGAAGCAGGCGATCGCGACGTCGAACCCCCCGCGGTCGAGGCGGCTCCAGAGCTCGAGCAGGTGGCGCTCGGCTCCGCCGGCGACGAAGTTGCCAACCACGTAGAGAACGCGGATGCGCCCCGAGGGCTTCACGTCCCCACCTCCACGCCGCGCATGCGATCGAAGGCCCCGTCCAGCTCGGCGATCGCGAGGCGGCGCGAGAAGCGTCCCGAGGGACCGAGGCACGCGCCCTCCGAGAGCCCGCGGCGCCTGAGCTCGAAGGGACGGTCGTCGGGCCGGTTGATTCCCGCGCGGGTCGTGACGGCGTAATCGAGGCCCGAGGCCTCGACGATCTCGAGGGTGCGGGCGTCGTGATCTCCCCCGGGATAGGCGAGCCCGGTGGGGCGAACGCCGAGGCGGCGCTCGATCAGCTCCACCGAGCCCGCGACCTCGCGGCGCTGCTCGGCGGGCGAGAGGAGGCTCAGGAACGGATGGTCGAGCGTGTGGGCTCCGACCTCCATCCCCGATCGAACCAGGGCCGCGGCCGACTCCCACGGGGCGAGCTCGCAGGGAGCTTCCCCGACCTCCAGCCGGCCGGCGATCTCGGCTAGCCGGCGCTCGCGCTCGACGGGGTGGACCCGCAGCTCGGGCACGAGGCGCGCGAGAGCGCTCACGCGCTCCGATCGCGTGCGGAGCGGCAGGGCGAGCTGCATCTCGCCCACGGTCCACTCCAGCAGGTCGCGGCGCGTGTGCTCGAGGGCGTGAGCGAGCGAGTCCCACCAGGGCGCCAAACGGCGCTCGATCAATCCGGCCGTGAGGTAGAAGGTCGCCCTTCCCCCGCTCGCCTCGAGCAGCGGCAGCGCCCGCTCTACGTTGTCGAGGTAGCCGTCGTCGAACGTCAGCGCCACCCATGACCCGGGCTCCCCCTCCCGGAGTCGGCGCCAGCCCTCGGCCACCGTCACCGGCGTGAGCCCCAGCTCTCCCAGGAGCGCGAGCTGAGCGGCGAGCACCGGCTCGCCGACGCCCAGCCGGTAGAGCGGCCGAGCGCCCGCGGCGTAGACGCGATGGTGCCGGATGATGGTGAGCCGGCCCCGCGCCCCGCCGGGCTCCTGGACCGCGGCGCGATGGGCCAGGCTCAGCAGCCATCGCAGCGCGCGCCCGCTCACGCCCGCGCCTCCTGGGGTACCCGCGATAGCGGGGCGGGACGCTGTCCGAGCAGGATGTCGTCGGCGAGCGCGCAGATCATCCAGAAGCTCCCGGTGATCGCGATGTTGAAGAAGCGGTCGCCGAAGAGACAGGAGACGGCCAGGGCCAGGACGGCGGCCGAGAGACCGACGCACATCTGCCGGTCGAAGGGGGTCCGGGCGGCCCGCCCCGCGTCCCGCGCCAGGGCCCAGCACTTCCACAGCAGGAAGCAGAAGAGCCCCAGGCCGAAGACGCCCATCTCGGCCAGGAAGCGCAGGAAGGTATTGTGCGAGGAGTCCTTGACCTCGAGGCCCAGCGCCTCGCCCGCGTCGGGCAGCACGTAGGCCAGGCCGGCGAAGCCCACGCCGTCGATCGGGTGGTCGCCGATCACCGTCATCGTCGCCTTCCAGGTGTCGACCCGGAGCTGCGCCGAGTTCTCGAGCTCCACCTCGTCGGTGCCTTCCACCGCGCGCTGGGTGCCGGTCATCCGCTCCTTGAGGTAATCCGGCGCCCAGAGCGGGCCGGTGAGGAGCACGGCCACGAACAGCAGCGTGAGGATTCGCGAGCTCTTGAACCCGACGTAGAGGAGGCCGAGCACCATCGCGACGATGGCGCCGCGCGAGACGCTCAGGATCGTGGCGTAGGCCCCGGCGGTCACCATGCCGAGCAGGATGAGACGCGCGAACCAGCGCCGTACTGCGGGGAGGAGCGCCGCGACCATCACGGTGTAGAGGGCCAGGAAGGCGCCGAGCTCGTTCGACTGCCCGATCGATCCTACCGCGCGCCCACCCCTGCCGTTCCTGCGGTAGAGGATGGTGCACGCGGCCTCGGCCAGAAGCCCGGGGGTGACGGCCCAGGTGAGGCGCCTGCGGTCGCGTTCCCCGCGCGCCATCGCGAGCGTGATGAAGTAGACGCTGAAGGCGACCGAGGAGCGGAACCACACCAGGGCGGTGCGGTCCGCCGGATACTCGTAGCCGGTCGGGACCGCGGCCCCGCGCACCACCGAGAGGGCGGCGAGCGCCACCACCGCGCCGATCACGGCGCCGAGCCGGCCGGGGCGGAACACATCCTGCCGATTCAGGACCCGGGCCAGCGCCCAGGTGAGGAACACCGAACCCAGCAGGACGTTCTGCGGGTTGAGCCCCGGGATCCTGAGCATCGGGAGCCAGGGCAGGAAGGGCGTGACGATCGGGATCGCGAGGAGCCCGACGCGAGGCCACGCCAGCACGCCCCCGAAGGCCGCCGCCCCGATCAGGATCTTGACCAGCCGGTGCGCGGCCTGATTGAAGTGATAGTCGAGCACCGCGAAGGCGGAAACCGCGGCCAACGCGGCGATGGTCCCGAGAACGGTGGCGAGCCCCGCCGAGAGCGCCTGCGCATGCCGGCGGGCCGCCTCGCGGACCTCCCGCAGCTCGGCGGTGTCGAAGGGCGTCGTGGCCGTCACGGCCTCCTCCCCGAGCCGCCGGGTGCCCCCTGGAGCGCCACCCGGCGCACGCGCGCCATGGGTGCCGCGAGCTCCCGCTTGGCCCAGCCGCGACCGCGCACCCACTCGAGGAGCGGGCGCGGCAGGAAGCTCGCGAGCCAGAGGAGCAGGACCTGGCCGGCGCGCTCCGGAAACATCCAGCCGCGGCACACCCGACGCCGCGCCTCGGTGCTCCTCCCCTCGCGCAACGAGACCATCGCGAGCTTGAAGTGAGCCAGCGCCTCGCGGCGCCGCGCCCGCCTTCTCAGGGCCGGCGTGAGCGAGGCGTCCGAGGCCAGGCGGTGGAAGAGGTCCACGTCGCCTCCGAGCCGCGACTCGACCTGGCGCGTCAGGCCCCCGGGCCGATGCTGGTAGCGCACCAGCGGGCGGCGCGAGGCGGTGGCCTTGGAGCGGCGGCTCATCCGGATCCAGAGGTCCAGGTCCTCGGCGTGGGTCATCCGCTCCTGGAACCCGCCCAGCTCCTCGAGCAGATCCCGCCGCGCCACCACCGACGAGGTGAGGATGAAGTTCACCTCGAAGAGCTCGGCGAGGGGCTGGCCCACGTACGGCTCCGGAAGGTCGGCGTAGGCGGCCAGCCACGAGTCCCGAAGCTCCCCCTCGAGGCTGCGGAAGGAGCCGTCGCTGAAGAACCACGCCGCCTCGGGGGCGCGCGCCAGGCACTGGGCCGCCGTGGCGAGCTTCTCCGGGAACCACAGATCGTCGGCGTCCAGGAAGGCGATCCAGGGCGCCGAGGCGGCGCGCCAGCCGGCGTTGCGCGCCGCCCCGGCGCTGCCGCACGAGCGCTCGAGGATGGTCACGCGATCGCCGAAACGCGCCCGGACGGCGGCGGCCGTGCCGTCGCGCGAGCCGTCGTCGACCAGCACCACCTGCTCGGGCCCGAGCGTCTGCTCGAGCGCCGAGGCCACGGCGTCCAGGACGTCGGGCAGCCCGTCACGGGCCGGGATGACGGCCGCCACGCGGAAGCCGGAGCTCATGCCGCTTCCCGGGCTTCATCCCCGACCCCGAGGATTCCGGGAGCCTGCCGCGAGGCCGCCGCGGTCTGCTTGATCCAGCGGGAGCGCAGCAGGCGGGTCAGCCACCAGTCGGGGGCCAGCGCTCCCGCGCCCGCGATCAGCCGGCGCCGGAGCGGCCCGCGCGCCATCGCCCGCCACAGGTGCTCGCGGGCCTCCTCGTTGCGCCCGGTGCGCAGGCACAGGAGCGCGAGGTCGAACTCCAGCGACGCCGCCCGGCGCGCGGCCCGGCGCTGGAGCGGCTTGCGCTTGCCTAGCTCGCCGCGCTGGATGCGGCGCATGATCGCGAGGTCGTCGCGATAGCGCTCCTCGTAGCGGCGCGACAGCGCTCCCGGGCTCGAGTAGTAGGTGATGAGCCGGTCGGCCATGAGGCCGCCGCGGTGGCGCGCCAGAACCCTCAGCCACAGATCGTAGTCGTGCGAGTAGGTGATGTCGGGGTCGAGCCCGCCGACCTCGCGGTAGGCGCTGCGCTCGACCATGACCGAGCTCATGAGCGGGAAGCAGCGCTCGATCAGCGGCGGAAAGAGATCGCCCACCATCTCCCGGACCGGATCGAAGTAGTCCGAGAGCCACGACTCGCGCAGCACTCCCTCGGCCGAGCCGTAGACTCCGTCGCTCATCACCATCCGGACGTCCGGATGCCGGGCGATGAAGTCGAGCTGCCGCTCCAGCTTGTCGGGGAACCACGTGTCGTCGGCGTCCATGAACGCGAGCCAGTCGCCGCCGGCGTGCGCCAGCCCCTCGCGGCGGGTCGCCGAGGCGTTGCGGTGCGGCAGCCTCAGCACCGACACGGCGGCGCCGTAGCGCTGCTCGACCAGGTCGGCCGTGCCGTCGGTCGAGCCGTCGTCGCACACCAGGATCTCCTCGGGAACGCGCGACTGGCGAAGCACGCTGTCGAGGGCGTGCTCGACGCACCAGGTGGCGTTGTAGACCGTGAGGACGAGGCTGACTTTCATGGCCGGGCTCCCGCCCCCGCCGCGGCGCCGCGCAGGCCGAGGAGCCCCGGAACCATCCGGCCCCACCGCCCGCGCTCCCCGCGGCTGATGCCGAAGCGCCACGCGAATCCCGCGAACAGGAGCCAGCAGCCCCCGACACTCGCCGCGAGCGGCCCCCACCCGACCGGGTGGAGGAGGAGCTGGATCCCGAGTGCGGGGAGGACGAAGGCCAGGCTCGCGAGCCCGGGCCTCGCCATGCCGTCCCACAGGTAGCGCGGGAGCGGCAGGTCGAGCGCCCTGCAGGTGTAGACCGCGGTCGCGACCCCCGAGACCAGCGCGAGCGGAACCGCCGTCCCCAGGGCCACGCCCACGAGGCCGAACGGCCGGACCCACAGGAGCGAGAGGCCCAGGTTCAGCAGGGCATTGAGCAGCGACAGCGCCACCACGCCCTTGTGCCGGCTCACCCCGAACAGCACCGACGACGCGGCCGCCTGGGGAAGCGCGATCAGGGTCGGCACGCTCAGGATCGTGATCAGCCGCGATTCCGACGCGTGCTGGGCGTCGACCCAGGTGGCGAGCAGATTCCGCCCGAAGATGATGAGCGCGAACAGCACCGGCCAGCTCAGCAGCACCGAGTACTTGGAGCCCGCGATCATCATCTCCTGGAGCCGCCCCGCCTCACCCTTGGTCTCGAGCTCGCTGGCGGTCGGCGACAGCACCCAGGTGGCGGCGTGGACCAGCGAGCGCACGTTCTCGACCAGGCCGGCCGCGAGCGCGAACGGGGTCACCGAGGCCGCGCCGATGAAGCCGGTGATGACCAAGGAGTCGGTCTGGAAGGCGATGCTGGTGGCGAGGGCTCCCACGAACGCGAACCCGCTGTAGACGCCGATCGTGGTGAGGTGCTCGCGGGTGACGTGAGGGAGGCCGAAGCGGAGGCGCGGCAGCAGGCGCCGCACCGCCACGAAGCTCAGGGCGTGGCCGGCCAGGTTCATGACCAGGGTCACGGCCGCGAGCCCTACCAGGCCGCCTCCGAGCCTCAGCACCACCACGAAGGCGATGGCCCGGACCAGGACGATCGCGATCCCGATCGCGTTGGCGATGTCGTAGCGCTGGAGCCCCGAGAGGGTCGCCCCGAAGACCCCGAGCGGGAAGCCGAGGCCGACCGCGAAGCCCGACAGGAGCAGCGTGACCTGCGCCGGGCCGAGCTGCTCGGGCTGGATCCGGAACCAGGCGCCGAACCGCGCCGCCACCACCAGGCTCGCGACGATGGTGACGAGCCCCACCAAGCCGTAGAGCGCCATCGCGCTGTTGAGGGTGCGCGACAGCCCCTCGTGGTCCTCGCGCGCGTGGTCGCGCGACACGTAGCGGACCAGCGAGGGCCGGATCCCCTGATCGAACAGCCCGAAGTAGCCGGTGAGCGAGAACACCGTCACCCACAGGCCGTAGTCGCCGTCGCCCATGAGGTGCACCATCAGGGGCGTCAGGACGAAGCCCAGCGCCCCCGTCACGAACAGACGGAGGTAGTTGGTGACGATGTTTCGAAGAACGCGAAGGCTGCGCAATCGGGTCCCTTCCGGCGAGAGGCCGGGCGCGGCGCCGGGTTCAGGGCCGGCAGGGGCCACGAACCGGGCCAGGGAGCCCGCTTGGGACGCTAGGCTTCGCCTGCCGCGGCCTCCGAGGCGTCGCCGTAAGCGTCGTGGTAGCCGTAGTATCGGGGCAGGACCTCGCCAGCATCGTTCATGAGGACTCCCAATATGTTATCGCGAGCCTCGCGCTGGACCTTGACCCCGAATTCGGCCGCCTTGCGCATGGTCGTGCCGGCCTTGATGACGTAAACGACGCCCTCCACCGCGCGCCCCAGGATAAGGGGATCGGGGACCGCCAGGTTCGGCGCCGAGTCGATCAGCACCAGCGGGTACCGGGCGCGGGCTTCCTGGATGAACCACTCCACCGCCTCGGTGTCGATCAGCTCCGAGGCCGGCCGCTCGCTCTTGCCGGCGCCGAGGAAGTCCAGGTTGGGAAGCACCGTCGCGCGCACCAGGCGCTCGTCGAACTTCTGCTGCCGGAGGATGTGAGCGGTCCCCCAGCTGCTGCCGGGAAGCCCGAGCGAGCGGTGCAAGGCGGGGCTCCGGAGGTCGAAGTCGACCAGCAGCACCTTTCCCTTGAGCTCGCGCGCGAACGTGATCCCGAGGCATGCCGAGGTGGTGGTCTTGCCCTCGCCTCGGGTCGAGCTCGTGACCAGCAGGGTTCCCGGCAGCGAGCGCCCGCGGGTCCTGGCGAGCTTGAGATAGACGCGGCGGAACTCGAGCCCGAGCGGGCTCTCGACCTTGAGCCGCTGGAGCATGCCGGGATCCCGGGGCGGCGCCCCGGCCCCGCCGCCCGGGGCGCCACGCGACCGCCGCGCCCGGCGCAGCTCCTCGACCCTCGGCACCGCCCCCAGCACGGGGAGGCCCAGCAGGTTCTCGACCTCGTCGGCGTTCTTGACCGACTGATCGTGCTGCTCCACCACCAGCACCAGCCCCACGCCGATCACTCCCCCCATCACCAGCGAGAGGAGAACCAGCATCGGGCGGTTCGGCTTCCCGGGCGAGCGCGGCAGGTTGGCGGGCTCGAGCACCACGAACCGCCCGCTCACCTTGGCGTTCTCGAACGCCTCGGCGATCTGCGCCGCCGAGGACTGCTCGAGGAACGAGTTGTAGAAGGACCGGTTGCTCTCCACCTCCTGGTTGAGGCGCTGGAGGTCCAGGTCGCGGTCGGGGCTCATCACCGCCCGGCTCTGGTAGGCGCTCACCTGGCCGCTCAGGTAGTTGCGCCGCGCCTCCTTGGCCTGGAGGTCGGCCTGGGCCAGCCGGTAGCGCACCATCAGGTCGCGCGCCTCGGACGAGGCGCCAGGGAGCGCCATCGCGGCGTTCGCGGTGAACTGCCGCTCGAGCTCCGCCACCTTGCGGGCGATCCCCTGGCGCGCCCCCGCCCCGTTGTCGCTGTTCGGGTCGGCGAGGAGCATGGCAGTGGCGAGCTGGCGCTCGAGCCCCACGAGCTGGCCGGTCAGCTCGTTGGTCTGGGGGCTGGTGAGGAGCGCGGGGTCGTTCTCGCGCACCTTCCCGCCGAACTGGTCGTGAAGCTGTGCCACGCGCTGGCGTTGCTCGTCCAGGTCGAGCCCGGTCTGGTCGAGCAGCGTCCGGGCCCGCGCCATGTTGCCTTCGTTCACCGAGGAGCCGGTCATGGAGCTCGAGATCGTCTCGCGGCGGAACGCTTCGAGCCGCTGCTCGCTCTCGTCGAGCTTGCGCTTGTAGACCTGCTGCTGCTCGATGCTGAACTCCTGGGTGGCCCTGACGGCCTCGAGCTGGGCCGCCTTGGAGGCGATCACGAACTCGTTGGCCACCGCCTCGGCGAGACGGCGCGCCCGCTCGGCGGTGTAGTCCCCGACAATGATCTGGAACACGTTGCCGCGCCCGCGCCGGACGTTGATGTTGTCGCGCAGGTAGTCGACCAGGAACGCCTCGACGCGCTCGTCGGGCGACAGCCCAGGCACCTTGTCGGCGTGCCTGAGCGCCCAGGCGCGCGTGGCGGGGTCGGACTTCACCCCCGACGCCGTGATGACGCTGCGCAGGAACAAGCTGCTCTGCACCTGCTCCCGCATCACCTCGGCCTGCTGCTCGGGACCGATCGCGCTCACCATGCCCCCCAGCGCGCCGGAGAGCGCCTGGGGCCGCTCCAGGAGCAGCGTGACGCCGCTGAAGTAGATGGGCTTGAGCAGGAACGCGAGGGTCGCCCCGCCCAGCACGGCGGCCGACCAGGGAACCAGCATCAGGACCTTGCGCCTCATCAGGACGCGCCAGGTCTCCCGCAGGTCCGGCGGAGGAGAGGGCAGCGCCTCGGCCCTGACGGCCATTACTTCTGCTTGTCCAGCACCTGGGCCAGCGCCACGACCCCGAGCACGTCACGGCTCACGCCGAGGAGCTGGAGGAAGCTCGCCCACGTCCCGCCGCCCTTGGACTTCACGATCACGATGTCCCCGGGCTTGACGATGTAGGACGAACGGTTCCCGCGCTCGAGGGTGTGGATCAGGTCGATCCGCAGCGCCCCTCCGCCCTGCCGGTCCTTGGCCAGCACCCGGATCGCGCCGAGATCCCCGCGTCCGGTGGCCCCGCCCGCCAGCGCCAGCGTCATCCAGAGATCCTGGCCGGCGCCCACCGGGTAGAGCCCCGGGTGGTTCACCTCGCCCAGGACACCCGCCCCATCGGCGATCGGGCCGGTGGCCTCCGCGCTCACCGGAACCACGATCGCGTCGCCGGCCGCGAGAACGGTCTCGGCTCCCGCGCCTCCGGGCGCCGAGACGTCGACCGTCGAGGTGCGGCGCGCCGCGCCCTCGCGCTTCACGACCTGGACATGCCCGAGGTCGGCGGTGGGCAAAGCTCCGCCGGCCGCGTTGATCACGTCCGAGACTCCGGGGATGCGCTCGAAGCCGTAGCGTCCCGGTCGCGCGACCGCGCCCGAGACGAACACGCTCTGGCTCAGGTACTGGGTCACCGTGACCGTCACCGTGGCGGTTTGCCGCAGGTAGGCCGACAGCCGGTCGCTGACGTGGTCGCCGAGCTGCTTGGCGGTGAGGCCCGCGGCCTGGATCTCGCCCAGGGGCGGGAACACGATGCTGCCCTTGGAGGAGACCGTGACGGCGCGCTCGAGCTCGGGGTGGAGCCACACCGAGACCGACAACACGTCGTCCGCTCCGATCACGTATTCCTGGGGGTCGGTGCGGGCGGGGGCGGCCGCGCCGGACATCAGCACGGCCGCGATCGCGGCCCACAGGCAGCGGTATATCCAGGGAATGCTAGTCCTCGTCATCGCGTCACTCCTTTGACGGCGGTCGCCGAGCTCGAGGGGTATGGGGCAGGTCTCGATTGGGCGGAAGCTTCGTCGCCAGCCGCCGGAGCGGAAGCCCGTTCTTCGAGGGGGGTCGCGGCCAGCATCGGCCTCATCGGGGGCGGATCCTCGGCGCGCAGCACGAGCGCGGCGGTGCGCGTCATGGTCCGGAGATCCAGCAGCAGGGAGCGATGCTCGACGTAATGCAGATCGTAATGAAGCCGCCGCGTGATTCCCTCGGCGTCGGCGTCGGGCAAGCCCGAGATCTGAGCGAGGCCGGTCACCCCCGGCAGCACGCTGAAGCGCCGGTCGTAGCTGGGCAGCAGCAGCCGCCACCTCAGGACCTGCTCCTCGCGCTCCGGTCTCGGCCCCACCAGCGCCATCTCGCAGCGCATCACGTTGAGCAGCCACGGCAGCGTCTCGAGATGGTGATGCGCCACCCAGCGCCCCACCGGCCCCAGGTCGACGCGGAAGCGCGCGCAGCGGATCGCGACACCCTTCAGATCCTGGGTGCGGCGCTCGATGCTGCGCCGCTCGATCGGCATCTCCGTAGGCGTGCTCCGGCGCTGGTCGCGCCGGCGGCTCGCGCCGATCCGGTTCTCGCGGATCAACGGGCTCTTGTGCCCCGAGGAGCGGGCCTCGATCCACAGCGCCACCCAGATCGGCAGCGAGATCGCGACCAGGAGGGAAGCCACGAAGCTCTCGACCAGGCTGCGGGTCGTGGCCTGCCAGGTCTGGGACGGAACACCAGCCCGCGGCGCCGTCGCCGCCGGCAGCTCCACCACCGGCGTCTTGGGCGCGGCCTCCAGGACCTCGTGGGAAGGCTCGGCGTACTCCGGAACCAGCCGCCGCAGCTGGCGCTTGATCGCGCCGGGGTTCCCCTCGTGGGCCAGGGCCTCGAGCTCGGTCACCTCGTTGAGCAGGCTCTCCTCGTCGCGCGCGTCCAGCTCCCACACCAGGATCCGCTCGTGCCGGGTGATGCGGGTGCGCTCGGTGTCGGAGTGGAGCTCCTCGCACAGCTTCTCCCCCGGCCTCAGGCCGGTGAAGACGATCTCGATGTCCTCGCCCTCGTGCAGCCCCGCCATGCGGATGAGCTGGCGCGCCAGGTCGACGATCCGCACCTGCTCGCCCATGTCGAGCAGCAGCACGTCGCCGCCGCGCCCCATCGCCGCCGCCTGGAGCACCAGCCGCACCGCCTCGGGGATGGTCATGAAGTAGCGGCGCGCCTCGGGGTGGGTGACGGTGATCGGGCCGCCGCGCTCGAGCTGGCGCTGGAACAGCGGGATCACCGAGCCGTCGCTTCCCAGCACGTTGCCGAACCGGACCGCGACGAACCGCGTGCGGCTGCGCTGCGAGCGGCTCTGCAGCAGCATCTCGCACACCCGCTTGGAGGCGCCCATCACGCTGGTGGGATTGACCGCCTTGTCGGTAGAGATGAGCACGAACTTGCTGACCCCGTGACGATCGGCGGCCCGCACCAGATGCCGCGTCCCGACCACGTTGTTGAGCACCGCCTCGCGGGGATTGGCCTCGAGCAGCGGCACGTGCTTGTGCGCCGCGGCGTGGAACACCACCGAGGGACGGAACCGCGCCAACACCCGCTCCACCCCCTCGGCGTCCTTGACGTCGCAGATCACGGGGTGGACGGGGACGCCGGGATGCAGCGCGGCCAGCTCGTTGTGCACGTAGTAGAGGCCGTTCTCGGCGTGGTCGAGCAGCACCAGCTCGGCCGGCACGAAGCTGGCGATCTGCCTCGCCAGCTCCGATCCGATCGACCCGCCGGCGCCGGTCACGAGCACGCACTGCCCACGTAGCAGGCCGCGCACCTCGTTCAGGTCGAGATGCACGGGCTGGCGCCCCAGCAGGTCCTCGATCCGCATGTCGCGCATCTGGGACAGCGCGGTGCGGCCCGCCTGGTGGTCGGCGAGGCCCTGCAGGGTCTTGACCCGCACGTTGGCCTGGGCGCAGAAGCTCGCGATCTCGCGAACCACCTTGGCCGGCATGTCGGGGTCCGAGATCACCACCACCTCGATCCGGCACGGACGCCCTCGACCAGATGTCCGGTGAGGCGGGCCTCGTCGTCGATGAAGCCGATGGGGGTGAGCCGCTCGGGCCCGCCGCCACGCCGCATCTCCTGGATGAGATGGACCCCGGTGTGGTCGGCCCCCACCACCAGCGCGCGCACCGCGCGGCGCGGCGCCGTGTCGAGCAGACGGTCGCGCGACAGCCGCCACGCGAAGCGCACCCCCCCGACCACGACCAGCTCGACCAGCCCCACCAGGAGCACCAGGCTGTGCGGGAGCACCTCCCGCGGTGTGAACAGCATGACGATCGCCAGCATGATCGTGGACAGGGTGACGCCCTTGAACACCTGGAACAGCGTCACGGTGCTGGCGTAGCGCCACAGCCCGTCGTAGAGCCCCGCGAGGTAGAAGCCGAGGAGCGAGAGGACGGTGAAGATCGGGGCGATCTGCAGGTAGCCGGACCAGAAGCGGGCCGGCACGGCGCCCTCGAAGCGCAGCAGCAAGGCCGCCAGGCACGACGCCTGGATCAGCGCCGCATACCCGACGGTCAGCAATGTGTAGCGAGGCGTCTTTCGCAAGCTCATGAAGCTGGCGCTCCGAGGTCACCCGATTCCCGGGGGCAAAGCAATCATCGGAGCCTAGGCGCCGATCGCCCCGACGGGCGCGACACCGCCGGCCACCGATGAAACGGGCCCCCTTCGTCGACGGTTCCCGGTTAGGAGCGAGGATCGTGCCCGAATGCGGTGGGCTCCGGTGAGCCCCCTGAACATTAGCCCCGGAGCCTCTTTCTGGCCCCGGGGCCGCTCCGGCCCCCCATCGGGCACCTCCGGATGCCCGACGAATCCCGGCGGTTGGCTTTGTCCACGAATTCTAGGTCGGCCGCGAGAACGCTGTCAATAAATGCGGTGGTAACGGCTTAGCCCGGGGCGCGAATGCAATCCGCGAGGTTGTTGCATTTCGCCGCCGCGCGTCGCGAAACGCCCGCTCGCAACGCGGCGCCCGGGCCAGGTTGACGGGCCGGGAGTGCGTTTCAAGCTGCGCTGGGCGCGACCGCTCTATCGGGGTGACAACAGTTTGGCCTCGGCCCGGATGCCATCGGCAAAAGATCGGGGCTCGAAGCCGAGATCGCGGCGCGCCGCCGAGATGTCCACGGCCTTGGATTCGGTGAGCCGCAGGATCTGCTCGGGGCGGACCGGGCTCCGGAGGCCCAGCCGCCGGAGCAGCGACGCCGCCCCGTGCGCCGGGCCCAGAGGAACGCCGAGCACGAAGGCGCGGCGCCCGACCGAGGCCGCGCAGGCGTGGATCAGATCCCTCAGCGTGAGCGCCTCCGGCCCGCCCACGTCGTACTCCTTTCGCTCCGTCTCGGGACGCTCGAGCGCGTTCGTGATCGCGGCCACCAGATCGCCGACGTGTACCGGCTGCTGCAGCGTCGCTCCGCCACCCGGCACGGGCACCAGGGGGCATGCGCGCAGCCAGCGCAGCAAGCGCGCCAGGTTCCGGTCGGCGGGGGTGCCGTAGATCATGCTTGGCCTGAGTATCGTGTAGCCGATCGAGGAGCGCCTCAGCGCCTCCTCTCCGGCGCGCTTGGCATCCGCGCTGCGGCTCTCGAGTCGCGTGCGGACTCCCGCCGAGCTCACGAACACGCCGCGCCGGACCCCCGCCCCCTCGAGAGCGGCCACCAGGCCCGGAACCTGCGCGAGCCCCGAGAGGTGGACAACCGCCTCGGCCCCCTCGAACGCTCCTGCCAGCGTGCCGGGATCGTCGAGGTTGGCGCGCCGGATCTCGGTGACCCGGTCCTCGAGCCGCGAGGCGTCGCGCCCCGGTCGGACCAGCGCGATGACGCGGGCGCCGCGCTCGAGGAGGCGCGGCAGCAGGTGCGAGCCGACGAATCCCAGCACCCCGGTCACGGCGACGGGGCTCGGGAGCGCGGGGCGGACCCGAGGGTCCGCCCCGCCGCCATGGCTTGGGAGCGCGAGGTTCTGCACCACGCCCTGGACGACGCATCCGACGTGCCAGGCCGCGGTGGACGTCGCCCCCGCCTACTCCAAGACTACGACCTTGCGTGTGGCGCGGTCGCCCCCAGCCTCCAGCCGGTAGAAATAGATCCCGCTCGGCACCAGCCGGCCGGAGTCGTCGCGACGATTCCAGACCACCGAACGCCGGCCCGCCGCCTGGAACTCCGACACCAGGGTCCGGACGCGCTCGCCGCGCAGGCCGTAGATCGCCAACTCCACGGGACCCGAGCGCGGGAGCCCGTAGCGAAGCACGGTGCTGGGACCCGAGACCGGGTTGGGCACGTTCTGATGGAGCGCGAATCGGGCCGGGAGGTTGTCGTCCGCGCTCACGATGGCATCGCCATTGACGAGGATCGTCCGCGACGAGGCTGGGCCCCAGTTCCCCGCGGCGTCCCGCCCGCGGACCCAGAATCGAGATTCGCCCCGAGGCAGCTTGCCGGCCGGGATCGCCGCCGAGACCTCGTTGTCGGGGCCGTCGAAGGGGCCGCTCATCGCGACCCCCATGCCGGCGGGCGCGGGGGTGTCGCCGCGCGACCATTCCGCGGCCGCGATCCGGGAGCCGCCGGCCGCGACATCGGAGATCCGGGCCAGGAGGTCGGTCGCGGCGCGATTGTCCATCGGGTTTGGATCGGACCGGAGCGATCCCGCCACCACCACCGGCCCGCGGTTGTCTCCCCCGGGCCGCGCGATGGTGAAGTCGGCGTCGGATCCGTCATGGCCGTGCAGCGCGGGGTTGCCGTTGTCGGACACGTCGACGCGCACGCGGTAGGCGGTCCCGTTGAGGAGACCGCTCACGTTCCAGGCATAGGGTGAAGCTCCGGCGTTCGTGGTGACGAGCCGCCACGACTGGCCGCCGTCCGGCGAGTAGTACACCGCGCGCTGGGCGATCGTGGCCCCGCCGTGAGGCGTCTCGGTCCAGGTCACGGACACGGTGTTGCCATTCACGACCTCGCCGCCGTTGGGACTCTGCACCGCGACGTCGGGGTGGTCGTTGCCGATCAGCCAGATGAGCGAGCGGTCGAGGATGTCGGTGCGGTCGGCGGCATTCACGAGCTGCAGCCATTCGAAGGCGTTGTAGAGCAGCTTGCTCGGCGTGCCGCCCCACACCGCGCCGGCCGGGCTGCCGTCCGGCGTGGCGCTCTGCCAGCGCAGGCCGATGTTGCCCTGGGTCGCGTCGGTGTCCTTCCAGACGTAGCTGCCGGTGCCCGAGCCCGCCACCAGCTCGATCTCGTCCCCGCTGGCGCCCTGCCGGTGCGCGCTGTACGGCACCCCGGCCGCGTAGGGATCGCTGATCGGGTCGCCGGTGACGCCCTGGTTCACGACCCAGGCCGCGGGGTCCTCGAGGAAGCGCGCGTGCAGCGTGCCCTCGAGCCACGCCACCCGGTCGGGGGTGTAGAAGCCCGAGGCGGGATCGGTGAACGCCCAGGAGATGTCGTGCCCGGTCACCGCCAGGCGCCCGCCGCCTTGCTGGTACTGGGTGAGGACTTCGCGCGCGGCGTCCGGCACCGGCGGATACTGCTCCTGCCCGCACTGCCACCACACCGTCGTGAACGAGCGCAATCCCGAGTTGCGGTCGCCGAGCGGCGGGTTGTCGATCGTGCCGCCTTCCAGCACCGACGGGTTCCAGCCGCGCTCGATCAGGGCGTCGACGTAGGTGCTCGTGCCCGGGAAGCTCCCGTCGCCGATCACCACCAGGATGTCGCCCTTGCTCCCGCTCACGAAGCGGTAATGGCTGCCGCCGTTGTCGTCGCGCGTGACGTTGCCGTCCTGGCCGGCGGATTCGACGTCGTAGAAGTACTCGGTCTGGGGCTGGAGTCCGGTGAGCAGCACTCCGTGCGTGAGCACCAGGTCCTGATCGAGCGGCGTCGCCTGGCCGAGAGCGGTCGTCGTGCCGTAGTACACGCGCGTCGAGGCCTGGACGTTCGTGCTCCACGTGACGAGCTGGTTCTCGCCGCGCTCCGCCGCGCCGACGCCGGTGATCTCCGGCCCGTCGAAGTCGATCGTCGCGCTCGCGGTGAGCGTGGCCGCCGGAGCGGCATCGACGTAGGTGACGGTGACGGCGTCGCCGTGCGAGACGGAGAGCTTGCCGTCCCCGTGAGCGGCCTCGAGCGGCGTGGTCGCGATCGAGCCGGTGAACACACCGCCGCTTCCCGAGAGCAGGACCGTCTCGGGCGTGCTCTCCGTGCTCGACCCCACCGTCACGCTGACCGGTCCGGCCGCGTTGGCGTCGTCGACCCGCACCTGGATCAGGTCGTCACGGCCGTAGACGTGGCGGTCCAGGCTGAGCAGGCCGCCCACGTTCCCGACCCCGCCGGTGATGGCGAGCGCGAAGGGCTGCGGTCCGAAGGGCACGTTCGCGGCGCTGACGCGGATCTTCCAGACGCCGCTCAATGGCGCGTTGCTCCGGAAGCCCTCCTCGACGTTGAGGAAGTCCGCGGCGCCCCCGGGCGCCGACTGGCCTCCCGACATCACGTTGCCGAGGTAAGGCACTCCGTTGGGGTCGGTCACGGTGAGATCCAGGTCGTTCACGAGCTGGGTCATCGAGGCCGGGTTGCCCTCCTTGTCGGTCCAGCACAGCGTGACCTTGAGCGGGACCGAGGTGTCGTAGACGTCGAGCCCGTACTCGGCGAACTGGCCGGTGGTGAGCCCGCCGTTGTCGTCCACAACCGCGAGCCGGGTGGCCTCGCCGGTGAAGTACATGACGTTGTCGAGCTTGATGCGGCCCCAACCGACGCCATAGTCGGGGATCGGATGCCCCGGCATGTCGTTGTCGGTCGAGGTGATCTCCATCGCCTTGAGCAACGCCGCGCTCGGATTGAAGCCGTTCGCGGAGACCGGCGCGCCGGTCGGATACCAGCCGTCGGTCAGGTACTGCCGGATCAGCGCCGCGGCCCCCGCCGCCGCCGGCGACGACATGCTGGTCCCGGCCAGGTTCTGGTAGCCGGTGTCGTTCGCCCCGTTGGCCGACGTGATGCCGCTGAGCGGCGTGACGCCGTCGCCCGGGGCGCAGATGGTGGGCTTGCGGCGGCCGTCCTCCGTGGGCCCCTCGCTGCTGAACGAGGCCTTCACTCCCGCGGTCGTGCCGTTCTGCGTGGCGCCGACGCCGATACCGTCCTTGTTGACCGCCGGGGTCCCGACCATCGCGGCGGCGAAGTCGTTGCCGTTCGAGAAGCAGATCAGGAAGTCCTTGTGGTCCCACATGAACTGGTCGACGCTCATCGCCAGAACGTCGTAGTTGTTGGAAGAGGCACCCCACGAGTTGGACGAGATGCGCGCGGCGCCGCCGGCGTTGCCCTGGTAAGCCGGACCGAACAGCAGATTGAGGTCGCCGGGCGTGCTGATCGAGTTCGCGGTGTTGCCGGCGTCGGTGAAGAAGATCTTCGCCTTGAGCGCCTGGCCGTCGTTGAGGTTGGTCGCGAAGGGCGAATCGTCACCCACGATGGTCCCCGCGGTGTGCGTGCCGTGATACGACGCACCCGAGGCGTCACCGAACAGGATGCCCGGCAGCGCCGCCCGGTAGGCGATGATCTTGCGATGGGTCGGGTAGTCGCCGAAGGTCGTGATCGGCACGCTGGGATCGCGGAACGCGTTGTGGGTGGTCCGGATGCCGCTGTCGGAGGTGTGCACCACCTGACCCTGGCCCTGGATCCCCATGTCCCAGATGTGCCGGTTGTTCGTGACGTTGGTCTGCACCACCCACTGGGCCGTCGCGTTCTCGATCACCGGCTGATGCCAGGGCTCGACCCACGCCACATCGTTCCGCGCGGCGATCGTGGAGGCCTGGGCGCCGTCGATCGAGACCCGCACGAGCTTGTTGCGCCCCGAGTCGGTGGCCTCGATCACCGTTCCTCCCATGGCCTCGAGCGCCGCGCGCTCGGCGGCCAGGTCGGCATCCGGGAACAGCAGCACGACGAGTGTGGCGGGCCCGCCCGCGAGGTCCATCTGGGGCTCGTCGCTGAGCTTGTAAGCCGGCTGGTAGGGGCCCACCCAGCGAACGAACAAGAGAACTTCCACCGTCGCCCGCGCCCCATCGGTCATGCGCACGAGAAACGTGTAGCGCGGCAAGTAGGCGACCACGATTCCTCCCGCCGCTTCGATCTGCTCGCGCTGGCCGGCATCGACCGGGCCGGCGAGCTGGACCAGGTAGGCTCCGCGGCCGCCGCCCGGAATCGCCGCGGCGGTCAGGTTCGACGGCGGCGCCGGCTCGCCGTCGCGCAGCGGATCGAAGCGGTACCCGTTGCCGAGTTGGATCTCTCCGGCGTCCGGGTAAGGCGCGACCGCCTGCGTCCCGCGTGCGGTTTCCCGGATCAACCCCGATGCGTCCGTGCCGCCCGCCATGACGCCGCCGGCGCGCAAGGG
The DNA here is from genome assembly GCA_005893225.1 of Candidatus Eiseniibacteriota bacterium. Lineage (GTDB taxonomy): Bacteria > Eisenbacteria > RBG-16-71-46 > RBG-16-71-46 > RBG-16-71-46 > WS-3. Next base: position 46,343 of record VBOT01000134.1, read on the forward strand.
GTTCGGTGTCGGAGCCGCTCGCGTGATGGCGTCCCGAGGCGCGGCCCCGAGCCGCGCCGTGACCACCGCAGCCGTGCCGATGCCCGGCGAGGGCTTGGGCCGCGATCCGTAGGCCAGCGTGGACGCGCATCCCACGGCCATGGCGGTGGCCCACAGGATCGCGTGGCGCAGAGCCCGATGAGGTCCGGTGGGGGTCGACGTGCGGCGGGTCGAACGGTACGCGGTCATGACGTTCTCCTTTCCTGACGGCCGGCGGCTTTCGCCGGATCGGAGCCCCCGGACGCGGGGGTGCAAGCAGGGGGAATCACCGCGTTGATCTCAGCAGGGGTCGCTTGAGCGGCGCTTGAGCGGGAAGGGTCGAGAAGCGGGGACGGGCCACGGGCGGCGACCGATCCCGAGTGGCCCTAGGCAGTTAGCGGGATGGTCCGGGACCCAGAGGCCCGGGCGAGTCGCCTACTTCTTGATCACGAACGGAGGCCCGACGTCGTGCTCGGCCGCCGGGACCGACTTGAGGAAGCGATAGATGGCGCGGAGGTCGTCGTCGGTCATCCTGCGATAGGCCTGCCAGGGCATCGGCGAGCCCGGGATGGCGCGGCCGGCGCGGAATCGCG
>VBOT01000217.1:0-2802 GCA_005893225.1 Candidatus Eiseniibacteriota bacterium
CTAAACTTTAGAAACTGCACGACTACAGGCGGCGGCAGACCCACCGCACGACGCACGCGAGCGGACCGAGCAGGATCAGCAGGGCCAGGAACTCCTCGCTCGTGGGCTCGGGCCTCGGTCGCTTCACGTAGCGCGCCATCATTGCATCTCGACGCGCAGGCCGTCGCCGGCCGCGCCCTCGACGATGTCCGCGATGTACCGATGCTCGACGAGGCGAGCGCCCTCGCCGAACGGGTTGTAGTCGCCCTCCTGGCAGTGCTCCTCGATCCAGTCCTTCCCGATGTCGGTACGACCACGGAGGATGTAGATCGAGCCCTCGTTCTGGACGGTGATGTCAGCCGGTGGCGATGAGCCGTTGGTCTTGAACAGGTCGAGCATCTCGCCCTCCTTGGCGCTTGCGCGCCCGCATCGCGGTTCGTCACCGCTGCCACCTTCTCCGGGTGCGGCGCGGGTGCGATGACCCGCGCGCTCGTGATGTCTGGTTCACGAGTCTACATCAGATCAGACCACTGTGGTCTTCGATCGCCCACGCGGGGTCCTTCCGAAGCGCGCGACGCTCCCTCCAGGTCAGCAGCTTCATCTCGACGACCATCCGGCCGAATACCTGCTTGCGTAGCTTCAGGAAGTCGTTCTGAGTGGGCTCGTACTGTGCGGCGATGAGGCCGGCACCGGACTGAACTAGATCGAACAACGTCTGGGCCTTCTCGTCCAGCGCGTAGTACTCCGACATAATCTCAGTCGCGGTGAAGCTGGCCATCACTTCTGCTTCGAGTGCGTGGAACGCCGTTCGTCGGCTGATGTACTGTCGCTGCTTCTCGGACGGCTCGCTACTCCAGGCGAGGTTGTTCCAGTCGACGAGCCCCCCGTTCGAGCGGGCTGAGAGCATGTCGGCAAGTAGCACGAACAACTCCATGCTCGTTGCACTCAGCTTCGACATCGTCTGGTACTGGAAGTCCCGGCGCTGTCGCCATCGTTGCCAGCGCTCTGTTCCGAAGTACGCAAGGACGACGGCCACGAGCAGTTGAAGCGCAGCAACGAAGAGCGGATGGCGAAGCACCAGGTCGAGAGTCGATTGCACCGAGGAATAGTCGTCCAGGACGGTCACTTCCCCTTCGGCCCGCGTGGGTCCGACGGCCGTGCTGGCGTCTTTCTGCTTCCGCTATGGGAGCGTAACCCAGCGAGTAGAAAGACAAAAGGCCCCAAGCGCACCTTATGCTGTAACTTTATTTTATATAAAAATCATAAAAGTTAAATTAAATATATTAAATATATCGTGACATTAACCGCTTGGGGCGCTAGGGTACAGGCGCCTCGCAGGGTCAGGGTCGGCGAGGGCGAAGAGCGTCTCGAAGTGATGTCCGACTACCGGGAGGGGTGCTATATGGCCACTCGTGAACTACAGTCGGTGTTCGCCCAGCCGGTGCGTCTCAGGCAGACCATGATAGTGCCCATTTCGATCTGCCACGCCCTCCTTGCCATCGCCCGAGCCGTGGATCTCGCCCACTTGGCGCGGCTGGACTCGCCCCACACCTCGTGCTCGACCTGCCAAGCCCTGCGGTCTCTCGACGAGGTCTACCCGAAATGGCGGAGCGAGCGCGCCAAGCCGAAAGTTCGCCCGCTGGCTTCGTCGGCTCCAACTCCGGCCTAGAGGCTCACGCTTATGGATGCGCAAGCCCTTCTGCTCCTCATCCGGCAAAAGCTCCAGGACGGTCGTCTGCCGCGTAAGAGCATGACAAGCGCGAGGAGTTATCCAAGCGACGGAGAAAGCTGCCACGCCTGCGACACGCTCATTGCGAAGGATCAGTCGGTGAAAGAGGTCACTCTGGCGAGTGGCAGGGGCGCCAGGGGGGCCATTCTGTTTCACGTTGTGTGTTTCCAGCTCTGGGATGGTGAGCGACGCGCGCCGCAGGCGGGCACGGCGTAGCTCGCAAGCCGGACGATTCGGTCAGCGCGTCGAGGACGACTGCGGGCGGCCGGCCGCCGCAGTGCATGCCCGGCACCTGGATCTCGCGATCCAGGCACCGAACGCCGCGTACTGCAGACTACTTCTTGCTGGTGTTGAACTCCGGGCCGCGTTCCGGCCGATCGGCGCGCCCTGTCGACTCGCCTTTCTCGTAGTTCGGGGGCGTGTACGTTGGCGCGCTCGCCGGCTTGTTCAGCGATTCTTGGCCCGGGTTCGGCTTCGAGCTTCCCTGATTGTCAATCTTCTTCGCCATGATGGATCTCCTTCGTGCGGCGCTCAGGCCGCGGTGTGAGGTTAGGCCTACAGGGTCGCGATCACTGCACGGTACGAGTCGAGCGCGCCCTTGACGCGGTTGTGCTCCGCCAGCAGAACGGCATGCTCCTCGCGCGCCGCCACTAGCTGCGCCTCTACGCCGGCCAGGGTCGCCCGGGCATCGTTCGTCCGGTTCTCGATCTCGATCCGCTGATTGACCATGACGCGTTCACGCTCGTTCAACTCCTGCTGCGCGACCTCGGCCTTCTTGTTGAGCACCTCGGCGTTGTGGAGCCTGAACTCGGCAGCCGACTTCTCGTTGCCGAGCGAGATCGCCAGGCCGAGCGCGTTCTCGAACGCGTGCAGGAACTTCTTGACGTGGTCCATATCGGACTGAAACTCGGGATACATTGGGTTTCCTTTTTGGCGGCTCTCGGGCCGCGCGGTGTGTGGGGGTGTGCTGCGGGGAATCAGCGGTGCGGCGGTCTGAACCGACCGAGTCGTACCGCGCGGGACGATCGGCATTAGGGGTTCGCGCGCGTCGGGTCGCCGTGGTGGTGGTAGTCCTCGTTCTGCGTCGGCTTAGT
>VBOT01000217.1:2836-5563 GCA_005893225.1 Candidatus Eiseniibacteriota bacterium
TCCCTGCGTGCTCTTGGCGTAGTCTTCTTGCGCGTGGTAGATGACGTCGGTTTGGGTGTTCATGCGTGTGTCCTTCGCTAGTGGGGGTTAGACAACTTTGTACGTTGCGACCCGGTGAAGGTCGACAGGCGCGCTCGTGACGACCGCCGGCCACGCGTTGGCAAGCCCGCGCTCGACCACCGGACACTCGGGATCGCGGGCCGTGTGCTGGACGAAGCGCAGACCCTCCGCCGCCGTGATCGTTGCCGCGTCGAGCGGGCCGCCGGATACCTGTCGAGCCAGCGGGCCGAAGAAGGCCTGCATCACTACGCTCGTCTGAACCAGGAAGATCGCGAGTGCCACGCACTCTTCGACCGTCATCGTCTTGAGCGCGAGCGGGGTCGCCAGGTGATTGCGTAGCTCCGGGTCTTCGACGATCAGGCGGGGATCGTAGCCGCGCAGCAGCCGGTCGACAAACTCTCTTGCACCCGTGTAGGCGATCCCGACCGTGCCGGCGGCGAACTCGATCGGCGCGGGGCCCGGTACCTCCACGAGGAAGACACGCCCTTCAGTCTCGCCAACATCGAAGCCCGCGACGCTGCCATGTAGAAGATACTCGGCCGATCCCTCCGCCCGCCGCGCCGCGGCTTCGTGGACGCGCTGCGCGTACTCTCGGATCGTGAGACGGTGCGGGGGGAGCCCGGCTTCTACTTCACTGATGATCGAGGCCGAGGTGTCCTGCGGCGCGCAAGCTCCAGACTCCGCGATGCCGACCCACCGATGCGCCTCGCCGTTGAACGAGATGAGCTTCTGGTCGGCATCCCACGTCTCGTACAAGTTCTCTGACTTGTATGGATGAATCGTGCGCCGGGAGTCGGCCGCGAGCGCGATGCCTCCGGGTCCCTTCACGCAGACCGCGATACTCATCGCGAGATCCTCGCGGTCAATTCGATCCACTTCTTCTCGGCCGCCGCCCGCTGCGTCGCGTTTCCATTCCGCATCTGTTGCAGCAACTCCTTCGCCTGGGCGTCAGCAGCAGCCCGCCTCTCGATCTGCGCCTCGTCCGCACGCACTGACGCAACGACGTTCGTGGTGCGCGCCTTCGATGGTGCGTCCTCCGCGTTCGCGATCCGTGAGAGCAGTTGCACGCGCGCGACCGCCGGCTTACTCCGCCACGGATCGCGGGAGAAGTAGTCCGACTTCTGGTCGCTTATCAGCTTGTTCAGTTCGGCTTGGGCCTGGGGCTTCGTCAGCTTCAGGTCGTCGGCCATCGAAAGCGCGATGCAGACGCTCGGGCTGTTGCCCATCCCGCTATCGTCGAGCCACTGCTTGAAGCGGTCGCCCGCGGAGTTGACTGCCTTCGCGACCTTCTTCATGTTCACGTCGTAGGCTTCGCGGCCCCAAAAACTCTGGAGCGTGCTTCTCGCGTCCTCCAGGGTGTAGGAGTTCTCGCCTTGGCCGTACCCGCCAAGCGCGGCATCGGCGTCGATGAAGCTCGCCACGAGACCTTGCGCAATCGGCTCCGAGACGCCCGAGGCCGAAGCCGCCTCGCTGAACGAGGTGAGCGTCTCGTCCCACTTCATGGCTACGTGAGTCGGGACGTCGCCCGGCGCTTCAAGGACGTAACCACCAGCGGCGGGCTCCTGCTCGGTCGCCGGCTCCAGCGGTTCGGGCTCGGTAGGCTCCTCGGCCGCCAGTCGCGGCTCGTAGATCTGCGGGTTCCGCGCTCGGAAGTCGCGGGCCTCGTCAGGGGTCATCGGTCGCCCGAAGCGCGGCGCGGGTGCAGGCGTGGTGCTCGGGTCGCCTTTCTTCAGATACGTGTCGACCGCAGCGCGTGCTGCGCCTTCTGGATCCGGCGACCCGATGATGTCGTCGCTCGAACCTGGATTGGTCCGTTCGTTATCCATGATGTCTCCTCAGTCGTCTCCTAGATCTCGTCCGGGTTCACGGTGATCGCTCGGGTCTGGACGTACCCGCCTGGCATGGCTGGATCGTTCAGCCGGCCCGCCGCGTCGCCGCGTGGGCCGAGAACTACCGGCTCGGCCTCAAGCTCCGGCGAGCCCGCCCACTTGGCCCGCATCGCGGCGATCGATTGCAGCAGGCCGACCACCGAGCCGGCCATCGCGTTGAGCGTCGCCAGCACGTCGGCAGGAGCCAGAAGATCTCGGCGATGCTCGTTCAGGTCGCGGACGGTATCCTGGTGACGAATGCCGTTCCCGTTGATGCCGCCGCTCCAGTGAGTGGGATTTTCGATGATCCGTTCAATCGAACGGATCGCGTCCTCGATCCCACGCCGCGTACCCTCCAGCAGCACGACGGCCTGGCTCGCGGTGCCATGACTCTTGTCGGTTCCTGCCAGCGTCGTGACGAGACGCTTCGCCGCCTCACCAGCGAGGCCTGTACGTGGCAGTCCTGTCATCAACTGCTCGTGACGCATGGCCGCGACCTCGCGCAGGCTCTCGCCGTAAATCCGCTCGAAGGCACGAAGCTCGCGGAGCACCGCGCGGCCGGTCGCGATCGCCGGCCCGTACTCGGCCCGCCACGCCTCTTGCTGCGCCACGTCGCCGTGCTCGCTGTCCTCGGTCTCCGCTTTCAGGGCGACGACCGTGCTGTCCTTCACGGCCGCCAGGGCCTCGCGCAGGGCCGGCGCGATGCTCACGTTCGCGGTCCTGGATTCCTCCAGTTCGACGGCGGCGCGCTGTTGAAGCAAACTGGTCATCCGGGCCTTGAAGTTCTCCTCGGCCTTCA
>VBOT01000217.1:5569-6966 GCA_005893225.1 Candidatus Eiseniibacteriota bacterium
CCTCCGCGTGATCGACGTTCGCTTGCTCAATCAGCGCGCCGATGTCCTGCGACGTCGGCGTTCGGCGGCTCTCCGCCTCGACCACGGGTGACGACGGTTCCTCGGCCTCACGAAGTGAGCGGTCGACCGCTGCGCCTTCCTGGATCGCGCGCTCGCGGTCGGCAAGCTTCTTCTGCTCGATCCAGTCGTACAATTGCCTTCCTATCCGTGGTGCCGGGCTCATGACGGTCTCCTTGGTGAGGGGTTGAACTTCAGCGGACTCGCGGCGCGCGATAGTCGGCGCTGGTCCCGCATCTCTCGCACTCGACCTCGCGGCCGGCGGGGATCACGAGCCAGGCGGCGCAGAGCGGACCCTGGCAGATCCGCCAGTGGGTCGTCTCGCCGGTTGGGCGCGCAACGTCGGCGTACATCGGGACGTTCGTCTTCATGGGTCCCTCCTCGGGTCGCCGTAGAGAATCTGGAAATTGGGGATTACTAAATTCGCGGGATCCAACGCTTCGACCCCGGCCGGCCTGTTTTGGGGGGTGCCCCTGGCCGTTCGCCCCCAGGCAGGAGGGTCGGCCCCCGCCCGACGGCGGTGACGGGGCGACCTCGATGGCCGGCGGGCAGGGCAATACCCCTCGCAGGGTCCGGGGCAGCGCCATCGCTGTACGAGGGAGGACGGGCGCAGGACGGGCAGATACCCATACCCTGCTCCCGTACCTGGCTCATCGCCCGATCGCGTCGCCTGGTGGCACGTGGAAGCGCAGGCGGGGTCCTGGGACCGGGTCCAGCGGACCCGGCGGCGGGGCGACCTCCGACGGTGGCGCGGGCTCAGACATCTGATCAGCCATCAGATGCTGGTTGCTGCTGCGGCGCGTAGTTACGCTGCGCTGACCTGGTCCTTGCGTGATCCGTGCGTGACGCGACGAGCGGACCTCGGCTCTTGGCGCGAGAGCCAAGCTAGCAATCGGCCGCGCTCGAAGCGCACGATCTTGCCTCGACGGAACGCCGGCATGCTGGCGTCTTCGAGCGACCAACGAAGGACGGTCTTCGCCGTGACGCCCAGGAGCCCGGCGACCTGGGCTGGTGTGAGGTAAACGGGCGTCGAGGCCGACTTGAGCGGCTCGCTCGGCGCCTGTGAGAGCAATTCGGACATCGCTAGATCCCCCTCCCCTGTGTGGGTGTGTGGGAAACATGACACGCTGCTCGTGCAGTTCATCGATCGCCACGACAGCGTGCCGGATGGACATTCCAAGTACGGCGCGGACATCAAAGAGGCTGAACCAGACCGGCAGCGTCCTCGTCGTCCGGGGGCAGCTTCCCTTGACCGCCGTGTTGATCGTGCGAAGGCGCGAGCGGAGCGAGCGCCTGAGCGTCGTAGCCGTACTCGGACAGCGCGTTCACCACGGAGACAG
>VBOT01000086.1 GCA_005893225.1 Candidatus Eiseniibacteriota bacterium
GATCGACGGCCGGCGGAGCATCGTGGTCGAGCAGGCCGAGAACCGCTTGCACCTCCAGAAGGCGCTGATGGTGGCGCTGGTGGGGGAGGGCGCGGCGGCTCGCGGTCCGAAGCGCGAGGCGGCGCCCGTGGCCGACGCCGAGGTGACCGCCGGGCTCTGAGGCCGGGCCGGGCTCCGCGCGCTATCGGGCTCCGGCGCGACCCTCCGACGGTCGGCGGCAGGAAACTCGTGGGTGGCTCCCGCCGTAAGACCGGGCAGGCGGGCCCAACTTGCCCACCCTGGTTCAGCGGATGCCGCCGAGCTTCACGCATGCTCACGTGAGCACCGCCCATCCCTGCTGAACCCGGAACTGGGCGACTCGCCGCCATGGAGGAGCCCACGAAGATCCCTCTCACCGCAGTGCCGCTGATCTTCGCGCTCGCGGCTCCCGCCGCGGCCAAGGACGTCATGACCGCCTCGAGGACGTTCCGGATCGGAGACGCCGAGGCCGTCCACGTCGATTTCCCCGCCGGCGACCTCGTCCTCGCGGAGGGCACAGGCAGTGATCTCCGCGCCATCATGACCGCACGTTGCGCGCACGGCGGATCACGGTGCATCCAGCAGGCTCGGGAGATCCGGCTCGTCTCGGAGATTCGAGGGAAGAGGCTGAACCTCGAGCTCCAGGGCGAGCCGAAATTCAACACTCACGGCCTCTCGATCGAGCTCCGGGTCGAGGTGCGAAAGGCCCTCGCGGCCTCCGTGAAGATGGGAGTCGGGGACATCGGCGTGACGCTGGAGTAGAGGCGATCCGACCGCTACAGTTCATCCGTTCCCATCGCACCCACTCGAACCCGGGGGACGGAATGATCTGGAGACCCGCTTCACTGGCGCGCCCGGTCGGATGGACGGCCGCGGCCGCCTGGTCGTGTCTTGCGGCGATCGCCGCCGCCGCCGTCCCCGAGTCGGGGCAGATGTTCCACGGGAAGAACGTCACCCTCTACTACGAGGTGCGCGGCAGCACTGCCGGGACGCCGTTGTTCGTGGTCAACGGCGGGCCCGGGTTCGATCACACCTATGTCCACTGCTCGGCGGCCTGGGACGTCCTGGCCCGCCGCCGTCGCGTGCTGTTCTACGACCAGCGCGGCAACGGCCGATCTCCCGCCCTCAAACCCGGGCAGAGCTGCACGCTCGCCGACCAGATCGACGACCTCGATGGGCTCCGGGCCCACCTCGGCTCCAATCGCATCGACCTGATCGGGCACTCGTGGGGCGGCTACCTCGTCATGGCCTATGCCGCGCGCCACCCCGATCGCATCGCCCACCTCATCATCTGCGACTCCGCGGCCCCCAAGTGGCAGGAGACGGTGTTCCTGTTCAAGGACATCTACCCCGAGGCCACCGAGCGGCAGCAGGCGGTGGCGTTCGCCGAGGAGCTGGGCGACACGGCGGCGGTCAAGGTCGACTTGCGTGAGTACATGGGCCTGCTCTTCTACTCACCCGAGAAGCGCGACCAGTTCCTCGCCAAGGCCAGCAGCTACAAGTACACGCGCTCGGTCAACGCCGCGCTCAACACCGATCTCGCCCGCTACGACCTGAACCCCGAGCTGCCCAAGTTCCGCTTTCCGACCCTGGTGCTCACCGGGCGCTTCGACATCAACGTCGCCCCCAGCGTGGCGTGGAAGATCCACAAGGCGATCCCCAACTCCGAGTTCACGGTGTTCGAGAAGAGCGGGCACATTCCTTACTTCGAGGAGCCGGACGCGTTCGTGGAGCGGGTGGAGGCGTTTTTGGGCAGGCCCTAAACTAAGGGGTGCGGCGCGCCGTGATGACCTGCCTCGCAAGGCGTATCTTGCGTCATTATTTCGCGCTACGGCTGAGCCCCTATTTCAGTGTCACAAGCCTCTGCGTGAACGAGCGCCCTTCCGCATCGAGCCGTGCGAAGTAGAGCCCGGCGCGGACCGCGTGTCCGCGCTCGTCGCGCAGATCCCACGCAAGTGCGTGCTCGCCCGCGGGCTGCGCCCCGGAAGCCAGCCCGCGCACGCGCCGCCCGGTGGCATCGTAGATGGCCAGTCTGACGAGCGTCTCGCGCGCCAGCGAGAACCGCAGCGTGAGGAGCCCAAGCGCCGGGTTCGGGCTCGGCCGGTCGAACATGGTCTCCGACGGAGGGGGACCGGGCACATCCACCGTGCCTGCGGCCAATACCTGCAGCGCAAAGATGTCGGGGCTGGAGACCACCCCGTTACGTCCGTCCATCCAGGCCACGATCGCTCCGGCTCCCCCGGTCGCGACCAACGCAGGGTCCACCTGCTCGCTGGAAAGGGTGCACAGCGCGCGCCCCGTGTCGGGGTACAAGGGATCGAATGTTCCCGAGGCTAGGACGTGCTGGGCCACAAGGTGGATGCTGTCCCCCCACGCGACGATCGCGCCGCCCCCCCCATCGGTAACGATCTCGGCGTGGGTCTGCTGCCGGACGCCGTTGCTCAACGCCCTGCCACCGGCCGGCCAAGCCGGGTCCACGACGCCCGGGGCTTTCACGTGCTGCCCGTACATGTTCAGGTGGACGGTGAACCCCTGCCAGTTCACGATCGACCCGCCTGCACCGTCCGGGACGGCGAGGGGCCGCGACTCGATGACGGCTGCATTGGAGATGGCCCGGCCGTTGACGGGCCAGGCGGGATCGACCGCACCCGATGCCAGTACGTGCTCCGCGAAGATGTGGAAAGTGTTGACGATGCGACCATCGGTCCACGCGACGATCGCTCCATGGGCGCCGTCCGTGGTGATCGTCCCGCGGCCCTGATCTCCGGCGGCGGTGCACACGGCGCGGCCGTTCAGGGGCCACGCGGGATCCACGATGCCCGAGTTCAGGACGTGCTGTGCGTAGACATCGAAGCCGCTCGTGGCGTCGCGCAGGTCCTGCCAGGTGATGATCACTCCGCCCGCCCCATCCTCTACGATGGCGGGAAATTCCTGCCGCCCTGGCGCAGTGCTCACAGCGGTGCCGTTGACCGGCCAGCGGGCATCCACGATGCCCGAGTTCAGGACGTGCTGCGCGTAGAGGTCGACCTCGCTCGCCCCCGGCCGGGTGTCCATCCACGTGACGATCGCCCCACCCGCGCCATCCGATGCAATCGCAATGGCGTTCTGCTGACCCGCGATCGCGCTCAGCGCCGTCCCGTTGGCGGGCCAGGCGGGATCCACCGCGCCCGATGCGAGGACATGCTGGGCGAAGACGTCCGTTCCGGTCACGGGGCTACGGTTGTCCTGCCAGGCGACGATGGCGCCCACGGCGCCGTCCGCAACGATCACGGGAGACGTTTGCCCGCCATCCGCGCTTGCCAGCGCGAGCGAATCAGTCAGCAACGCCCGGCCGTCGACGGGCCAGCGGATATCCAGCTCGCCTGAGGCCAGCACGTGCTCTGCAAAGACGTTGACCCTGGCGGTGCGAAGGTCCTGCCAGGTGATGATCGCCCCACCCGCGCCGTCCGGGGCGATCGCAGGGTGCTCCTGGCCCTTGGGTGCGGTGGAAATGGCGCGCCCGCACGGAGGCCAGTCGGCCGACGCGAGCCGCGGAGCGACGGGCGTGGCGAGAACCATGACCGCGAGCACGACGGCAACCGATGCAGCACGCGAACGGTAACGCATGGAGGAATCCTTTCTGTCGGTACAGACGCCCGGCTAGCGGAAATCTACGATCGCTTCCCCGCAGCCCACTCCCTGGATCCAAATGTTCTGGATGCCAGGCTGATCCAAATCCAGATCCACCGCGGAGACGATCATCTTTGCCGTGAAAGATTCGTTGACCCCATCGCCCTGCCGATAGAAGTCGGCCTGCATGACGATGGTGTTGTCATCGGTGAGCGCGGTCTTCTGAGGTTCTTCCGCGGACCCGTTGCACTTGAAACCGGTCGAGGGAAGGGTTTCCGAGACGTCCCAGCGGATCCCTTCGCCGGCCTTGCACCCCGCGAGCGGCCCCTGGTTGATGTCCTTGGTGCAGCGAAACCCTCCCCCGCCCTTCAGGAACCCTGATGGCGGATCGAAGACTCCGCCCCCGGTGAGAAAGACCTCGCCGCTCGGGAAGCCGTTGATGGTCGCCGCATTGAAAGCAAAGGAATGATTGGCCCTTTGACCTTGGGCACTCGAGATCGCAACGAGCAGGGCGCCGATCGTCACTACTGCCGCCATCGTCTTCATGTCGTATTCCCCTCTATCGTTTGGGACTTCGTCGCGGCCCTTCATGGGTTCAGCGGCGGCGGCGACGCGCCGTCAGCCTGCATCCGTTGGGTCGGCGTGACACCGCTCTCAGGCCGGCTTGATATTCTGGTTCAGCTGTCCGACCCAGTCGCCCCATTCACGCGCGCCAGATCACGACCTCCAGGTATTCGGCCGGAACGATGAGACCGTCACGGCCGCCACGATGGAACTTCTCGAGCAGCTCGAGCAGCGCCGCGTGGAGCGCCTTCTGGCCCGGTGCGTCGAGCGCCGCGAAGGCCTGGTGCACCGGTCCGTAGTAGCGGCGGAAGAGCCCGATCCAGTGCTCGGCCGAGAGGTAGTGGAAGACGTACTTCTTCCGAGTCATGTGGAACTCGCTCGCACGGGGTCCGAACAGCTCGACCAGGCGCGTCTCGGTACCCCAGGCGGCGGGTGAGGCATTGCTTGCGGCCGGCGGGACGAAGGTACCCGTGACGCGAAACAGCTGGCCGAAGAACCCATCCGGAGTCCAGTTCGCGAGCCCGATGCGGCCGCCCGGCTTGACCACCCGGAGCAGCTCGACCGCCGCGCACCGCTGGTTCGGCGCGAACATCACGCCGAACGCCGAGAGCGCGACATCGAAGTCGCCGTCCCCGAATCGCAGGTTCTCCGCGTTGGTCACCGGGGTCAGGACAGTCAAGCCTTCGGCCCCGGCGGCCCGAAGTCCCCGATCGAGCTCGGGTGCGCAGTCGGTGGATGTGGTTTCGGCGAACCGGCGGGCCGCGGCGAGAAAGGACCTGCCGTTACCGGCGGCGACGTCGAGCACCTTGTCACACCAGCGAAGGTCCACGGCTTGGCACAACAACTCACCGACGATCTGCAGCATGAGTTCCACGCGGCCGAGGTCGCCTGATGCCCATGCCGGCTGCTGGTGCACCTTGATGGTCTCGCGATCCGACCTCGAAAGCTTCGCAATGGGCTGCATGGCAAGCCTCCTGTCTGTCAGTCGCTGGTGACGGTGTGCACCGTGGAGCTGGACGCGTTCACCCAGCGCACGTGGCCGCCCGGTTTGATATGCGCGGTGGTCGGGGTGAACGTGAGGCCGCTCGCCCCGATCTGCACCACGATCGAGTCCGAGCCTCCGGCGTCCACCTGAACGGTGCCGGTCATGCCCATGCTCCGATGCGGGATGCAGTGGTAGCCGAACGCGCCCGCTGTCGCGAAGCTGAGCTGCGCGGACTGGCCCACCCCGAAAGGTCCGAGATTGAACTGCGTGGCAGCTCCGCCTCCGCCGCCCCCGCCGTGGGGCGCTGTCGGCGAACTTGTCTTGCAGGCGGCGAGTCCGAGTACGGCTAGAAGTGACGCGAGCAAGAAACCTCGACTGCTGGGATTCGACGTCATGGTGACCTCCTGGATTGAGTTCTCGACTGCCAAGGTCTTGGGCTCGTCTTTACGCGCCGTAAGATGCTGGGAGCCGACGTCTCGCTCCATGCAGGCCGTCGGAAAAACTGTGCTATTCGTCCGGAGTCGGGTGTGCGAACTCTCTCGGCCTTGTCGGAGTGTGAGGAGTCGCCTCCTCTTCGCCCGCGAGATCACGCATGGCGCATCCCGCGCTACTTGACGCCTTGCCGGACGTCAGGAACATTGTGCCGTTCGTCCGGAATCGGGCGTGCCATCTCCTCGCGTGCCCGCCGGCCACGATCCGTTGGGGGATACGATGAGCGGCGACACGCTTTCCGACCTGCTACGCGCCGTCCGGTTGCGGGGCGCGCTCTTCTTCTTCCTGAAGAACGACGATCCCTGGGTGGCGGAGACGCCACACTCGAGCAAGATCATTCCCGCCGTCCTGCCGGGGGTCGAGCACCTGATGCCGTTCCACGGAATGGCGAGTGGCTCGTGCTGGGCCGCGGTGGCTGGCGAAGAGCCCATCCGCCTGAACGAGGGCGACATCGTCCTGTTTCCCCAGGGCGTCCATCACGTGATGTCGAGCGCGCCCGGAATGCGCGCGAAGTCGGTCGATGCCGACATCTACTTTTCGCCCAGGGTCACGGACGCGGGCACGACCACCGCACCCCTGGAAGGCGACGGTCGCCAGCAGACCACGGTCGTGTGCGGCTACCTGGGATGCGACGCGAAGCCGTTCAACCCGCTTCTCGCGTCGATGCCGCGGCTGTTGCGCATCCCCCGCCTCGCCGCAAACGGGAGCTCATGGATTCCGACCTTCCTTCGCTCGCTGGCCGAGGAGTCCAATCGCAAGCGCCCGGGGGGAGAGGCGGTGCTTGAGCGCATGAGCGAGATGCTGTTCGTCGAGGTCTTGCGCCGATACGTCGACACGCTGCCGCCCAACCAGACGGGGTGGCTGGCGGGGATGCGCGACGCGGCCGTCGGGCGGGCGCTCGCGCTCATGCACGAGAGGCCCGCGGAGGCGTGGACGCTCGAGCGACTCGGCGAAGAAGCCGCGCTCTCGCGCTCGACGCTTCACGAGCGGTTCGTTCACTTCATCGGGCAGCCACCCATGCAGTACCTCTCGCAGTGGCGGATGCAGCTCGCGACGCGAAGGTGATCGAGGTGGCGCTCGAGGTCGGCTACGAGAACGAGGCCGCCTTCTCGCGAGCATTCAAGCGTGCCGTCGGCAAATCGCCCGGCGCGTGGAGGCGTGCGTGCCGCAACCGCCCGAAGGGCGGCATCACGGCGGAGGTGGAAGAGCGAGCACGCTGATGGCTCTCGAAAGCGTCAGCTTGGCGGCACGCCCTGGCGCACTGCGATCGCGGATGGATCTGCGCAGCACACTGCGCCATCCGGCAAGGCCTCAGAACCGCCGCGTCGCCACCAGCGCCAGCCGATGCGCCCGATAGTCCTGCGAGCTGTCCCCCAGGAAGACCGCGGTGGCGGGACCGGTGAGCGGGAACAGCAGCGGCACGTCCTCGGTCGCGAAGTCGTTTACGTCCATCTGCTCGAACCCGTAGCGCCCCGCCAGGTCGAGGTTCTCCGTCACCCGCCAGCGGGCCTCGGTGGTGACCTCGTGCCGCCGGTAGAACGTCTCCGGCAGACGCGTCGGTGTCCACCGAGTGCCGCTCCTCTTTCCTCAGTCCCAGCTGGGAGCGGTGGTAGTCGTTGCGCTCGTACCCGTAGCCGCCGGTGAGCGACACCCGTTCGGTGGCCGACCAGGACGCGTCGGTCTGGACCCGGTCCTGCAGCCGGTCGGCGACGTCGAAGCGCCGGAGCCCCGGCTGCTCGACGAAAGCGCCGGTCGCGTCCTGGTAATCCTCGTCCAGGAAGTGGTCGAGCTGGCGGTCGCCGTGAAGGTAGTCGGCGTGCAGAACGAAGCCGCCCATGGGCCGCGTGCGCGCGCGCACGCCGAACACGTTCTCGGCGTCCTCCTCGACCTCGCGGAAGGTGCGATCCCGCTTGCGATACTCGTAGGTCCCGCCCACGGTGGCCGCTCGGGCGAGGTCGTAGTCCAGATCGGCCCCGAAGATCATCTGCTCGTTGCCGACCGGATCGTTGGACTCCGTCTCGCGAACGAAGGTCTGGTCCAGCCGCACCCGGCCAATGAAGGTGCGTTCGGGTGTCTTGTTGTCGTACTTCTGCTGGTGGAAGCGCAGCGTGCCGGTCAGGTTCTGGACGCCGCGGGTGGTGAGACGGTAATCCTGGCTCACGCGCGTGGCCTTGGCGTCGGTGCTGCGGGCCGGGAGCGAGTCGAGGCTCGCCTGCGGGATCGCTGCAGCGTGTCCGGCAGCGCAGGTGAGGCACAGGTGGTTCGTGTCCTTGTCGTTCAGCAGCGCCACCGTGCCCTGATCCCTGGCGTGATGGATGCTGTGACACAGCCACTTGGGTCCGCGGCCACCTGGGTCGAGCCGCAGGGCATGCCGGTTGCAGGAAGGCATGGCCGGCGGCTCGTGTCCGACAGGGGCGGGTGAGCGCGGGGGCCCGCGCCTCCCGTGCCCGGGGCACGAGCGCCAATCTTCGCCGGAAAGAGGGAGACACGTCGAGGCGGTGCCGCCCGACCGCGGTACAGTGCCCTGGCATGCCCCGATCCGTCCGCGTGCGCCGGCGCGACTTCTCGAGACACTGGGCGCTCTCGCCGCTCGCCAAGAGGGCCGGGCGGCCGCTGGTGCGCGCGCTGGAGCTGCCGGCCGCCGTGCCGGCGCCCGTCTTCGTCTTGATGCTGGGCCTGCTGGCCTTGGGCGCCTCGGTGGGACGGCGCCCCTGGGCACTCGGTTTGTGGCTGTTCATGGTGACGGACTGGGCGATGCTGGCGCTGCTTCCCAGGCTGGGAAGGTCGTTCGGCTCGCCCCAGCCGGCGGCGATGACCCTGGCCCTCCCTCGGGCGGCGCTCGCCCTCCTCCCCGTGCCGCTGCTGTTCGCCGCGTCCCTGCAGGTCGTGGGCTCGGCTCTGGCCTTCTACGCCCTCTGGATCGAGCCTCACCGCATCACGCTGACTCGCGAAACGCTTCGGTCGCCGAAGCTCCGGTCCGGAGCTCCCGTCTGCATCCTGCACCTCGGTGACCTGCACGTGGAGCGCGTCACCGCCCGCGAGCGCCAAGTGGTCCAGCTCGTGGAGTCGCTGCGCCCGGACCTCGTGCTCTTCTCCGGCGACCTGATGAACGTCTCGTACGTGAGGGATCCCAAGACCCACGAAGCCTGCCGCTGGGTTCTGGCTCGCCTCTCGGGCCCGCTCGGCGTCTATCTCGTCTCGGGGGGCTCGGCGACCGCTCCCGAGGAGGTCCTGTCCGAGCTGGTGGCCGGGCTGCCGGTACGGTGGCTTCGCGACCGCCGGGTGACGCTGGAGCACCGCGGCCAAACCTTCGACGTGGTCGGACTCGACTGCACCCACAAGCCGTTCCTGGAGCGCCCGCGACTGGAGGCGGTCCTGGCGGGCGACCGGAAGCGATTCACGATCCTGCTCTACCACACCCCCGATCTGGCCCCCGACGCCGCCGAGCTGGGCGTGGACCTCATGCTCTCCGGTCACACGCACGGCGGCCAGGTCCGGCTCCCGTTGTTCGGCGCCGTCTTCACTTCTTCGCTGTACGGCAAGGCGTTCGAGATGGGTCGCTACCAGCTGGACGGGCTCACGCTGTACGTCACGCGCGGGATCGGGATGGAGGGATCGGGCGCGCCCCGCGTGCGTTTCTTGTGTCCCCCGGAGATCGTGCTCTGGGAGCTGGACGGGTCGCCGACCTGAGCAAGTCACGGCGCCCCGCGCGAGTCCGAGGCAGGTAGACGCCGGCAGGCTGCCCTATCTTCGCTCGCGCTTGGGCGGCAGGGGAACGACTCGCGCCTGCGAGACTAGCCTGCGACTCATCAGCTTCGTGGCGGCGGCCTCCGCACGGTCCGAAGTACGGAAGACGCCGAGCATGATCCTGTAAGCCTCGACGCCTCCCTCGAACCGGGTCGCGACCCACCCGTGCAATCCGCTCTCCGCCACAAGGCGATCGCGCTCGGCGGCCGCCCTCTCCTTGTCGATGTAAGTTGCCACCTCGAGCGTGAGGCGCTCGGAGGCCGCGGTCGAGTCCGCGGAGCCGGAAACGGGCGTGAGGCGCTGCGGCGGCGCCGCGGCCGGGGCACTCACAGTCGGGGGCGCCGCGACCACCGCTGCCCCAACCGGTGCGACGGCGTGACGAGACTCGGGAACGGTAGGCGCGGCCGCGTGTCCCCGGACAGTCAGAACGACAGTGGCGGAAGCGGAAGCCGAGGGCTCCACGTCGCTGATCGCGAACCCAGGCGCTCGATTCGCCACCGCCGAAGCCTCCGCGCCCCCGGTATCTCCTCGCAAAGCGACCTTCGTCGCGCCTTGGACCCCGTCGCGCTGACGCGCGCGCTGCACTACAAAGATGGCGGCCAGAGCGATCCCGAGCACGGCTGCCGCGAAGAGCCACGATGTCCCGCCACGGGGCGGGCGATAATGCATGGGCCTTTCCTGGACTCGCGGCGTTCGCCGGTCGCGCGGGAGCCGTGCCGCCTCCGCGGGCGTGTCCGATCCGTTGGCCATGGCGGCGAGGGCGGGGACGTCGGCGTGCTCATCGGCGGCTCCGTCGGCGTGGACGATGCGGACCGACCCCGGCACGACCTCGTCGCCGAACTCCACCTCGTCGTGGCGCACGCAGAGCGCCCCGATTCGCGGAGGTCCCTGGTCGCCGATGAAGCGCGCCACCCACTCCTGCTGAGTCTCGTTGAGGGGACCCCGGGGAGCGTCGGCTGGCGCGCTCGCCGCACCCGCCTCGGCAACGGCGCCGGAATCCTCCGCGGTCGCCGCCACCGTATTCGTCTTGCCGCCGGCAGGCGCAGGAGCGGGCCGCTCCTTGACCTTTGCCTCGACCGAGTTCTTCTTGCGTTCCGAAGGCGCTGTAGCCGGCCGCTCACCGGCGGGCGCCTCGCCCAGGAGCCCCGCCACCGCCGCCCTGACGTGATCGGGAGTCACCACCTTCGACTTCGCCGCGCGCGCCCGGCGCATGGCCTGGGTGGCCAGCGTGTTGATGGCGCGCGGCACGCCTCCCGTCTGGGCGTAGATCTCGCGGCAGGTCTCGCGAGGAAAGAGAGCGGAATCGCCGCCTACCGCGCCGACGCGCTCGTTGATGTAGCGGCGCGTGCTCTTGTGGGAGAGCGCGGAGAGCTGGCAGTGAACCGCGACGCGCTGCCGGAGCGAGGCGAATGCCGGCTCGGAGAGACGCGTCTCGAGGGGCGGCAGGCCCACCAGCACGATCTCGAACCGCCTGTGATTCTGGGTCTCGGCGTTGGCCAGTAGCCGCAGCTCGTCCAGTTGCTCGGAGGCCAGGGCGTGGGCGTCGTCCACCACCAGCACCGCGACCTGGCCGCGCTCCGCCACCTCGGCCAACACGCGCTCCAGGCTGGCCAGGAGCTGCGGCTTGGTGACACCCGACGGGGGCTCGGCGCCGAAGCGGCGCACGATCTCCTCCACCAGCTCGGTGCCCGTGAGCGAGGGGTTCGCGATGAACGCC
Source organism: Candidatus Eiseniibacteriota bacterium (assembly GCA_005893225.1). Lineage (GTDB taxonomy): Bacteria > Eisenbacteria > RBG-16-71-46 > RBG-16-71-46 > RBG-16-71-46 > WS-3. The sequence continues at coordinate 11,133 of VBOT01000086.1, forward strand.
ACGGCGGCGCGCGATCCCCACGCCGCGATCGCCTGATGCACGAGCTCGGTCTTGCCGGTCCCGGGGTCGCCGGTGACGAGCAGGAAGGTTTCGCGGGCCCCGAGCCCCTCGCGAAGTCGCGCCAGCGCTTCGCGATGGGGTTCGGTCGCGACGTAGTGACGCCGGGCCTGGAAGGCAGCGAGAAGTTGTTCGGGATTTTCGGCGTGCACGGCGAGCCCGTTCCGAGTGGTTGTCTCACGGACCTCCGGTGCGAAGATCCCCACCCGTTATCGACCGGGGACACGCCGAACTTTTGTTGGTGTTTTCGAGGGCGGTATTGAGCGCGGGCCGAGCGTTCTGCGGGCGCTTACGGGACCCGCCCGCTCACCACCGGAACCATCCAGACCGCGTAGCCGCGGGGGTCCCGGATGTTGGCGATCATCTGGTCGAAGTAGGCGGTCGCCTGCTCCAGCGTCATGCGCGTGAACTCGCTCACCGATTCCACGTAGCCGTCGCGCCACGCTTCCAGGATCGCGGCGAAGGTCTCACGGGGCACGCGCACCGTGTCGACCACCACGTAGTCGACCGTGATGTCGGTCACGCCGAGCCCGGCGAGGATGCCGTACGCGTGTCGCCCGATGAAGAGATCGGTGCCGGTCGCCGCGCCGAACTTCGCGGGCGCCTCGTGCCAGAAGTCGCGCGGATCGAGCGCCCTGCGCGCGAAGTGCAGCATGCCGTAGTCCTCGGGGATCAGATGCAGCCGGCCGCCGCGGCGCGTCACCCGCGCCAGCTCCGCAAACACTCGGTCCGGGTACGGAATCGAATGAACCACGTGGCGGCACACGGTGAGGTCGAAGGCGCCGTCCGGAGCCGTGAGCTCGAAAATGCTCTGGTGCTCGAACCGGAGCCGCGGCGAGAGCCGTGCGTGACGCGTGCGCGCGTGGTCCAGATGGCTGTCCATGATGTCCACACCCAGCACCTCGGCTCGCGGAAAGAGCTCGGCGAGCCGCCACGCCGCCTCCCCGGTGCCGCATCCGGCATCGAGGATGCGGATGTCGTCGGGGAGGCCGTAGCGGCGGATAAGCTCGGCTTCCTGGGGCCAGATGGCGCGCGCCTGGGCATCCAGGTTGCGCACCATCGACTCGTCGGCCATCTGCCTGGCATGGGGATTGAGGTCAGTCATGGGCGAAGGATGGGATCGATGGCGCCGGGAAGCAAGCTCGGTGCTATCCTTCCGTCCATGAGTGGTTGGCCGCCCCCGCGAGCCCTGCCGTTCGTCTCCCTGTCGGCGGTTGCCGCGTGCCTGATCGCGGGAGCCGGGCCCGTGATTCGAGCCACGCCCCCGAGCCCTCCCGACTCCCTCCTCACCGACGCCGAGCGCTCGGGGTACCGGACCACGCCCACCTACGACGCCACGATGCGCTACTGCGCCCGGCTCGCCGCCCTGTCCCCGTGGATCAAGGTGACGAGCTACGGAACCAGCGGCCAGGGCCGCGCCCTGCCGCTCGTCATCGTGTCACGCGACCGCGCCTTCACGCCCGAGGCGGCGCGCGCGACCGGCAAGCCGATCGTGCTGATCCAGAACGGCATCCACTCCGGAGAGATCGAGGGCAAAGACGCCTCCCTCGCCCTGATGCGCGACATCGCGGTGACGAAGACGCGACAGCACCTGATCGACCACGCGATCCTGCTCGAGCTGCCGATCTTCTCGGTCGACGCCCACGAGCGTCGCAGCCGCTACAACCGCATCAACCAGAACGGCCCCGAGGAGATGGGCTGGCGCAGCACGCCGATCGGGCTCAACCTCAACCGGGACTACCTCAAGGTCGAGGCCCCCGAGACGCGGGCCCTGATCTCCAGGGTGTTCACTCGCTGGTGGCCCCACGTCCTGCTGGACAACCACACCAGCGACGGCGCGGACTTCCGGCACGATCTCACCTACTCGTTCAACCACGGCCCCGGCGTCCCGGACCCGGTGGACCGCTGGCTCGCCGAGGCCTTCGAGGGCCGCGTGATCCCGCGCGCGGCCGAGATGGGCCATCTCACCGCCCCCTACCTGACATTCCGCGGCGGCAACGACCCGCGCACCGGCATCGACTTCGGCAGCTCCACGCCGCGCTTTTCGACCGGCTACGCCCCGCTCCAGTGCCGGCCGGGAATCCTGGTCGAGACGCACATGCTCAAGTCCTACGAGCAGCGCGTGCGCGCCACCTACGATCTGATGGTGGCCCTGCTCGAGGAGATCGACGCGCGGCCCGAGCTCCTGATCCGGGCGGTGGCGGATGCCGAGGCGGAGGTCATTGCGCGCGGCAAGGAATCCGACCCCGCCCGGCGCGAGGTCGTGCTGCGGACCCGCACCGGCGACCGGAGCGTGCCGTTCGACTTCAAGGGGGTGGTGACGCGCTGGGAGAAGAGCGACATCACCGGCGCCCTCGTCCCGCGCTACACCGACGCCCCCTGGGACACCATCGTGCCGCTCTATCGCGAGCTGATCCCCGTGGCGGCGGTGCGCCAGCCGGTCGGCTACCTGGTCCCGCGCGAGTGGACGGTGGCGCGCGACCGGCTCGAGATCCACGGAGTGCGCTTCCGCGCCCTCAGGAGATCGTGGACCGACACGGTCGAGGTCCACCATATCCTCGAGTGGAGCGCCGCTCCGCTCCCGAACGAGGGGCATCACCCGGTGGCGGTCAAGAGGGACACCCTCGAGCGGCGCCTGCGCACCTTCCATCCCGGCGACCTGTGGGTGCCGCTCGATCAACGCTCGGCCCTGATCGCGGTCCATCTGTTCGAGCCGCTGGCGCCGGACGCCCTGATCTACTGGAACGCGTTCGACACCATCTTGGCGAAGAAGGAGTACGGCGAGGACTACGTCGTGGAGCCGATGGCGCAGAAGATGATGGCCGACGACCCGGCACTCGCGCACGAGTTCCAGGCTCGCCTGGCCTCCGACACGAGCTTCGCGAACAGCCCCGACGAGCGCGTCGACTTCTTCTACCGTCGCTCGCCGTGGGCCGACCCCGAGCAGGATCTCCACCCCGTGGCGCGCGCGCTGCGTGCGCCTCCGGAGGGTGTCCTGGAGCCCGCGAGCGGCGCCGGCGCGCCGGTGCGAAGGGCCCCACGAGCCACGGACGGCCGCTGACCCGGCCCTACCTTCCCAGCAGTGCCTCCATCTCGATCACCGAGTTCGTCTCGTCCTTCAGGATGTGGAAGATGGTGTGATAGAAGACCGGGTGGGCCTTCACCAGCGGGACGATCTTCTGGTACGTGGCGGCCGCCTTCGACTCGGTCTTGAGCCCCTCCTCGAGCATCGTCTTCACGTCCTCGGTGTGGACGATGGGCGCGCCGTCGCGGGTCGTGACCGCCTCGCCATCGAGCGCGGCGATGATGTCGCGCACCTTCTTGGCGTGGCCGAACGACTCGGTCGCCTCCTCCTCGAAGTGCTCGGCCAGGGTCAGCGCCTCGAGCCCCTTCACGTAGGCCGCGTAGTGGGCGTAGAGGGCCTGGGCCCGCAGCTCCCAGCCCAGCGCCTGGTTCAACAGCGTGATCAGCTTCGAACGGTTGGCGATCTTGACGGGCATGGCGCTCCTCCTTGGGTCTTGCCTCGAGCCCCGGCGCGTCGAGGCGCCGTCGCTTGGGTGAAAGTCCCCGATCCTATCAGGAGCCGCGCGGCCGAACGCCATCACGTCTCGGCCGCGATCGCGGCTCGGTCACGATCACGCAGTCTGCAAGCGCGCGAATTCAAGCTCGCATGCCGCTCGGGCGACACGAGGTCGCGCGAACCGCGAGGCGCAGACGACGGTCCCGAGGGCGGCATCGATCCCGGCCGCTCCAGATGCGGCCTTGACGCGAGTCGGGCGCGATCACCCAGTCGTGATCGGCCGAGGAGAGTCTCAACTCACGACGGGCACGGCGTTTGATACTTTCATGACGCGGCCATGCGGACCGAACCTCTCATCGATAAGACCATCATGAAGCCCGACAGTCGAACGGTTCTCAAGCTACTCGACCGCGCGTTGATCGGCCTGCTCATCTTCATCGTCATGTTGCTCCTGGGAATGCAGGCGGTGCACGCGGCGGGCTAGGTCCGCTTCGCCCGGTTCAGACTCCTGCCGGTTGCAGTACTCGGCGCCGCCGGTCCCGCCCGGGACCACGCGGCGCCGGGCGGCTTTCTGGGCGAGGTGGATCCCGATCGGAACGGCGATCGCGAGCAGAGCCACGAGCGCCACGGCGGCGCTCGCCCCATGGCCCTCCAGCCGGGCCGCGAGCTCCGCGCTGGGCCACACCTTGATGCGCCACCCGAGGCTACCGACATGCAGCTCGGCGTCCCGGGACCACTGGCCTTCCGGACCGCTCTGCTCCCAGGTCGGGCCGTAGAGAAGGTACGGTCCCTCGTACACCGTGACCGAGTAGCCGCTCACGATCGCCTCATGCAGCGCGACATCGAGCAGGTCGCGCGCGCGGATAACTCCCATCAAGTAGCCTGCGGGCCGCTCGCCTCTGAACATCGGTGCGAGAGCCACGATCTGGCGGTGGCCGCTCGCGAGCGGCACGGTCCAGGAGATCGAGGGCTCTCCCCGCGCACGCAAGAGGTCGAGCGCCGCGCCGCGGACCTCGTCGTCCTGGGGGTCGAGGGGAAAGCGCGGCAGGCGCGCGGTAGGCGGCTCCACCCAGCGGAGCTCGAGCGAGGGCTCGAGCCAGGCGACCGCGCCGTACTGGAGGTCGTCTCGCACCAGGCCGGTCAGGTCCGCCTGCCACGCCGGCTGGGGCCCGTCGAGCCTGTATTGCCAACGGGCCGCCGACTGGGCCAGCGATTGGGGCCGCGCGTCGCTCATCTCGGCGATCTCGCTCCTGAGACGCCCCGCCTCAGCCTCGACGGTGCCGCGGATCCGGAAGTCGTCCTCGGTCCTGAGAAGGCGGTCCAGCCAGACGCCGAAGGCCGCGAGCGCCACGGCCGTGGCGAGCGGAATCCAGTGGGCCCGGAGCGCGCGACCCGAGGCCGCTTGCACCGAGGCCAGGCGGTCGAGAAGCGATGCCGGGCCCCGCTCGCCGCCGGCCGGCGGGTCGCTCACTTCCAGCCCTCGCGCACGGCCCGATCGTACGCCGCCCAGTAGGGATCGCCGGGAACCCCTTCGATTCGACTCACGTTTCCGCCGGGCTCGGTGAGCCACACCGCTCCGTTTCCCGGCACCACCTCGCCGACCTCGGCCGCGGCGACCCCTTCAGCTCCGAGCGCTTCCAGGACCGCCGCAACACGGTTGGGACGGACGGCGCCGATCATGGAGCCCTCGGACAGCGTCCAGTACGGATCGACGCCGAACATGGCGCATGCGGCCTCGGCCTCGGGCGAGAGCGGGATCTTGCCGCGCTCGACGCGAAGATCGCACGCCGAGGAGCGCGCCAGCTCCACCAGGCCGCCGAGCACGCCGCCCTCGGTGGCATCGTGCAAGGCGCTCACGCCCTGGTCGCGAACCCCGACCCCGAGGGCGGCCCTGCAATCGACCACCACGCTCACGAGCTCGAGGTGCGCGCGCGCGCGACTCATCCCTCCGGTGTCGAGGCGCTCGGAAAGCGTGCGGGGAAAGGACCAGGCGGCCACCGCCGTGGCCTCGATGGCGCAGCCCTTGGTGACCACCACTCGGGGCCCACCGTGCGCCTTTCGTCGCCGACCCCCACCAGGGTGCCGGCCCCCACGATCGTGAGGTCGCATCCGGTGTAGCGTCCCGTGTGCCCGCCCACGACCGCCACGCCGAGCTCCTCCCAGGCGGCGCTCATCGCCTCCCAGTACTCGGACAGCTCGGCCTCGCCGAGCCGGGGCGGCAGGTTCAGGGTCACCGCCGCGTAGGCGGGCTGGATGCCGCTGGTCCAGAGGTCCGAGGCAGGAGAGCCGCGCCGAGGCGGCAGCGCCGAGCGCCGGAAGCAGCGAGAGCGGATCCGTCGTGACCGCCATCACCCGGCCCGCGCCGATCCGGACCACAGCGCAGTCGGTGCCGAGCCGCGGCCCGGTCAGGACCTCGGGACGCGAGGCGCCGAGCCTCGAGGCGATGACCCGCTCGAACTCGGAGGGGGTGATCTTGCCGAGCGCGGCGCCGGCCGCTCCCGGCTCGGGCGCGGTCGCCCGCCCCAGGCCGATTCCCGCCGCGGGGCCGGCCCCGGCAGCGCCCCCCGTCTCTGGCTTCCCGCTTGCCCCGCGCATCGAGCGGGCAAGTTTCGCACGCGAACTGCCGATAAGCCAGCGAGGTAAGCAGGGATAGCCGTGGTGTGCCGGACGCCCGTTTCGACCCGTTCGGCGGAGACTCGACCATGCCCAGGGATTCGCTGAGCCAGACGGGGCGCAGGATCTTGCCGCGCGTGATCGCGACCGGCTTCACCGCGGCGTTCCTCGGCGACGAGCGGACGCTGCGGGAATTCGTCGCCGGCGATCTCGTCGCGAGGCGCAGCCGAACGCTCGGCGAGGTCCCGGTCCTCACCCTCATCAACGACAGCTACGATCCCCTCACCGAGCGGCAGCTCAGGGTCGGGGTCGACAAGGATCCCGAGCTCATCCGGCAGTTCACCCCCTTCTGCGGGCGGCCGATCGCCGAGATCCCCGACCCCTACGGGTGCCACGGGAGCTACTCCGACCACTTCATCGAGGCGCTGGTGGAGCGGCTCAAGCGCCTCGACATCCATCCCGTCGTGCTCGACACGTATCAGGCCTACCATCGCGGGTCCTACGCGCACTACGTCTCGGCCACGCTCGCGAACTATCGCCGGATCCAGGAGCTCCTCTCGGAGAGCTGCCACGATTACTCCGCAACCTGTTCCACGTGCAGTGCCCGAAATGCCTCCGCATCGATGGGACTGAGATCGAGCAGGTCGAGCCCGGGGCGGTGGCGTATCGCTGCGCACGCTGCGGCCTCGACACGCGGCAGGACCCGGGCACGCTGCGCGGCAAGCTGAGCTGGAAGCTCGACTGCGCGGCGCGCTGGAACCTCTACCGCATCGACACCGAGGTGTTCTCGAAGGACCACCTGGGCGAGAAGGGGACGCTCAACGTCTCGCGGCTCGTCTCCCTTCACTTCTACGGCGGCCACGTGCCCGAGATCGTGTCCTACGGGGCGCTGCGGATCAGCCGCGACCTCTGCGGCCGGCTCCTCGCCATGCTGCCGCCCGCGATGTTCAAGGAGTTGCTCATCGAGCACCTGACGCGGGACCTCCACGTCGGCCCGGAGTACCTGGAGAACTTCGCGCGCCTCTACGAGGTGAGCCCGGGCGTGAGCTACGTGGCGTTCGTGCGCGAGGAGCTGCCTCGCCGGGCGCTCGAGGTGGGCCGCACCCTGGATTCGTGCAGCTCGCACCTGAACCCCCGGACGGTCGCCGATCGGGCGCTGGTCGAGCACGCCAACCGTTTCTCCGAGTTCTACTACAAGCGGCGCCACGAGCTCCGCTTGCCGGACCTGGGTGCCATCGCCGGGGCTCCGGGCGCCACGGTCGAGGCGGCGCGCGACCTCCTGAGGCACGTGCTCGAGCTGCGCGACGGCGAGAGGCCGGGGGCCGGAGAACTCAAGGTCCGCATCCAGTCGCATCTCGCCGGCCAGCCGCCGGCGCCGGGGCTCTATCCGTTCCTGCGCGGCGTGTTCGGGCAGCAGGACGGACCGAGCCTCACGACGCTCCTCGCCATCCTCCCGCGCGAGTACCTGGCCACCGTCCACCTCGTCCTTTCCGGCCCGGCACTGGCCTTGGGGACGCCGGGAATCTCGAATGTCGATACCGAGAGATCCGAGCACCGGGCCGCGTGAGCCGCGCGGGCGGCTCGCGATCGGCTTGCTCCTGCTCGGGCTCCTGGCCGGCTGCGGGGGGGGCGCGCGGAAGGGCGCGGCCGGCGACGAATCCTTCGAGCGCGTGCGGAAGGCGGGGACGCTCCTCTGGGGAGCCGACGTGGTGGCCGGAGTCCCTTACGTCTACGAGGATCCGCACCACCCGGGCCAGTACACCGGCTTCGAGATGGACATCGCCCAGGGGATCGCCAGCAGGCTCGGGGTCAAGCTCGAGCTCACGATCCGCGCCTGGGACACGCTCGTTCCCGAGCTCCAGCGCGGCCGCTTCGACCTGGCCATGAACGGGATCGAGGACACGCCGGAGCGCCGCCACATCGTCCTCTTCTCGCACCCCTACTACGTCTACTCGCAGCAGCTCACGGTCCGGAAGGGAACCCCGGGCGTCACCCGGCTCGCGGACCTCGAGGGGAAGCGAGTGGCCACGCTGTCCGGGACGGCCGCGGAGGACATCCTGAGAGGGACCCCGGCGGTCCGGGCCGTGGTGCATCCCGAGATCGTCTACAGCTATCGCGACCTCGAGCGGGGCAAGGTGGACGCCGTGCTGCTCGACAAGCCGATCGCGGTCGCGTACGGCGCCTCCAATCCCAGGCTCCAGAACGTCGGCGAGTCGTTCGCGGAGGGCCGCTACGTCATCGTCCTGCGCCGGGAGGACGCAGCCTTGTGCCAGGCGGTCGACCAGGCACTCGACCAGATGAAAGCCAGCGGCGAGCTCAGGAAGATCCTCGAGAAGTACGGCCTCATGGACGCGCACCAGCGCCAGATCGGGACCCGATGAGCGCCGGACCCACGCCACGTTCGACCGCCGCCGGCCCGGGCGAGAGTTCCGTGCTCCGCGACGTGATCTCCCCCGTCACCGGAACGGTCCTCGGGTCCGTCCGTCTCGCGGGTCCTCTCGAGATCCAGCGCCTGCTGCGCGAGCGCGCGGGGGATACCGCGCCGCTCGATCGGCGCGAGGTGCTGGATTTCCTCCACCGGCTCAAGGAGCAGCTCCTGGCTCACCAGCGGGAGCTGATCCGCACCACCATCTTCGAGACCGGCTTCATCACCGCCGACAGCCGGGAGATCGTCACCGCGGCGATCGAGTTCCTGGCCGACTTCGAGACCTACGCCGAGGATCAGGCCGGGCCGCCGACCCGGGTGCCCCATTCGTACGCCGGGAAGTCGAGCCGCGAGATGCTCATCACCCACCGCCCCTACCGCTGGATCGCGGCGGTGGTGCCGCAGAACGCCTCGCTCACCCTCGGGATCACGATCATCGCCTCGGCGCTCTACGCGGGCTCCCGGGTGCTGCTCCGCCCCTCGCTCCAGTGCGGCTGCACCGGGGCGCTGCTCGCCGAGCTGGTGGAGCGGAGCGAGCCGCCGGGCTCGTCGGTGCTGATCGTCAACTGCCTCGCCACCGACTTCCTCGACGCCTGCTACACCGCCGAGCAGGTCGACGTGATCCACTACATCGGCAGCAACCAGTTCGCGCTGCCGGTGCTCATGGACGCCTACGCGGCCCGCAAGCTGTGTCTCCTGGACGGCCAGGGAAACGGCATGCTCTACCTGGACGAGACGTTCCCGATCGAGCACGCGGTGGACATCGTCACCTGCGGGGCGACCCGCTTCAACGGAGAGACCTGCACCTCGGTCAACGGCGTGCTGATCCAGCAGGAGATCTACGAGCCCGTCCGCGACGCCCTGGTCGATGTGTTCGGCGCCCTGCGCGTCGGCGACCCGACGTTTCCCGAGACCGAGATCGGGCCCATGTTCAGCCGGGAGCAGGCCGCGGGCCTGGCTCGCGCGCTGCGCGCCGGCAGCCACATGCGCCTGCTATGCGGCGGCTCCGCCGAGGGCGCCTACCTCGCGCCCGCCATCGTGGAAGGCGTGGCGCGTGACGACCTCCTGGTGCGGCAAGGCCTGTTCGGCCCCGCGCTCTGGATCCAGCCGGTCCGCGACGGCGAGCTCTTCGACTGGCTCCGCGCCAACCAGTTCCCCCTCGGCGACGCGATCCTGAGCACGCGCCCGGAGCTCGTCCGCGCCTTCGCGGCCCAGTCGCGAGCGGCCCGCATCTGCGTCAACGAGGATCCTTCGGTCGAGTCGATGTTCGAGCCGTGGGGCGGGTATCCCCCGAGCGGCCTCAACCCGGTCTCGATCTGGATCGACAAGTACCGGCAGGCGTTCCAGCTCGACGGCCGCCTGGGCCTCGATCGCGCCGACGGCGCGGCGGCCTGACGTGCGCCTGCGGCCCCCGGTCTCGGACTTCTCGATCCGCACCAAGGTCATCCTCATGGTGGCCGGCACGCTGGTGCTCGCCGTTCTCTTCACCGCCTACCTGGTCCGCCAGCTCGTGAGCCAGAACATCCTGAACCAGAAGCTCACCACGGTGGAGATCCTGACGACCTCGATCCTGCACGACATCACTTACTACTCGGACCGCGATTCGGAGGAAGCCGGTCAGCAGATCATCGCCAAGTACATGACCTACTACCGCATCATCACGCACATGGCGATCTACAACCGGCGCTTCGTCTGCATCGCCACCTCCGACGTCCACCGCACCCACCAGAAGACCCGCGACCCCGAGATCCTGGGAGCGGTGGTCGAGGCCAGGCCGAGCCTGCACGTGTCCCGCGCCGACCGGCAAGGCCTCGGCATCCGTTCGATCGCACGCGCGGTGACCGTCTACGTGTCGCTGCAGGACGTCCAGCAAACGCTCGCCGCCCTCGACCGGCGGATCGCGCTGATCATGGCGGCCCAGCTCGCGCTGGTCTCGACGGCGCTGTTCGTGCTGCTGCGGGGGAGCATCCTGCTCCGCCTGCGCCGCCTGATGACCGTCACCCAGCAGATCACCCAGGGGAACTACGGGCTCGAGGTCGGGGACCGCCAGGGAGACGAGATCGGCCAGCTGGGGCGTGCCTTCGACCGCATGACCGCGGACCTCCAGCGATCCAAGCTCGAGATCGAGGGCTACAACAAGCGCCTCGAGCAACGGCTGCGGGAGGCGACCGCGGAGCTCCAGAAGGCCTACGAGGAGCTCAAGAACGCCCAGAGCCAGCTCGTGCTCAACGAGAAGATG
>VBOT01000087.1 GCA_005893225.1 Candidatus Eiseniibacteriota bacterium
CGCCAGCATCGCCCAGGCGGCCGCCATCTCGCAGACCAGCTCTCAGAAGATCGCCGAGGTGGTTGCCGCCCTCAAGTACTACGCGTACTCCGACAAGGACCGGGTCGAGGCCACGCAGATCAACGAGTCGATCAGCACGGCGCTGGTGCTGCTCCGGAGCCAGCTCAAGCACGACGTCGCGGTGTCGACCGATTTCGACCCCGAGCTCCCGCGGACCTCCTGC
>VBOT01000216.1 GCA_005893225.1 Candidatus Eiseniibacteriota bacterium
CCGTTCGTACGGTCTCCGAAATCCCAGGCATAGGAATCGATGGTGCCATCGGGATCGTAGGACGCAGACGCGTCGAAAACGACGGGGATCCCGGCCACCGGGCTCTGCGGCAGGGTGAACGAGGCGACCGGCGGCGCATGGACCACGATGTGACGATAGGTCGTCGCGGTAAACGATTCGTTGTCGGTGACGGTCAGGGTCACGTTGATGGTGCCGTAGATCGAGTATGCGTGGGACGCTACGACACCCGTCGCTCCCTTGGAATCCCCGAACTCCCAGGCGTACGAGACGATCGTTCCGTCCGGGTCGGACGAGCTCGAGGCGTCGAAGGTTACCGTCCCTCGCTGGACCACGGGGTTCGGAGTCGCGGTGAAGGACGCGACCGGAGGCTCACCCGTATACCGGTAGATTGTCGTTGGCGTCGTCAGCCAGAATACCCCGTCCGGTCCGACTTCGACCTCGATAATGGATGCCGGCGCGGTCCAGAGGATTTCGTCCGAAGCGACGGAATCGTAGTTTGGCGGGACCAAGTGAAGCCTATGGAATCGACCCGTGTTGCAATCGCCCATGAAGAGGTCGCCTTGCCAAGCCGGGAAGTAGGGTCCTCCATAGATCACCGCGTTCGTAGGGCAAATCGTGGTCCCCCACCACCAAATCGGAAGCACGGGGTTAAGGCCGTCTTGGTTCGTCACGTTGATGTCGGGCGAGACGGGACACGTGGCGGCCGCTCCGTTGGGCCCCCAGCCGTAATTGTGTCCCGCACCGAGGAGATTGATCTCATCGTTGCATGCCGGCCCGTTCTCCGTGATATAGACGCGGCCGGTCACGGGATGGAACGCCAAGCCGAACATGTTTCGATGGCCATACGTGTACGTCAGGTTGTACCAGGCGGGGTTGCCGTAGAACGGGTTATCGGTCGGGGCGGTCCCGTCGGAGTTCATACGGAGGACCTTTCCCAATGGGCTCAGCGGATCCTGAGAGTGCGATGGGTTCGCGTTCTCGCCGACGACCGCCCAGAGCTTCCCGTCCGGGCCGAAGGCGATCACGCCGCCATTGTGGTTCGTTGCGCCGCTCAGCGGTGGCAGCCGGAGAATCACAATGTAAGAGACTCCCATGTTCCCGCTCGCCCGGATGCGGACAATCCGGTTGTAGATCGTCCCGTTCCTGATGTCGTCGTACGTCTGGTATGCGTAGACGTACGGACTCGACGTAAACGCGGGGTCGAGCGCGAGGCCCAGTAGCCCCCGCTCGCCTGCATTGTCCGTGTTCGGAAGGGTGTAGAAAGGCGTCGGAAGCAGCGTTCGGTTGTCGCGGTAAATGATGCGGATGCTGCCGGTCTCTTTTTCCGCGAAGAAGATGCGGCCGTCCGAAGAGAATGCGAGGGCGATCGGATAATTCAGCCCGGTCTTGCAGGGTTTGATTAGCGGCGACCGGTGGCGCAGGTACAAGAATCACAATGGAGAGCGTGCCCATCATCAGGACGAGTCCGATGGAAAGGGCACGCCGCACGGTCGGTGGATGTTCCGGCATCGCTTGAGGCTGTTGACGACGTTTTCATCCCCGATTGCGTGCGTCGGGATGCGGTTTCTCATGATGTACCGATCGTCCGGTGGCCGAACCAACCGAAGAGGCCCACGGGGAGGACGCTCGCCAGGAACGCGACATACACCCACGCGGCCGGGGAGCCCCAATTCACAGCGCCGGAATACCGCGCGATCGCGACGAACTGCAAGATCGCGAACGCGATGTAGCCGCCACCGAGCGGCCGGATCCGGAGGAAATCGTTCTCGCGGCTCGCATGGAACGCGGCGAAGCCGATCCCGATGAGCCACGCCCCGATCGCTCGCGCGGTCAGTGGGGTCAGGAGCCAAGGCCAAACCTGTTTGACGACGTCCGGCGCTAGGAAGAGACCCACGCCGACGGCGAGCATGCCGACTCCCTGTATGAGGACCGCGATCCGCATCCACATCGGAGCGGGAGGGCCGCGGGGCGGATCCCCTCCCGGCGCCCGGAGCTGGAGCATCCAGATGATCAGCATCGCGACGGGTACGCCGGCGTAGATGGCGAGCCAGAACCATGCGGCGCCCTGTGCACTTTGAATCGGGCTCGAGAAGTGAAACTTGTCGAAATGCAGTAGCGTGGCGACGAGGGTGAGCGTCGTGAATAGCCAAATGGCCGGCACGGCGACGCGTGCACTCGCCCAGGTCGATTGGCGGGCCGCGATCACTTCGACGGGGACGGCGCCCCAATACGACGCCCCGAGGAACGCCGCAGTCAAGGGAGGGGAGATTGTCCAAGCGAAATAAGTGGCGGTCTGCTCCGTGAACACCGTGAGTTGAAGGCCCGCGAGGAACACGAGGGTGCTGGCGGCGTACAGGAGCCACCGCATGGGCATGATCAGCGGCCGAACGCCTGGAGGAGCTTCCGACGTCGACATACCCGGCCCGCATGCGGGGAACGGGCCGGGCCATAAGAAGGATGCGGGAGATCGGCCGTCCGTGGGCATCTCTATCCATAACTTGGACCAGCGTTCCTTGGTGGAATCCCAAATCTGAGTTCTGTTCTTGGAGTCCCTTCAAAGAGTTTAAGTATATCGCGATATATCGCAATGGACTATGCAAGCCTCCCGCACAGAATCAGTCGCCCGCGAATTCCCGGTCCACCTGGAGGGGCTGGGCAAGGAGTATGGTCACTTCACGGCCCTGAAGTCCCTCGATCTCGCCGTCCCGGAGGGCACGTCCCTCGGGTTCCTCGGTCCGAACGGCGCGGGGAAATCCACGACGATCAAGATCATGACGAACCTGATCCGACCGTCTCGGGGCCGCGCGGTCCTGTTCGGGATCGAGGTGCGCCAGGAGCCGACCCGTGCCCTCGCGCGCATCGGTGCGGTGATTGAGACGCCGGAGTTCTACGGATACCTCTCGCCGCTCGAGACTCTCGCCTATGTGGGGCGCCTCCGTGGAATGCCGTCGAGCGAGATCGAGCGACGGAGCGAGGCCGTCCTGAAGGAGGTCAAGTTGACCGAGTGGGCGGATCACCGGATCCAGGAGTTCTCGAAGGGGATGAAGCAGCGGCTCGCCATCGCGCAGGCGCTCCTCCACGAACCGGAACTGCTCATCCTCGACGAGCCCACGTCGGGCCTGGATCCGCGGGGCATGGCGGAGGTCCGCAATGTGATCAAATTGCTGACGCGCGAGGGCCGGACGATCTTCATGAGCTCCCACCTCCTCGGCGAGGTGCAGGAGGTGTGCGACGATGTCGCGCTCCTGAACCACGGGGAGCTCTTGGTCCACGGCTCCGTGCGGGACCTCTCGCGCGGTGCGGACACGTCGACGTTCCAGACGACCTTCCTTCGTCCCCCGACGCCGCAAGACCTCGAGGCGCTCGCCTTGGTCCCCGGGGTTGCGGAGGTCAAGGACAGCGGCGACTCGAGCGTGGACCTTCGGATCTCCGGTGGCGAGGAAGGGCAAGCGCGGGTGCTCGAGGCGATGGTTTCCCGCGGCCTAAAGGTCATCACGTTCCGGCCGCTCGGCTCGTCGCTCGAGCAACTCTACCTCGACCGAATCCAGGAGTCGGATCGACTATGACCCCGAGTCCCTTCGCCCAGGTCATCACTGTCGCGAGCTACGAGATTCGGAAGTACATCCGGGGCCGTCGGCTCCTGGGTATCTTGATCCTCGTCGGG
>VBOT01000114.1:0-9628 GCA_005893225.1 Candidatus Eiseniibacteriota bacterium
CAACTTCGCGGGTCTCGGCGATCAGCACGACCGCGCCATCACCGACGACTTCGATCTGGAGTCGTTGTTCCCGAGTCGCTAGTGCGACATTAGCGGCTCAGGGCAGCCAGGAGATCCGCACCGACTTCCCGGCGCCGCGCACGCGTGCGAACAGCACGCCCCGTGTGACCGGGCCGCCGCTCGCGTCGCGGCCGTCCCAGGTCCACTCCGCCCGGGCCTGCCCCTCGCGCGGTGCCAGGCTGACGAGTCGTCTTCCCGCGATATCGAAGAGATCGAGCGTCTCGGATCGGCCGCCCGGGAGGGAGAAGGTGATCCGGCCCCGGGACGGGTTCGTGAAGGTCAGGGAGCGCGCGGCCGGGCTCGGGGCGCCGGAGAGCTTGAGCATGAAGGCGCCGAGGCCGGCGACCTCGGCCGGAGGCCGGATCGTGGAGTTCTCGATAGAGCCCGGAGAGCTGGCGAGCGGACCGCCGAAGAGCACGCGGAAGTCCTCGGCGAAGATCTCGTGGGGGCGGTCGGCGTGCGGGCTCGCGGCCGAGTAAGCCGCGGCGTTCTCGATCCCGCGCAGGCGCCGGTAACCGGCCCATGACGATCCGTCGGGGTCCGGCATGAGGGCGTACTGGACCACGTGGCCCAGCTCGTGGGCGAGCTCGGCGTGCTGCTGCGCGCGGGACAAGAGGCGCACCCCGGGGGCGAGCAGGATTACCTGCGGGCCGGCCGCGGACTCGAGGCCGCGGCGGCGCGGGTACGGCAGGATGAAGACATCGGCCCGGATCCGGTCGAGCGGGTAGCTGACGTCGGCGAGCGCGGCGCGGACCTCCGCGGCGTCGAACGTGTGGAAGGCGCCGTCGCCCGGATTGGCGATCGCGGGGTCCGCGGTCGAGGTGACGAGCTCGTACCGCGTGCCTCCGGGAAGCCCGAACCACAGCCGGCCCCGAGAATCCCGCGAGCAGTACCGTTGCAGGGTCTCGCCGGCGTCGTGAATCACGAGGCCGCTCGCTTCCCCGCCGGCCAGGAGCTCGTTGGCCCTGGCGGCTCCCCCGGAGACTCCCATCAGCGCGGCCGCGGCAAGGCAGGTCGCGAGCGGGATCGGGAGCGCGTGGCGGATCGGATCCTCGGTCTTCATGCTTCGGGGTAACGCCACAAATGTGCCACGGCCGGGGCGCCGCCGGGCGCCAAGGCTCAGCGCCGCCGATCGATCAACCGCAAGCTCGGAACGGAGTTGCGGGAAGCCGCCTTCGCGTTCTCCGGGCGGCTCGCGATTACCCGGCAGGACTGCCGGGGGGATACGCCCCAGGGCTGTTGTCCCGCTGGGTATCCGCCCCCAGCCTCAGATGCCGGGAGCGCCGGGCGGTGTCGCCGCTGCCGGCGGCGGAGGCGGAGCGCCCGAGAGAGGCGCCGTGCCGACCGTCCCCGGCGAGGCCTCTTCGAACGACAAGCCGCGAGGGCGCACGCCGAGCCCGGACAGGAGCACCGCCCCGACCCCGATGGTGGAGAGCCCCATGATCAGGAGGGCTCCGAGCAGGGCGAGGAACAGCGCGATGGTCCGGAAGGAACCCGCCGGCCCGCTCATCAGGGCGCCGACGAAGAAGAACATGGCCACGAACAGGGTTCCCGCCGCGATCGGCGCCAAGGGCGAGCCCTGGCCGACCCGGCGCCTGAGAATCCGCGAGCCGAGGACGTAGGAGGTGGCGATCTGGCCGGTCCACAGAGCCCCGAAGTAGAGGATCGGGAGCACGAAGGCCAGCGGGATCAGGATCACGGTGATGACGAGCAACCCGATCATGATGACGAGGAATGGCGCCGAGCAGAGACCCAGGAGCAGCGACCAGCCGGTGCGCTGCGAGGCCGTGGCGGCGATGCGCAGCAGCCGATCCGGCATGATGAGGGTCAGGACCCAGCCGGCGAAGAGCGACAGGATCCATCCGACCAGCACCGTCCCGAGCAGCGCGCGCAGCGTCAGAACGCCCCACGCGATCGGAAGGAAGCCCAGCGAGACGCTCTCGCCGTTCACCGTCGCGCCGTGCGGGTGATCGAGCATCCCGCCGATCGCCACGGCGTCCCCCTCGACCACCGCTCCGGGCTCGAGGCGGACCGCTCCGAACACGGCGACCACGTTGCCCGCCACGTGACCGCCCACGTGGACCGACCCGAACACCGCCACCACATCGCCTTCGACCCGCTCGCCGGCCGGGACGTCCGCATCCGCGAACACCCTCACGAGGCCGGGTTCGTCGGTGTCGACCACGACGCCGGGGACCCGGACGTGGGTGCGGCGGTGGTCCCGGGAACCGGAATCGGTGTCGAAGTCGAACTTCCAGTCCCCGATCACCACCTTGCGGTCGGCCCGGCCCGAGCGGGACGACAGGACCCGCTTCCCGCCGTCCTCGATCTCGATCCCGCGGTCGCTGATCGAGATACGCTCGACCTGGCGCGCGCTGTCGGCGGCTTCCCAGTGCCTGTGGAGCCCCGCCTCGGCGAGCGGAGGGAGGACTAGCCAGACGCAGGCCAGGAGCCAGACGGCGGCTCGCGCCACCGCCTTCCATCCCGAGCTCGGATCAGATCCCCAGGACGCCGACATGTCGGGCCCCCTTGTGTGGCCCTCTCCCCCGCGGCCGCATCCACCAGAGCAGCGCCACGCAGGCCGCCGCCGCGAGCCCGAGCGCGGTCTCGATCGTGGGATGAGAGAGCAGCGACGACAGCGCCCGAACGAACGGCGCGAGGCGCTGGCCCAGCATGCTCATGAAGCCCCAGCCGTCGGCAAGGCTGGCGACGGCGAACGCCAGCGCGTTGATCGCGAAGAGGAGCGCCTGGACCATCCGTCTCGACAGCTCGCCGGTGAAGAGCGCGACCGCCGCCCGGCCGCCGGGCGTGGAGAACCAGGCCGCGGCCGCCGCCACCAGGGCGGCGAACACCCCCGCGTAGCTCCATCCCGCAGCCACGACCCAGCGCCTGCGGACCCGGGACGGCAGGACGCGGGCGAGGATCCGCTCCGAGAGGGCCGGTCGCGGCTCCGCCAGGGGAAGCCGGTCCAGCGCCTCGAACACCCGCTGGTAGAGAAGCAGCTCGGCCGAGCACCGCGCGCAGCCGGCCACGTGCCGGGCCATCTCGCGCGCCGCTTCCGGCGACAGCTCCCGATCCAGGTAATCCTGGAGCCGCGCCCCTTCATGGCAGACGTTCATGGTCTCTCACTCTCCAGCCGCCCCCTGAGCAGCGCCCGCGCCCGGTGGATGCGAGCCTTGACGGTGCCGAGCGGCAGCCCGAGCGCCGTCGCGATCTCCTCGTAGGAGAGGTCCTGCTGGTGGCGGAGCATCACTACGATCCGATAGTGAGGCGGCAGCGTGTCGATCAGTTCCCGCGAGCGCTCCTCCTCCTCCCCGCGCACGGCCAGCTCATCCGGCCTGAGCCCGGGATCCTCCGGGTCGATCATCCGCTCTTCATGCGAGCCCGGCTCCCTCTGGAAGAGGGAAATCGCCTTCAGGCGGCGGCGGCGGAGATGATCGATGCACAGGCGCGACGTGATGGTGAAGAGCCAGGCCGGAAACGGCCGGGTTGGGTCGTAGCGATCGAGAGCGCGGAACATCCGGACAAAGGTCTCCTGCGTGAGGTCCTCGGCGTCCTGCACCTGCCGAACCATGCGCAGGGCGACGGAGTAGACCTGGCGCTGGTAACGTTCGACGAGCTGGCGGTGGGCTCTTTCGTCCCCAGCCAGGCATCTCCGAACGACCTCGGGGTCATCGGCGCTTTCCACACCGAGGCCTTAGGCCGGGATACGCGGGCCCGGGGGCGAAAGTTTCATGGCGCCGCAAGATAGGTGGCCCGGTTCCGGAGGGCAAGCCCTCGCCCCATCAAGGGATTACGGCTCTCCGAGCCTTGACTGTCGCGGGCCCGGACCGTAGCCTGCTGCGGCCATGATGGCGATTGAGCTCCTCAAGGCCCGCGAGATCCTCGACTCGAGGGGCAACCCGACCATCGAGGTGGACTGCCGCCTCGAGGGAGGGGCCCTAGGCCGCGCGGCTGTGCCCTCGGGGGCCTCCACGGGAGAGCACGAGGCGCTGGAGCTCCGCGACGGGGACGCCGCCCGCTTCCGGGGCAAGGGCGTGAGGAACGCGGTCGGGAACGTCCACGAGGTCATCGCCCCCAAGGTCCTCGGCATGGACGGGTTCGATCAGACCGCCGTGGACCGGAGGCTGATCGAGCTCGACGGCACCTCCAACAAGGGGGAGCTCGGCGCCAATGCGATCCTCGGCGTCTCGCTGGCGGTGGCGCACGCGGCCTCCGCCGCGCTCGGGGTGCCGCTCTACCGGCACCTGGGCGGGGTGCATGCCCGCACCCTGCCGGTGCCCCTGATGAACGTGCTCAACGGCGGCCGCCACGCGGACAACAACCTCGATCTCCAGGAATTCATGATCGTCCCGCTGGGGGCGCCGAGCTTCCACGAGGCGCTGCGCTGGGCCACCGAGGTGTTCCACGCCCTGGCCGGAGTGCTGAAGGCGCGCGGTCTCTCCACGGCGGTCGGCGACGAGGGAGGCTTCGCCCCGAGCCTCGAGAGCAACGAGCAGGCCCTGAAGGTGATCGTCGAGGCGGTGGAGAAGGCTGGTTACCGGCCCGGAGAGCAGGTGGCGCTGGCGCTCGACCCGGCGGCGAGCGAGTTCTTCCGCGACGGAGCCTACGTGCTGGCCGGAGAAGGGGGGCGGAAGCTGACCGCGGCCGAGATGGTCGAGTACTACGCCGCGCTGTGCGATCGCTACCCGATCGTGAGCATCGAGGACGGCCTCGCCGAGGACGACTGGAGCGGCTGGGAGCTGATCACGAAGCGTCTCGGGGGGCGCATCCAGCTCGTCGGGGACGACCTGTTCGTCACCAGCGTCGCGCGTCTCTCGCGCGGCATCCACGAGGGCATCGCCAACTCGATCCTGGTCAAGGTCAACCAGATCGGGACCCTCAGCGAGACGCTGAGCACAATCGAGACCGCCCACCGGGCGGGCTACACGGCGGTGATCTCGCACCGCTCCGGGGAGACCGAGGACGTGACCATCGCGGACCTCGCGGTCGGCACCAACGCGGGCCAGATCAAGACCGGGTCGCTGTGCCGCAGCGATCGGGTGGCCAAGTACAACCAGCTCCTGCGAATCGAGGAAGAGCTGGGCTCGAGCGCCTACTATCCGGGAGCGGCCGCGCTGCGACGGAACGCCCGGCCAATGGACTAGGCCGGACCGGGGGATCGCCGGCGAGCCGCTCCGAGCGGGCGCCGAGCGCCGGCAGGAAGGAAGGACAGGGACGTCATGCGCGACATTGAAGAACGGCTCCAGCGCCGCCGCCTGCTGCGCTACGCGCCGCCCGAGAGCCCGGCGCGGCGCGGCTTCCGCTGGGTCGCGGTGGTTCTGGTCTCGTGGTTGGTGTGGGCGGGCTTGATCAGCGACCACAGCTTCTACCGCATCTGGCGTCTGAGCCGCGAGAACCGCCGGGTGAGCCTCGAGGTCGAGCAGCTCACGAGCGAGCTCCAGCGTCTCGAGGCCGAGGCACGGGATCCGCGGGCCCGCCGCGAGCGGGCCGAGCACGCGTTGCGCGAGAAGACCGGCATGGCCAAGCCGGGCGAGATCATCTACCGGATCCGCGGCGGCGAGGACTCGTCCAGCACGCTCCGGGACTGAGCGGCGAGTGTCCCGGAACGGGACACTACATGCCGATCCCGACCGCCATGCGCGCCCCCACCCCGCTGGTGTCGAGGTTCGGCACCGGGACCCGGAAGCTGCCGGCAGTCGTATGAACGATTCCCTCCAGGTTCCGGATCTTGGCGCTGCGGTAGATCACACCCACCAGCACCGAGTAGCGCGCCGCGAAGAACATGTGGGCCCCGGCCTCGACGTAGTAGCCGGGGCTGTCCCCTCGGCCCGATCTCTGGAAGCTCGCTCCGGGGAAGGTGGTGTTGAGCCCGAAGCGCTCACGGTTGTAGACCAGGCTCATCAGACCGCCTCCCAGGTACGCGCGCGCTTGGAAGTCTCCCTGGTTGTAGGGTTGGAAGTAATACAAACCCCCGACGTGCACCGGAACCGAGAGCATCTCGGCGCGCAGCTCGACGTCCTGCTCGATGGCCGGCAGGTACTCTCGCTTGGTTGCCGAGCGCAGCTGGCCCACTCCCGCGCAGACGGCGACGTTCTGCCGCACGAAGTAGCGCAGCTGGAAGTCGTAGTACCAGGCGAACGTGATCTTCTTGATCCCCTCCAACCCCTGTGGCTCGAGGATGAGGCGGTTGAATTGGTCGAGATCCTTGTTGAAGTCGGTTGCCGCGACCTGGGTTGGGCTGGCGGAGATCACCAGGTTGAGCCGGTGCACCTCGGCGGCGGCCCCGGCCTCGCGAGCCGATGCCCCGAGGGCCACGGCGGCAGCCAGCACCACCCCGAATCGGACTCGAGACAAAGCGATCAGCCGTTTGGACATGCGTTGGCCCCAGAGATGTGCGTCCGGCACGAAGGCGCGCGAGAATAGCCAGGACCGGGCGGGGACGCAATTCGCCCGAAGGCCCTTGCCCGAAGGCCCTTGAGCCAGCTTCGCTTGGCCCGCCTTCCGCGGCCTCGCGCTTGACACGCCGCGTCCAGCCGGGCTACGGTCGCTCCATTGATGCGGGGTGGAGCAGTCTGGTAGCTCGTCGGGCTCATAACCCGAAGGTCGCTGGTTCAAATCCAGCCCCCGCTACCACTCGAGAGCCCCGGGGATCGGTCCTCCCCGGGGCTCCATTTTTTCCCCGCGGGGCCCGCGGCCGGATCGCCGCACCCCCCGGCCGAGCACGCTCGCCGTCACCAGTGCCCGAACAACCGCAGCAACCCGATGACGATCAGCGACATCAGGATCATCGGCACGACGAACAGCCACGAGAAGAGCCGGTGGTCGAACTTGAGGTGCATGTAGAACATCGCCACCAGCGAGAACTTGACCGCCGAGAGCACCAGGAGCACGGGCACGAGCATCGGCCGCATCGCCGGCACGTAGTACACCGCCACCTCGACCGCCGTGATGACGGTCAGCACCACCGCGATGCCGAGATACTCCTTGGCGCCCGGATGCGCGTGCTCCCCAGGGGATCGGGTGGACTCGTGATGCTCGCTCATCGTGCCCTCCCTCCTACTGGATCAGGTACACCAGCGTGAAGATCGCGATCCACACGACGTCCACGAAGTGCCAGTAGAGGCCGGCGATCTCGACGTCGAGGGCGCGCTCCACCGGCAGCTTCCCGCGCACCGCCATCATGAACAGCGACCACAGCCAGATCACGCCCACCGTGACGTGGGTGCCGTGGAATCCCGTGAGCACGAAGAAGGTGCACCCGAACAGGTTGGACTGGAGCTTGAGCCCGTCGTAGAAGAAGTGGGTGAACTCGTAGCACTGTCCGGCGATGAACGTCATCCCCAAGAGCGCCGTGGCGGCCAGCCAGATCTTGGTGCCGCGTAGGTTGCCGTGCTGCACCGCGGCCAGCGCCAGCACCATGGTGAGGCTGCTCATCAGCAGCACGAAGGCGCTGAACGAGGTGAACGGGATGTTGAGCACCTCGTGGGGGTGCGGACCCGCCGAATCGCGGCCCCGGTAGATCAGATAGGTCGAGATCAGCGAGCCGAAGAACATGCACTCCGAGCCCAGGAACGCCCAGAAGAGCATCTTCCGGCTGTTGAGTCCGGTGCTGGTGGGGTGCGCTTCGGGCGCCGGATGGGAAAGGGCCGCCACCGCCACGTCAGGCTCCTCCTCGGGTCGGGGAACGCATCAGGTCACGGGCTCGAAGGCCCACGAATAGAGCCCCAGCAGCATGAGGATCAGGCCGGGGATGCCGACGAACCAGCCGAAGACCATCCCCGACAGGAGCAGGGTGACGCCCAGCGCGCTCACCGCCGGCCAGTAGGAGCTGGGCGGCATGTGGATCGGGCCGCGCACCTGGTTCGCCGCCAGCGCCGCCTCGCGGCCCTCCTTGTGCCACAGCGGGTCGAGGCTGCGCACGGTCGGGATGGTGGCGAAGTTGTAGGACGGCGGCGGCGAGGGAATCGCCCACTCGAGCGAGCCCCCACCCCACGGATCGCTGCCCGCGGGCTTTCCGTTCCGGATGCTGTTGACGAAGTTCACCACGAACACCAGCACCGAGGCGCCGAGCAGCAACGCGCCGATGGTGGAGAGGAGATTCATGGTGTCGAATCCCATGTTCGGCGAGTACGTGTAGACGCGGCGCGGCATGCCCAGCAGCCCGACGAAGTGCATCGGGAAGAACGTCAGGTTCATCGAGATCATCGTGGCCCAGAAGTGGATCTTCCCGAGCGTCTCGTTCAGGAACTTGCCGGTCATCTTCGGGAACCAGTAGTAGATCCCGGCGAAGACCCCCATGATCGCGCCCCCGAACAGCACGTAGTGGATGTGGGCGACCACGAAGTAGGTGTCGGTCTGCTGGAGGTCGGCCGGCGGCGAGGCGTGCATGAAGCCCGAGAGCCCCCCCATGGTGAACAGCGCGATGAACCCGAGCGCGAACAGCATCGCGGTCTTGAGCTCGATCTTTCCGCCCCACAGGGTGGCGAGCCAGTTGAAGATCTTCACCCCGGTCGGGATCGCGATCAGCATGGTGGTGAGGGCGAAGAACGAGTCGGCGAGCGGCCCGAGCCCCACCGAGAACATGTGGTGGCTCCACACCCCCCAGCCCATGAAGCCGATGAAGATCCCCGAGTACACCACCACCGGATAGCCGAACAGCGGCTTGCGCGAGAACGTCGGCAGCACTTCGGAGACGATGCCCATCGCCGGCAGGATGAGGATGTAGACCTCGGGATGGCCGAACAGCCAGAACAGGTGCTGCCACAGCAGCGGGTCGGCCCCGCCGCTCGGGACGAAGAAGTGGGTCCCGACGAAGCGGTCGAACAGCAGGAACACCAGGGCGACCGTGATCACCGGGAAGGCGAGGATGATCAGGAACGACGTCACCAGCGTCATCCACACGAACGGCGGCATGCGCATGAGCTTCATGCCCGGCGCGCGCAGGTTGATGATGGTGACGATGAAGTTGAACGCCGCCGCCAGCGAGGCGATGCCGAGGATCTGGAGACCCACCGCCCAGAAGTCCACGCCGTGGCCGGGCGAGTACTGGGACGAGGTCAGGTTCGAATAGGCGAACCACCCCACGTTCGGCGCGCCGCCCAGGAAGAAGCTGAGGGCCGTGACCCCGTAGAGGACGCCGATTCGCTTGTGGTCGACCGTCGTGATCCAGCTCCACAGCCCCGATTCGCTCTTCGGGACTGCGTGGACGCCGGCTACCGTGGTGGCCATGGGCTCTCCTCTGCGCTCGCTACTTGAGGCTCTGCAGGTACGCGACCAGGTTGGAGATCTGCTGCGGCGAGAGGCCGAGATTGAGCATCAGCGTCCCGGGCTTGCGCGCCGGGGGATTCTCGAGCCACTTGCCGAGGTTGCTCGGGTTGCTCTCGTACATGGCCCCGGCGATGGTGTGCCGGCTGCCGAAGTGAGTCAGGTTCGGGCCGACCACGCCGGCGGAGATCCCCTGGATCGTGTGGCACGCGACGCAGGCGCTCTGCGCGAAGGTCTGCTTTCCCTGCCCCGCCGGTGTGGTCGAGTCCGGCTCCATCGGGGGACCCCTCTGGCCCGACAC
>VBOT01000114.1:9694-14641 GCA_005893225.1 Candidatus Eiseniibacteriota bacterium
CGAGACTGTCGGGGGTGAACCAGAGGTGGTTGGTGCGGGACGGGATCGCGTCGCGCTTCCCCCCCATGGCCGGGAACCAGAAGCTGTGCATCACGACGGCGCTCTCGATGTCGACCGCGACCGGGCGCCCCACCGGGACGATCATCTCGCTCGCGGTCGTGAAGCCGAGTTCGGGATACTGGAACTCCCACCACCACTGGTGCCCCACGACCTTGACCTTGAGCGACCCCACAGGAGGCGGAGACTGGGTCCGGTAGATCGTGAGCACGGTGGGCACCGCGACCAGCGTGAGGATGATGGCCGGGGCGATGGTCCAGGCGATCTCGAGCGCGGTGTTGCCGTGGATGGGCTTGGGCTCCGGGGCCCCGGGGCGGCTGCGAAAGCGCAGCACCGCGAAGATCAGCAGCCCCTGCACCGCGACGAAGATCACCACCACCCAGAAGGTCAGCTGCTCGAGCAGATCCTGGACCCACTGGGCGTAGTTGGACTGGGGATGGAGCGAGCTCTGAGGGAACTGGTGGAGCGTGCAGCCCGCCAGCAGGATCAACGACAGGGCGGCCCCCATCGCGGCGAGCCGACGCTTCAGTGTGTGCCTTCGAGCCGCCATCGAGCTCCTCGGTTGGGATTCCCCCGCAACTCCGGACTGGCCCCCAGCAAACAGCGCGGGAAGCTACCATGAGGGCCCGGCGGAGTGAAGAGCATCGCCCGGGTCATGCGGCGCCCCGCGCCAGCGTGCGGATCAGGGCGTCCACGGCCAGCATCGCGAACAGGCAGAACAGGTAGAGGATCGAGAAGCGGAACAGGTGGATCGCGTGCGGCACCCGCGCCGTGCGCCGCAGCCGGTAGGCGTAGTAGATGAACGCCGCGCCCATCAGGGTCGCCGGGAGCCAGTACACCGGACCCGCGGCTCCGAGCGGGCCGAGGGTCAGCGTCACCGGAACCAGCGCCAGCGTGTAGAGCAGGATCTGGCGCCGGGTCTCCGGCTCGCCGTGGGTCACCGGCAGCATCGGGAGGTTGGCCCGCGCGTAGTCGTCGCGCCGGTAGAGCGCCAGCGACCAGAAGTGAGGCGGCGTCCACAGGAACACGATCGCCGAGAGCAGGACGGCCGGTAGGTCGATCCTCCCGCTCACGGCGGCCCACGCGATGAGCGGCGCCGCGGCGCCCGCGCCGCCCCCGATCACGATGTTCTGCGGGGTGCGCCGCTTGAGCCACACGGTGTAGATCACCGCGTAGTAGAAGATGGAGAAGAGCGCGAGCAGGCCGGCCAGCGCGTTCGACGTGCCCAGCAGCACGATCCACGACAGCGCGGCGAGGCCGAACCCGAGGCCCAGCGCGTGCGAGGGCGGGAGCAGCCCCGAAGGGAGCGGCCGCGTCGCGGTGCGGCGCATCAATCGGTCGATGTCGCGGTCGAAGTAGTGATTGAAGCTCGAGGCCGAGCCGGCCGAGAGCGCGATGCCGGCGAGCGTGCCCCAGAACACCCGAGGGTCCGGGAAGGCAGGCCGCGCCATCAGCAGCGCGGGGACGCCGGTGAGGATCACGAGCGTCATGATCCTCGGCTTGGTGAGATCGAGGTACGCGAGCAGCAGCCTCCTCGCCGTGGGACGCGCCAGCGCCATGCTCATGGCGCGGGGGCGGCCACCAGGCGAGCTTCGCGCGCGGGGAGCGAGGCCACGCGATAGGTGGTGAGGACCAGCAGCGCGAGCATCGCGGCGGCGGTCGCGAGGTGGGCGGCGGAGAGCCACGGCGGCGTGCCGAGCAGCACGTTGCTGACGCCGAGCACCACCTGGGCGACGTTGAGGGCGAGCGCCGTCGAGGCGCCGGCGCGGATCCCCGGATCGGGCGCCGAGCGAGCCATCACCGCCGCCGTCACCATCGCCGCCGTGACCGCGTACGCTCCGTAACGGTGAAGCATCTGGAGGCCCTCCAGTCCGGCGAGCGGCGGGAACCACTCCCCGTTGCAGGTCGGCCAGTCCGGGCACGCGAGTCCCGCGTGGCTGCTGCTCACCATGCCGCCGAGCACGGCCTGGGCGTAAGTGAGCCCGGTCGCCGCCGGAACGGCCGGCGGGCTCGACTGCGTCTCGGCGATCGCGGTGATGATGAGCGTGCAGGAGAAGAGGAGGAGGGCGATCGCCAGGTGGCCGCTCACGACTGTAGGACTCAGCAGCTTCCACACCGTGAGCGCGCCCAGCAGCACCTGCGAGAACAGGAGCACGAGGGCCAGGGCGGCGAGCCCGCCCAGCGTCGCGCGCAGCTCGCGGCGCGCCAGCACCCAGCCCGCGAGCCCCGTCACGAGCAGGCTCACCAGCAGCGCCGCCGCGCGATGGAGCCACTCGATCAGGACGTGGAACTCGAAAGGCGGGATCAGCTTCCCCTGGCAGAGCGGCCAGTCCGGACAGGCGAGCCCCGAGCCCGTCGTCCTCACCACCGACCCGATCACGATGAGCCCGAACATGCCGAGCGACGCCGCGAGCCCGAGTCGCGCGGCGATCACAGGGTCACGGTTGGAGGACAATCGGGGCCTCATTGAGTGCGCGACCGCCGGATGAGCGGGCCGGCCGCGGCGCAAAGCATCGACCGTCATGCTCGCCACGATCGGACCGGCGTCGGAACCTAGCACAGGGCGAACATCGATCAAACCTGGACGCCGCTTGAAACGTGGCGCCCTCGGCAAGCCCGCCCTATGCTGGGGCCGCCCGGATGAGCCTTGCCCCGGACGCTTGTGTTCCGTGCCCGTGGAGGATCCCATGCCAGAGCCCCTCTATCGCTCGCACGCCGACATCGAGGTCGTGAGCGGCCTCCATCGCCGCGCCCGCATCCCGCTCGGGCAAACCATCGAGCTCGGCGTGCACGGTCCCATCAAGGACCATTACAAGCTCGCCCCCGAACGCGACCTTCCGCTCCC
This sequence comes from Candidatus Eiseniibacteriota bacterium, assembly GCA_005893225.1. GTDB lineage: Bacteria > Eisenbacteria > RBG-16-71-46 > RBG-16-71-46 > RBG-16-71-46 > WS-3. The sequence continues at coordinate 12,597 of VBOT01000114.1, forward strand.
GGTCGACTACATCGTCGCGGCCGCCGGCGGCTGAATGCTCGGCACGCTCAAGGGCGCACTGGAGGTGCGTCAAGTGAGGCTGGCGAGCGACTGCATCTCGGCCGAGGCCGAGGGTGCGAACGAGGTCCGCGACGGCCTGCCGGTCCTGACCGAGGTGCGGATTCGCTACCGGCTGCGGATCCCGAAGGGGACCCGCGAGGTCGTGGATCGCGCCCTGGCCCGGCACCAGGAGAAGTGCCCGACCGCGGCCTCGCTGCGCGGCGCCGTGGCCGTGAGCTGGTCGGCGGAGATCGACGAGGTCTGATGACGGCGCCCGGCGGCGCGCGGCGCACCGGAGACCTGGACGCCGCCCTCGAGCCCGGCGGTCGAGCCGGCCCGGACGCCCCCGCGCGGGCGGCTTCGGAGATCGCCTACTGCCGCGCGACCCTGCCGCGGGTCTCGCGCACCTTCGCGATCAGCATCCGGCTCCTCAGCGGGAGCATGGGCGACGCGGTTCGCGTCGCCTACCTGCTGTGCCGCGCCGCCGACGCGCTCGAGGACTCGTGGCCCGGCACCGCGGGCGCGATCGAGCGCCGGTTCGAGCGCCTTTGCGCCGCCGTGGAAGGCGACGAGGGGGCGGCTCGCGAGCTGGGGGCCGGGGCCGCCTCGCGGCCCGGCGTCGGAGGGGACGACCTCGAGCTGGTGGCGAACCTGCCGCGCGTCATGGGCGCCTTCGGAGCGCTCGCGCCCGCCGATCGCGCGGCGGTCGGCGATTGCGTCCAGACGCTGGCGGCCGGGATGTGCCGGTATGCCGCGCGCGCCGCTGCGCGGCGCCAGGACGGGGCGGAGATGACCCCCTACCTCGACGACGAGCGCGAGCTTCGTGACTACTGCTGGGTCGTCGCCGGCTGCGTCGGCGTCATGCTGACCCGGCTGTTCTCGCTGCGGGAGGTCGACACGGGCCCCGCCGCCCTGCGCCGGCGTTTCGAGCTCGCGCCGGTCGTGGGCGAGGCGCTCCAGCTCACGAACATCCTGCTCGACTGGCCCACCGACCTCAGGCGCGGCCGCTGCCACCTGCCCGCCCGGTGGCTCGAGGAGCTCGGGATCGGGCCGCGCGAGCTGATCGCCGGGCCGCACCCGGCGGTGCGGGAGATCGCGGGCCGTCTCGAGTCCCTGGCCCGCGCCGCCCTGGCTCGCGTCCCCGACTACCTCGACACCATCCCGGTCCGTCACGTGCGTTACCGGCTCTTCTGCCTGTGGCCCGCGCTGTGGGCGCTCGGCTCGCTCCGTCACGCCCGGCGCGACCCCGAGTTCCCGTGGGGCCCCAGGCGCCCGCGCCTGCCGCGTCACGAGCTCTGGCGGGCGGCGCTGGGCTCGCTCTTCTGGGCCCACGACTCGCGACGGCTGAGGCGGTTCTATGGCAGGTTCGAGTCCTAGCCTGCCGGGTGAAACCAGCCGGTTCTCGGGACCGTTCGCATCCTCCCGCTCTGGCGGTGGGGCGCACGCACCCCTTGACTCATATGTATGAGAATGCCATATTGATGCATATGAGAACGACCCTGAACATCGAGGACGCGCTTCTTCGTCATGCGGCACGACTCACCGGAGTGACGGAAAAGACTTCCCTGGTCCGCATGGGGCTCGAGGCCCTCATCGCGAGAGAGAGCGCCCGGCGGCTGGCACGATTGGGTGGCACCGAGAAGAAGCTCTCGCGAGTCCGCAGAAGGCGTCCGAACCAAGCAGCATGATTCTGGTCGATACCTCGGTGTGGATCGACCACCTGCGCTCCGGAAATCGAACCCTGATCTCGCTGCTCGATCGCGAAGAAGTCCTCACGCACCCGTTCGTCATCGGCGAGCTGGCGTGCGGCCGGATGCGAAATCGGCAGCAGATCCTGGAGCTGATCGGGAGACTCCCTGGCGCGAGAGTCGCGGATCACGAGGAAGTCCTGGCATTCGTCGAGCGCGACAGGTTGTTTGGCCGAGGGATCGGCTGGGTTGACGCGCACTTGCTTGCCGCCGCGCTTCTCTCCCACGCGATGCTCTTCACTCTTGATCGTCGACTTT
>VBOT01000115.1:0-2690 GCA_005893225.1 Candidatus Eiseniibacteriota bacterium
CCGACCGACGGCGGCGGTGAGGGCGGTATCGGGGAGCGAGCTCGAGCACACCACGTAGGCGCGCCGTTCGGCGAGCCGGACGTCCACGTCGGTCACGCCCGGGACCTGGGCGAGCTTGCCCCGCACCGCCGCGACGCAGCCGCGGCACGTCATGCCGCCCACCTCGAGCGTGACGACGCGCTGTTGGGCCCGTGCCTCGAGCACCCGTGTGCGGGGCAGCGTGCGGAGCTCGTGGACCAGCCATGGGCCGCCGGCCGCCAGGGCCACGACGCCGGCGACCAGGGCCACGCTATTCCAGATCTCGCGTTTCATGGTCCTTCCCCCGGGAGCTGATGCACGCGCCAAGCCTAGGGCACGAAGCGAGGTCAGGCAACGCCGCGGCGCGCGCCCGGAGCCTCCGGAGCCGCGCTCCCGCAAGGCGCCCAAGTTGCGACGGCTGAAATCCCCGGATATAGATTGGCGACCCCCTGCGCGGCAGTAACGGAGCAAGCACGTGTCCCACTGGTTCTTCACCTCCGACCTTCACGGCCAGGGCTCCCTCTACGAGCAGCTCTTGGCGATCGGCGCCGCGCACCGGCCGCGCGCCATCATGATCGGCGGAGACCTCTGCCCGCACGCCGGCGGCGAGGAGGGGCTGCGCCGCCAGCGGGTCTTCCTGCAGGGATTCCTGGTCGAGTTCGCGCGCCGGCTGCACGAGGCAACCCCCGGGACCGAGCTGCTGCTGCTCATGGGCAACGACGACTGGGGCGCCAATCACGATTGCCTCGAGCAGCAGGACGGCGTCCTGTGGCAGTCGCTCCACCAGCGCACCGCTACGGTCGATGGACTCGCGGTGGCGGGCCTCTCCTGGGTGCCGATCACGCCGTTCGGGCTCAAGGACTGGGAGCGATGGGACGACGGAGCCGACGAGTCACCGCCGCGCCTCGAAGGGTGGGTGAGCCGCGGCGAGAGGGTCGAGCCCCATCGCTTCGATCCCGCCCACCGCGCGCCGACCATCGCCGAGGCGCTCGGTGAGCTCGCCTGCGCTACCAGGGCCGGCGAGACCGTATTCATGCTCCACTCCCCGCCCCGGCAGACCCGGTGCGACCTGACGGCCGCGCGGGTGCACGTCGGCTCGCGCGCCATCCGCAGCTTCATCGAGCGCCACCAGCCGCCGCTCGTCCTGAGCGGGCACATCCACGAGTCGCCGCGCGTCTCCTCCACCTATCGGGACGAGATCGGTCGAACCGTGGTCGTGAACCCGGGCCAGTTCGGGACGTCGCGCCTCTGCGGAGTGTGGTTCGAGCCGGAGCGGCCCGCCCAGACGCTGCGGCATACGGTCTACGGATAGTCGCGGACCCGCCCCCACCACGCCCCGGCCGGAGCCCGGCCTTTGCAGCCTCATGACGCACCCGGGCCCGCGCCGGGGGCAATCAGACCCCGTAGGGGCAACGGTGGCGCGATTCGTGCGTTCCCTAGGAGTGACCCCGGCACCGTGCTAGACTCGGGTCGCTCTCACCACCCATCCGCGCTTCGCGCGGCGCTCGAGGCATCCCGATGAAACGCATCTTCTTCGTCACCATCATGTTGGTCGGCCTATCGTCCGCCTCCGTCGCCTCGGAGCCCAAACCGCTCACCTGGCGAGCCTGGGACGCCGGGCTCCGGGAGGCCAGCGGCGCCAAGCGCCCGATCCTGGTCGACGTCTACACCAACTGGTGCGGCTGGTGTAAGCGCATGGACCGCGACGTCTACTCGCGGGCCGACGTCCAGGACTACCTCTCTCGCCGCTTCGTCCTGATCAAGCTCAATGCCGAGGCTCCGGATGCCGCCGCCTACGAGGGGCAGGTCTACACGTCGCGCTCGCTGGCCGCGCGCTTCCGGGTGAGCGGGTTTCCGACCACCATCTTCCTCAGGCCCGGCGGTGAGCACGTGGCGAATGTCCCCGGGTACATCCCCGCCGAGCGCTTCCTGCTGCTCCTCCACTACATCGGCGACGGGCACCTGGACCGCGGCGTGCCGTTCGACGACTACGTGAAGAGCGCGTCCGCCGCCCCCGAAGACCGCAAGTAGACCTCGGCGCGCCGGGGTCGCCGGCATGTCGCTGCTGAACGGGCGGCGCTTCGCCGCGCTCGATGTGGAGACCACCGGGTGGAGCGCCCGGGAGGACACGATCCTCGAGGTCGCCACCGTGACGATCGAGGCCGGGGCGATCGTCAACGAGTGGTCGAGCTTCGTCGGGCCGCCGCGGCCGGTGCCCCCCGAGACGGCGCGCATCCTCGGGATCACGTCCGACATGCTGGCCGGCGCACCCGAGCCGCGCGAGATCGCCGCCCGGGTGCGCGAGACCGCGGCGGACCTCCCGCTGGTGATGCACAACGCCCCGTTCGACCTGCCGTTCGTGCGCCGCCTGCTCCAGTCGAGCGGCTTGCCGCCGCTCTCGAACCCGGTGATCGACACGCTGGGCCTCGCCCGCGGCTTGTTCGGCGCCGGCGGAAACACGCTGAGCGAGCTGGCCGAGAAGCTCGGACTCCCGGGAGAGCGATTTCATCGGGCGCTCGGCGACGCCCGCACCACGGCCCGACTCCTCATCCAGCTCGCGCCCCGGTGGGAGAGCGAGCGGGGAGTGCGGTCCCTGGCCGAGCTCGCGGCGGCGAGCCAGGATGTGGTTCGCACGACCTCGCGCCGCCCGCCGCCCGTGGCGCGAGGGGAGC
>VBOT01000115.1:2741-36469 GCA_005893225.1 Candidatus Eiseniibacteriota bacterium
TTGACAGGCGCGATACGGCCCAATGATGATGCGGCCGATCCCCCCACGCCGCGCGCGGCCTTCACCGAAGGAGATCGTCATGCCTGCAACTGCCACACTGGAGATCGGACAGACCGCTCCCGATTTCAAGCTCAAGGGCCCGGGAGGCCAGTTCGTGAGCCTGTCCGAATACCTCGGGAACAAGAACGTGGTACTGGTGTTCTATCCGCTGGCATTCTCGGCGGTGTGCTCCCATCAGCTACCCGCCATCGAGAAGCAGAGGCCCAAGCTCGAGGACCTGGACGCGACCGTGCTCGGCGTCAGCATCGACAGCCATTTTGCCAACGAGGCCTTCGCCCGCCAGATGGGCGTCGGTTTCCCCCTGCTCTCGGACTTCAAGCACGAGGTGAGCCAGGCCTACGGGGTGTTCGATCCGCAGAAGGGTCACAGCGGCCGCGCGGTGTTCGTGATCGATCGGCAGGGCCGGGTGGCCTACAAGGACATCAGCCCGGCCCCCGGCGACATGAGCCAGATCCCGAGCCTCGACGCGGTGATCGACGCCCTGCGCAAGCTCAAGAAGTAGCCGCCCGCCCGCACGAGGCCCGGCGCGATGCACCCCGGGCCTCGGATTCCCCGCGCGGCGGAGCGGTCGCGACCCTTCCATGATGTACAAGCAGAAGCCCGTCGTGCTGGTCGCGGACCGGGAGAGCGACGCCACCAAGGGGCTCATCGCGTTCCTGCGCCAGCACGATCTCGAGGTGATCTGGGCGCGCGACGGCGAGTCCGCCTTCAACGCCATCGATCAGACTCCGATCGACTGCCTGGTGGCCGAGCTGCGAGTGCCCCGCATCGACGGGATGGCGCTGCTGAGACGGGCGCGGGAGCGGAACCCCGAGGTATGCGGCGTGGTGATCACCGAGGGCGCCGAGATCGAGAAGGCGGTCGAGGCGATGCGCCAGGGCGCCTACGACTTCCAGATGAAGCCGCTCAATCTCGAGAAGTTGCTGGCGGTGCTCCAGCGCGGCCTCTCCCACCAGGCGCTGGCGGCGCGAGTCGCCGAGATGGCCGGGCAGCTCGACGAGCGGCTCGGGCTCGAGCGCCTCACCGGGCGCTCGCGAGCAGTGCAGCGGGTCACGGATCAGGTGCGCGCGATCGCCTCGACGCGCGCGACGGCCCTCATCGAGGGCGAGACCGGCACCGGCAAGGGGCTGGTGGCACAGGCCATCCATCAGAACAGCCCGCGCAAGCACGAGCGCTTCGTCTGGGTCAACTGCGGGGCGCTCGCGGAAGGCGTGATCGAGAGCGAGCTGTTCGGCCACGAGCGCGGCGCCTTCACCGGAGCGACTGCGACGCGGCGCGGGCGCTTCGAGATGGCCGACGGCGGTACTTTGTTTCTCGACGAGGTGGGAGAGATCTCTCCGGCGGTCCAGGTCAAGCTCCTTCGCGTGATCCAGGACCGGGCGTTCGAGCGGGTGGGCGGGACCGAGACGATGAAGACCGACGTCCGGCTGATCGCCGCCACCAACCGTGATCTGGCCGCGGACGTGAAGGCGGGGCGGTTCCGCGAGGATCTCTTTTACCGCCTCAGCGTGGTCCGCATCCAGATGCCCCCGCTCCGGGAGCGCCGGGAGGACATCCCGCTCATGGTTGAGCAGTTCATCCGCGAGTTCGACCGCGAGCACGGCCGCAAGGTGACGGGCATCACCCGCGGCGTGCTCGACCGGCTGATGCGCCATGCCTGGCCCGGCAACGTGCGCGAGCTCAAGAACACCATCGAGGGCATGGTGGTGTTCGCCGAGGGCAAGCGCCCCCTCGACCTGTCCGACCTGCCCGACGCCCTGCGCGAGGTCGAGACCGGGGGCGAGACCCTGGCGGTCACGGTGGGCATGACCGTCGAGGAGGCGGAGCGCCAACTCCTCGCAGCGACCCTCCGGCATACCGGGCAGGACAAGCCCCGCGCCGCCGCCATGCTCGGGATCGGGCTCAGGACGCTCTACCGGAAGATCAAGCAGTACTCGATCCACTGAGGCCGGGATCCGGCGAAGACGCCCGGCCGGGCGCAGTCCCGAACCGCTGGGCATCCGGACGAGCCCCGGTGGCCGCAAGGCGAGCTAACGCGCGCCCCGCCGACGCCGATAACCAGTGTGATACCCGCTCGCCCGGACACGAGGATCAGCCATGGCGACTCCGGCACCCGACATCCCCGAGGAAGACGACCCCAGCGCCCCGCCCTCCCGCGAGGCCGAGCGCGCCGATTGGCTCGTGGAGCCCGACCAGGGCTCCGAGGCGGAGCTTCGGCGCGTGGCCGGCCAGGTCCCGCCGCCCGGCATGCCGCCGCTCTCCCAGCGACTCGCGAGCCTCCGGCGGGACGAAACGATCAACGAGGGCTTCCTCGAGCGACCGGCGCCAGAGACGGAGCACGACGTCGCTCCCGAGGACCCGGGCGCCGCGCAGCCCACGGGCTCCGTTCCCGTTCCTCCCCCGGGGCGAGCTGCCCAGATAGACCCCGGCTCCGCCACGATGGCCGCGCGAAAGTCGGAGCCGTGGTGGCGCTCGTGGATGATTCGGCTCCGCCGGGATCGGCGCGTCCAGCTAGCTCTTGGAGGGGCAGTCCTGCTGGCTCTCGGGATCTGGAGCTTCTGGCCTCGGCCCTACGAAGGCGTCTCGATCGGCAGGATCCGGCGCGAACCCCAGCGGTTCGATGGCCGGGTGGTGGCGGTGAGCGGGCGTGTCGGGGAGACGTTCCCGGTCGGGGGCGGCTACGCTTTCTACCTCCACCAGGGCCGGGACACCATCGTGGTTTTCACGCGCTCGCGCGTGCCGACCTTCCGGCAGCGAGTCCAGATCGTCGGCTCCGTGAGCACCGGCTTCCTTGAGGGAGTGCCCCACGCCGCCATCTTCGAGGCGGCGAAGTAGCCAGTTCCTGCCGCCCTGGCAGGAGCCGCAAGCCCCCGGCGACCCGGGCCCTCCGGACGCACCCTAGCGGGGGACTTTGCCAACTTGGCAAGCACCCACGTCGAGTGCTAGATATCACGTGTCATTTGGGCAATGGCCGTATCCTGGCGGGTTGGTCGAGATCGGGCGAGATGCGGTTTGCATGCCCAGATCTCGTTGCAAACAAATGCGGTTATCACGGCGCCACGTGGTTGCATGATATGCGGCATGCAGATTGCTTCGCGCGCCGGATGCCACAAGCCGACGCTGCTCTCATCGAGGCGGCCAGGCTGCCGGACAATCAATCCACGAGTCCCCCCAAGGGACCACATGAGGAGGGTTCACCATGAACGTCAAGCCTCTGGCTGACCGCATCCTGCTTCGCCGCATCGAGGAGAAGGAGACCGTGCGGGGTGGGATCATCATCCCCGACACCGCCAAGGAGAAGCCCCAGGAGGGTGAGGTCGTGGCGGTCGGGCCCGGTCGCGTGACCGAGGATGGCAAGCGAATCGCCATGGAGGTGAAGAAGGGTGACCGCGTCCTGATGGGCAAGTACAGCGGCACCGACGTCAAGATCGACGGGACCGAGTACGTGATTCTCCGCGAGGATGACGTGCTGGGCATTCTGGCGGCCGAAAAGTAGCTCGAAACCACTGCCCGGCTCGCTCTCGCGGAATCGCGCAGGGCCCGGGCATGAACCGAAATCTAAGGGAGGCAACATGGCAGCCAAGCAGTTGCTCTTCAGCGAGCAGGCCCGCCAGGCCATTCTCGAGGGCGTGGAGATCCTGGCCAGGGCCGTCAAGGTCACCCTCGGGCCACGCGGGCGCAACGTGATTCTCGACAAGAAGTGGGGATCCCCGACGGTGACCAAGGACGGCGTGACCGTGGCGAAGGAGATCGAGCTGGACGAGCCCTACCACAACATGGGCGCGCAGATGGTGCGTGAGGTCGCCTCCAAGACCTCGGACGTGGCAGGCGACGGCACCACGACGGCGACGGTGCTCGCCGAGGCGATCTTCCGTGAGGGCCTCAAGAACGTGACCTCCGGCTCGTCGCCGATGGCGATCAAGCGCGGCATCGACAAGGCGGTCGACGCGGTCGTGGAGCATCTCAAGAAGCTCTCGCGCACCGTCAAGGAGAACAAGGAGATCGAGCAAGTCGCGACCATCTCGGCGAACGCCGACCACTCGATCGGCAAGATCATCGCCGAGGCGATGGACAAGGTGGGCAAGGACGGGACGATCACCGTCGAGGAGGCGAAGTCGATCGAGACCACGCTCGAGGTGGTCGAGGGAATGCAGTTCGACAAGGGCTACATCTCGCCCTACTTCGTGACCGAGAAAGAAACCATGGAGGCGGTGCTCGAGGACTGCTACGTGCTTCTCTACGAGAAGAAGCTCTCGAACATGAAGGATCTGCTCCCGATCCTCGAGAAGATCGCGCAGCGCGGCAAGCCGATGCTGATCATCTCCGAGGACGTCGAGGGTGAGGCGCTCGCGACCCTGGTGGTCAACAAGCTGCGCGGCACGCTGTCGGTGTGCGCCGTCAAGGCTCCAGGCTTTGGCGACCGCCGCAAGGCGATGATGGAAGACATCGCGGTCCTCACCGGCGGCAAGGTGATCTCGGAGGATCTCGGGATCAAGCTCGAGAACGTCCGGGTCGAGGATCTGGGCCGCGCCAAGCGGCTCGTGGTGGACAAGGAGAACACCACGATCGTCGAGGGCGCGGGCAAGAAGGTGGACATCCAGGGCCGGATCAGCCAGCTCAAGCGTGAGATCGAGGAGACCACCTCGGACTACGACAAGGAGAAGCTCCAGGAGCGCCTGGCCAAGCTCGCCGGCGGCGTCGCGGTGATCAACGTCGGCGCGGCGACAGAGACCGAGATGAAGGAGAAGAAGGCTCGCGTCGAGGACGCGCTCCATGCGACCCGCGCGGCGGTCGAGGAGGGCATCGTCCCGGGCGGCGGCGTGGCCTACATCCGCAGCCTCAAGGTGCTCGAGAAGCTCAACACGGAGCTCGAGCAGGACGACGAGAAGCAGGGCGTGAACATCGTGCGACGGGCGCTTGAGCAGCCGCTCCGCACCCTGTGTCAGAACGCGGGAATCGAGGGGTCGCTCATCGTGGAGCACGTCAAGGCCAAGGAGAAGGAGAACAAGAACATCGGCTTCGACGTCGACACCGAGAAGTACGTCGACATGTTCGAGGCCGGCATCATCGACCCGACCAAGGTGGCCCGCTCGGCGCTGCAGAACGCGGCGAGCGTGGCGAGCCTGCTGCTGACGACCGAGGCGCTGGTCACCGAGATCCCGGAGAAGAAGAAGGCCCCGGCGCCCCCGGCGGGCGGGGGCTACGGCGGCGAGGACTTCTAGCCGGTATCCATCATTCATGGCGGCGGCGCGGGCAGATGCTCGCGCCGCCGTGCTTTTCGAGGCGTGACCCCTGCCTTGGCCGGGGGCCGAGGGGCCCGGGCCGGTCGAGGGCGTCGCACCGCGGGGCATTGCGTGACGCCGCGACCGTAAAAACCGCGTCAAACGCCACGCTGACACAAACCTTCGCCACGCCCCGGTCATCTCATGAAGTAGCGCCGGAAGGTCCTTAAGCCTCGTGCTCAGACTGTAATCCGGTGGCACACCTTCGAGTGGGTGTCACTGGGCGTTCGGATTCGTACCTCCGCCCGGTACACCCGCCGGGGGATTCAGTTTCCAGGGCAGCCTCACCGACCCCCCGGGTCTTCTCCGGGGGTCGATCGTTTTCGGCCCGCCAGTCCGTCGAATTGCCGCGCCGGTCGCCCGACCCTCGTATCCCCCCGACCTCACTGCCTAGTGTTGGCGCCGGGTTTCCGGCGACACTCCCAGGCGAAGGTCCCCCTCACAGCCACGACGCCGGTATTTCCCGATCATCGCGGCTCACCTGAAGGGTGCCTTGCCAGCGCCCGTAGGGTAGCCTGCCCGCTCTGTCGCCGAGACACAGCGCTGGTCTCACACGGAGACCGCCTGCATATCCGAGACGGCTCGAGCCCCAGGACCTGGAGCGACGGCTTCAACTGAGGAGAACGCCATGAAGATGCGGTCGAGTTTAACCATCACCCTGCTGGCCCTGGTGCTCGCCGGGCTGTCGGGCGCCTCCGGGGCGTTCGCCGAGGATCTCGCTCTGACCGACAAGCAGGCCCCGGAGGGTGCCAAGTCGGGCGGCAAGGACGACGCCGCGAAAAAGCCGGCGGCGGAGAAGCCCGGAGAGGACAAGCCCTTCGACGACGTCGTGAAGGACATGGAGGTGACCAAGGGCCTGTTCACCATCTACCGCAAGGCCGACGAGAACAAGATCCTGATCGAGATCCTCCCGGACCAGCTCGAGAAGGTCTACCTGTTCGCGGCGAGCCTCGATCAGTCTCTGGGCGAGCGCGGCTTCTACGCGGCCCAGGTGCTGGGCGACTTCCCGTTCTATTTCCACAAGGTGGGCAAGAACGTCCAGTGGATCGAGAAGAACACCAGCTTCACCGCGCCGGCCGGCTCGCCGGCGGCCCGCTCGATCGCGCGCTCGTTTCCGAATTCCATCCTCGGCTCGGCCAAGATCCAGTCCAAGCCTCATCCGGACAGGAAGAGCGTCCTGATCGACGCCGCCGACCTGATGGTCAAGGACCTGCCGGGCTTCACCATCGGTCTCAACCAGGCTTACCAGCCGTCCAACTACTCGTTCGACAAGGAGAAGAGCGCCGTCACCGGGGTGAAGGCGTTTCCCGAGAACGTGCTGTTCGACGTGGCCTTGCACTACACCACCGACAACCCCCGCGGCGGCTCCGTGACCCTCCCCGACCCGCGCAGCGTGCCGCTGATCGTGAAGTACGAGCTCTCGGACCTCAAGGAGACCGGCTACAAGCCGCGCCTCACCGACGACCGGGTCGGGCACTTCCACACCGTGCAGCAGGACTTCACCTCCGACCATCCCTCCAACCCCTACGTCCGCTACCTCACCCGCTGGCAGCTGGAGAAGTCGGATCCGAGTGCCGCGCTCTCGCCGCCCAAGCAGCCGATCGTGTTCTGGCTCGAGAACACCATCCCGCTCGAGTACCGCGACGCGATCCGTCAAGGCACCCTGCTCTGGAACAAGGCCTTCGAGAAGATCGGCTTCAAGGACGCGGTCGTGGTGAAGCAGCAGCCCGACAGCGCCGAGTGGGATCCCGCCGACACCCGCTACAACACCATTCGCTGGTTCGCCGGCATCGACGCCACGTTCGCGATCGGGCCCTCGCGCGCCAATCCGTTCACCGGCCAGATCTACGACGCCGACATCAGCATCAGCGAAGGGATCGTTCGCTTCGCGCGGCGCACGGGCGAGGAGTTCGTGAGCCCGGTGGCCGAAGGTGGGGCCGAGGGAGGCGCCCACTGGATCTCGGGTCCCTGGATGCGCGACACGCGCTTCAGCTGCGACTACGCCGACGGTCTGGCCCAGCAGGCGGCCCTGGGTGAGGAGATGATCGAAGTCCGCGGGATGCTGTCGCCCGAGGTCGAGGCCCGCCTCATGCACCAGTACATCGTCGAGCTCACGGCGCACGAGGTCGGGCACACCCTGGGGCTGCGTCACAACTTCCGCGGCAGCACCATCCTCAAGAACGGCGACCTCAACGACGTCAAGAAGACCGAGGAGATCGGGCAGTCGGGCTCGGTCATGGACTACAACCCGGTGATCATCGCCAAGAAGGGCCAGGTCCAGGGCGACTTCCTGCCGGTCACCCTGGGGCCCTACGACTACTGGGCGATCGAATACGCCTACAAGCCGATCGCGGGCGACGAGACGGAGGAGCTCGGCAAGATCGCGGCCCGGGCGGCCTCCGACCCGATGCTTCCTTACTCGACCGACGAGGACGCGGTAGGCACCTTCTCGCCGGTCTCGATCGATCCGCTGGCCAACCAGTACGACCAGTCGGACGACCCGATTTCCTACTTCCGCGACCGGCTCGACCTGGTGAACGAGCTGTGGACGAACATGGAGTCCAAGCTCGCGAAGCCGGGGGAGGGCTACCAGGTGCTTCGCCGGGCGACGGGGCGGGGACTGAACGAATGCGCCCGCTCGCTGCTCACCACCTCCAAGCTGATCGGGGGGATCTATCACCACCGCGATCACGTGGGCGACCCCGGCGGACGCCCTCCCTACACGCCGGTGCCGGCGGCGAAGCAGCGTGAGGCGCTGGATTTCCTGGCGAGTCGTGCTTTCGGCGTCCAGGCGTTCCAGCTTCCCGCCAGCCTCCAGGACAAGCTCGCCATCGAGCGGCTGCCGCCGCTCGATGCTGGAACCTATTTCAGCGCGCAGCGGCTCGACTATCCGTGGCACGACAACGTGCTCACGATCCAGCGAAGCGTTCTCAGCCGGCTCCTCCATCCGATCACGCTGGCGCGCATCCAGGACAACGAGCTGCGCTTCGGCCCCAAGGAGAAGCCGTTCAGGATGGCAGACCTCTTCACCAGCCTCACCAGCTCCATCTGGTCCGAGCTCGACACCGGGGCCTCCGAGATCACGAGTCTGCGCCGCAACCTGCAGCGCGAGCACCTGAAGCAGATGATCCGGCTCACGCTCCGGGAGGCGCCCCCGGCTCCCCCCGCGTCGCCGTTCGTGCGCGCGGCGGCTCTGCCGCCTCCGCCCGAGGACGCGACGACACTGGCGCGCGCGAGCCTGCTGAGGATCCAGACCAAGATCCGCGCGGCCCTGCTGGGCAAGGCGGTGACGGACATGACGACCCGGGCCCACCTCCAGGAGTCGCAGGCGCGGATCGTCGCGGCGCTCGGCGCCCAGATGGAGAAGGGAGTGGACTGAGCGGGCGTAGGCCCTGGTTCCTCGGATCGACGACTGCGGGCGGCTGGCCACCAGCCGCCCGCGGCGCTTGGCGGCGGGGGTCAGCCGCCGATGCCGTAGCGCTCCCGAAGGATCGACAGGTGATGGAGCTCGTGTCCGAGGATGATGCAGGCCAGCGCTCGCACGCTGACCCGATGGCCGCTCGCGGTCCCCATTCGCATCCAGGCGGCCTGATCGAAGCTCGAGAACAGCGTCAGGCTCGCCGCCCGCACCGACGCCAGCTCATCGAGCAAAGACGGCAGCGACCGGCGATCGAAGCCCCCGGCGGGCACGTACGCGTTCTCCTCGAACGGCGGCAGCGGGGTCTCGTCGGCGCGCGCGAAGCGGAGCGCACGATAGGCGAAGACGCGCTCGGCGTCGGCGAGGTGGCCCACGACCTCCTTCACGCTCCATTTGCCCGGCTCGTAGCGGTGGAGCGCGCGCGACCCGTCGAGCCCCGACAGGAGACGCGCCGTCTCGACGTTCTGGCGACGCAGGCCATCCGGCAGATCGCCCTCCGGCACGCGCTCGATATAGCGGGCGTAGTAGGGCGCATACTCCCCGGCCTCGGGGTGAGTCTTCAGCGCCGACATGTTTGCCTCCCTGGGTGCGCGATGGATCGCGGGCGTCGATCGCCCGCGTGTCCCGTATCGCCCGGGTCGCTCGGAGACCCGGGCCACCATGGTAGAGCACCCGAGGCTCGGTCTCGAAGATGGCGAGGAGCGTGTTCCCTGGGTTGCGCGGCGGCCGCGGCGTGATGCAGAATGCGGCACCGCTCTTGCCAGGACCTTCGGTCCGCCCCGATTGTCGGACGCCTGAACCCTCACCCTCCAGGAGCACCTCGTGATCGCCGCGACGCAACTCAAGGTCGGCATGGTCATCATGCACAACCGCAAGCCACACCGGGTGACCAACGTCCTGCACGTCACTCCCGGAAACTGGCGCGGCATGGTGCAGACCCGCCTGGTCAACATCGAGACCGGCTCGAACACCGAGCACCGGTTCCGCTCGGAGGACAAGGTCGAGCGGGCGAGCCTGGAGGAACACAACCTCCAGTTCAGCTACCGGGCGGGCGACGATTACCACTTCATGAACACTGAGACCTACGAGATGATGTCGTTGCACGCCGACGTGCTCGGTGAGGCGGTCGGCTACCTGACCGAGGGGATGGTGATCGAGGCGCTCTACTTCAACGGCAAGGTCGTCGGCGTCGAGGTGCCGATGTTCGTCGAGCTGTCGGTGGCGGAGACCACGCCCAACATCAGGGGAGCCACCGCCGCGGCCTCACCGAAGCCCGCGAAGCTCGAGACCGGTCTCGAGATCAAGGTGCCCCAGTACATCAACATCGGCGACAAGGTGAAGATCGACACCCGCACCGGGGAGTTCATCGAGCGGGTCTGAGCCGAGCCGCGGGCGGGCCGGACCCAGCTCGACCGCTCCCCAGCCGGAAGACCTCGACGCGGAAGCCGGCTTCCGGGATCGAGAGGTCAGTTTCCTTCATCACGCCTGGGGCCTCGTCGAGCCGCGCCACGATGGCCCGATCCGGCCGGACCTCGTTCTCGTAGCTTGCGGTCGCGATAGGCGAGCCCGGTGTCGCGAGGGCTGCGATGACACGCCGACCCGAGAGGCTTTGGACCCGGCCCTCGATCTCATCGGCGCCCGCGCCGGGAGCGAGCCAGGGCAGCCGCTCGGGGATGCGCCGGCGATCGAATCGAGGGCCGGTCAACTCGGCCTGCCAGGCGAGGAGCGCAGGACTCAGCGGATAAGAGTAGCCGAGCAGAACGGCCCGGTCCCCGGGGCGGTCCGCTTGCTCCAGCACTCGATCGATCACGGCAGCGAGCCCAGGCGGCGATTGGTAGGCCTCGTGACCCGCCCGGATCCGGTCGATCGGCGGGCGGCCGAGCACCGTCCAGGCCAGGAGACCCGCGAGGCCGAGCGCCCGAGCCGGTGCAGCGATCCGGCCCGCTCCCGCGGGCAGCAGGTCGAGGAGATGCACGGCCGTGGTCCCTGCGCGGAGCCAGATCAGCGGCGCGGTCGTGAACAGGAATCGCGAGCCGGGGTAGCGGTGGAGCCCGAAGACATCCGCGCGACTCCCGGCGTAGGTCAGCGCGATGGCAAGAAAATCGATCAGGAAGGCGAGGTATAGGAGCCGCTGCGGGTCGCGTGACGATTCCTGCTCGGCCGCGAGGGTCGCGATGGCCCCAGGCCCCACGCCCCGAGGCCCCTTCAGCGGCGGCACGAACGCGAGCGCCAGCACCAGCCATCCCACCGGCGGCGCCGGCGAGTAGTCGTTGGCGAACGCGCGCGGATAGAAGAGCAGGCTCTGGAGCGACCATGGCGATTCCGCCGTGCTCCGATTCCAGAAGAGGCCGATCAGCTCCCGGACGCGGTTGGGGTAGGGGATCAATAACCACAGGCCGATCGGGAGCGCCACGCTGAGGCCCCATACTCGCGCGCGTGCCGGCAGGCTCTCCCACCAGCCGCGGAGCCTGCCGCGGCGGCGGCGGAGCGCCAGCAGCCCCCACACCACCCACAGCAGATAGAAGCCGTACGCCGGGTTCCCGGGCGACCGAACCGAGACGCGCTGCCCGAAGAGCTGGAAGGCTCCGCCTCCGGTCACCGCGATCCAGGCCAGGAGGCCGGCATAAACGATCATCACGAACGGGAACGGCTTGAGCCAGGCGGCGCGCGCGGCCCCGAGCGCGCGATCGATCCAGGCCGCCCGGGCCGCGCCCGGGAGCGCCAGCCACTCGTGGAGCAGGAGCGGTGCGATCCACATCAGCCCGTAGTTGTACTTGCAGAAGAACAAAGCCGTCGTGCACCAGCCCGCCGCCGCGAGCCGTCCGGGCCGGGCCGGATCCGCGGCGGCATGCGCGTACGCGAGCAAGGAAAGCACGAGCAGGAAGGCGCCCGGCATCTCGAGCATGCACAGGGTGCCGAACTGGGCGAAGGCGGGCGAGGCCAGCGCCAGCGCGGCCGCGAGCCCCCCGATCCAGGCGCCCCGGACCGGGTCGAGCCTCCAGCCGGCGACGACGATCGCGATCACGGTGAGCCCGTAGAGCACCGCGCTCAACTCGTCCGCCGTGGCGTAGCGGTTCCCGAGGACGAGAAACATCGGCGCCAGCATGAGCCCGTGGACGAAGGGCCAGGCGACCTGCCGGTTGATGATGGAGAGGAACTTCAGCGGGTCGGCGTGACGGATCGCCTGGGCGAGGTCGAGGCCGATGAGCCCGTGCCCGGCGGGATCCCAGATCGGGAACCCCGGGGAAGAGGCGGCCAGGCGCCACAGAGCGAAGGCCTCGAGCGCGGCGATCGCGCACAGCGCGAGCGAGGCGGCCCGTGCGGCCCGATCCAGCCAGCGAGGGATCAACGGGCTCACGAACTAGCGGCTTGTCATTCGTGAATGGAGCGGTGAAGGCGGGCGGGGGCCGCAGCGAGACTCTCGCGACGCGCGAGAAGCAGGAGGTGAGCGCGTCGAGAGTAGCGAGCGGCGCCAGGGACGGCGACGCGAAGCGGGTCTCGCGGAGCGCCCCCGCCCGCCGTCACCCTCGACTCACGTGTGACAAACCACTAGGCCCTCTAGGCCCTCAGGAGCTCGAAGATTTCCTCGTTGGTCTTGCAGCGGTGGAGAAGCTCGAGCAGCTTGGTCATCGCCTCCTGGGGATGGAGTCCCGCCAGCCCGCGGCGCAGCAGGTGGAGGCGCGGCACGATCTCGGGCGGGTAGAGCTTCTCTTCCTTGCGGGTGCCGCTCTTCGCGATGTCGACGGCGGGATAGATACAGGTAGATCTCGCTGTTCCCGGTGCCCTTGAACTCCTCGAAAATGACCTGGTCCATGCGCGAGCCGGTGTCGATGAGCGCGGTGCCGAGGATGGTGAGCGAGCCGCCGTTCTCGATCTTGCGCGCGGCGCCGAAGATCTGCCGCGGCGACTGCATGGCCGACGAGTCGAGGCCGCCCGAGAGCGTGCGTCCGCTCCCTTCGAAGCCGGCATTGTAGGCGCGCGCGAGGCGCGTGATCGAATCGAGCAGCAGCACCACGTCCTTGCCCTCGAGTACCTGGGCCGCCACCACTTCCATGGCGTGCTCGGCGGTCTCGATGTGCTCGTCGATGCTCATGTCGCTGGAAGCCGCGATCACCTGCGCCGGGGTGTTGCGCTTGAAATCCGTGACTTCCTCGGGGCGCTCGTCCACGAGCAACGCGTAGACCCCCACGTCCGGATGGTTGAACGCGACGGAAGCGGCGATGATCTGGAGAATCCGGGTCTTCCCGGCTTTGGGTGGCGATACGATCAGGCACCGCTGGCCCCGCCCGATCGGCGCGATCAGGTCGAGCGCGCGGCCGGTGACGCGATCACCGTAGGGCGGCGCGCCCTTGCCGGGCTTCAGCTCCAGGGTCAACCGCTCGGTGGGATCGAGCGCCACCCCGACCTGCTGGAGGTCGCGCAGGACCTCGAGCCCGCGGCGCTTCTCCGCGGCGCCGTTCATGCGCCCCATCGGGCGGCGCCGGCGCCGCAGGCCGGGCCCCGGCCCGCGAGGCGGAGCGTTGTTCATTCCGCCCATCGGTGCTCCTGCATAGGGCTGCGGAGAGCTGTTGTTGAGGGGACGGTTGTTGCCGCGCGGCCGGCGACGACGGCGGCGGATGATCATGGAGGGTTGCTGCTGCTGGAAGGCCCCGGCTTCGGGGTTTGGCCCGGACTGGGGGGGCCGCGGCCCGCGGGGCCGGCGGCGGCGTGGTCTCATGACGGATCCTCATCGTGAGCCGCTGTTCTGGCGCCGGAGCGGGCGAGGATTGGCGCTGACGAGCGGGCGCTAGACATCAAGCGAGAGGGCGGGAGCACGGCTCGAACCGGAGCTCGGCTCCTGGATGGAGTTTCGGCGGAATCAAACTCCGCCTCAACTCCTTTTCTCGTGTGCAACCGGGACGTTGATACCCCTGTCGGGGTGGAGGTCGTGGAGATGCCGGCCCGGTCGCTTGCCACCCTGAGCAGCCGCCCTCCCGCTTCGGTGGCGCTGCTCGGGGTCATCTCCTCGCTCTCCGCTTCGAATCATGAGTCCCTCTCGCGGCCGTGAAGGTTGCCCGGAGCTCGAGCACGGACCCATCCCGCCGGTCGAGTCGCCTACCCTCGCGACGGTGGTCAACAAGCACCTGGGCGTTCGTGTCCTCCTGACTCGCCCTGGGCTGGCCCCGCTCGCCTCGATCACTTCGAATCCGGCCTCGGCTTCCGCATCGCGGCTTCACCAGCATTTTCGCTCACCAGGCAACTGGGGCGAGGGTGAGGCGAACGCGCGGAAGCGACTCGCGAGAGGAGAGACTGCCGGACGCGGTGCATCGGCATCCGGCGCTTGGCTCCTCCTGAGGTGAGCGGGCTACATTATCGCTGCGGGCATCCCGCTTGTCCAGCCTATCTGCCGGGCGAGCCCCGCCGCTTCTCGAGGCCGGCGAGGCGGGCTGCGCGTCGGGTCGCCGATGCCGCATCAATTAGACGCCCCCCGCCGGGGGGGCGCAAGCACGAGTTTTGACCGCCTGGGCGACACGAGACCCGAAGCGCCGCCGGTCCGCCACCGGCAGGCACGCCCGGGCTCGTTTCAACGCGGGTCCGCATCCGGTCCGCGCGCGCCGCTGCGCCACTCGGTCTCGGCGATCCCCTCGCGGCGGTTGCACCACCGCGCCATCACGAACAGGAGATCCGCCAGGCGGTTGAGATACCGGACCAGAACGGGCTCCACGGGCTCGTGCTCCCGGAGCGCCACGGCGCGGCGCTCGGCCCGCCGGCAGACCGTGCGGGCGAAGTGGAGGTGGGCGGCGAGGCGGCTGCCTCCCGGAACGATGAAGCTCTTGAGCGGCGGCAACTCCTCCTCGAGCCTGTCGATCCACTGCTCGAGCTCCGCCACGTCGCGGTCCGAAACGCGCTCGAGCCGTTCCAGCATCCGGGCCTCCGCGGTCGCGAGCTCGGCGCCGAGCTTGAACAGCCGGGACTGGATGGCCTCGATCTCGGCGGCGAGCCACCCCGCGGAGTCTGTCGCGCGCGCGACGCCCAGCACGGCGTTGAGCTCGTCCACGCTCCCATAGGCCTCGACGCGCGGAGCCGACTTCAGGACCCGCCCGGAGCCGAGGAGACCCGTGCTCCCGTCGTCGCCGGTGCGCGTGTAGATCTTCATGGGCGGCTCGCCTCCTTGTCGCTCGTCGATCGCGGCCGGCGGTCGGGGACGAGCGGAGTTTCTTCTCCCGGGCGCTCGTCATCAAGAGGCCGGCTTCCCCATACTTGCCTCTCGAGCCCGGCTGCGCCATCATGATCGCCCTTTTTCCCATGGAGCCCGAGTCGGCGCCTGATGCTCCCCATGACGATCGCTGAGACTCTTCCCGCGGTGCTGCGCGGCGAGGTCGCGCCCAAGCTCGCTCCCGAGGATCGACTCCGCCTCGAAGAGCTGGCCGACCAGGCCCGGGCCGAGGGCCGGGTCACCAGCCGGGTGCTTCCCTGGGCGTGGAGTATCTGCTCGCCGCGGCTTGCGCGCTCAACGGCGAAGTCGAGCGCGCCCACCAGACGCTGCTCGCCCTGTGTGACAAGCTCGGCGCCTCGCAGCAATGGGAGCCGCTGGCGGCTGTGGCCGAACGTGCGCTGTCCTTGACCGAGACCCTGGCGGGAGCCCGTTGGCTGGTCAAGGCGCACGAGGGGCTGAATCAGGATCCGGCGCGAGTCGAGGCGCTGGAGCGCGCCCTCACGATCATGCCGGAGGACCTGGAGCTCGGGCTCCTGCTCGCGGTCCGGCTCGGCGAGGCCGGCCAGCCGGAGCGACGCCGAACACTGCTGGCCGAGCTCCTGCCGGCCTTCGCGGCGGCGGGCCGATACGCCGGCCTCGAGGAGGCCGCGCTCGAGTTCGTTGAGAACGAGGACGAGGCGGGCCTCGTGAGGCTGATCGAGACCCTGCCGGCGGTGGCCGCCCAGGGGGCCCATCGCGAGTGTGTGCAACTCCTCGACATCGCCTTTCCCGTGGTCGCGCGCGCCGGGAAGGCCGGCGCTTGCCTGGCCACCCTGCGCACCGTCGCGGCGCGGATCGCGGAACAGCATGGAGCCGACGCGGTCGAGCCGCTGCGGGCCGCGCTGGTGGAAGCGCTCCGGCAGGGCCCGGCCCGCGAGCTCCCCGACCCGGAGGCGGTGCTCAAGCATTCCACGATCGAGGATCGGTTGAAGCCGCTGCTCCCGGCACTCGAACGCTTCGACGCCATCGCGGCCCTCCCGCCGGGCCGGTCGGTGCATCACGCCTCCTTCGGGGCCGGGCGCGTGGCCTCGAACGACGGCGAGACGGTCCTCCTCGACTTCGCTCACGCGCGCGGACACCGGATGCCTTATGCGGCGGCCCGGCGGACCCTCGCGCCGATCGCCGCCGGCGATCTCCGGCTGATGAGCGTGAACCGACCGGACGAGCTCGGGCGGCTGGTTCGAGACGAGCCGGCCGAGGTGCTCCGGCGCGCGCTCGAGTCGCTCGGCGGGGCCGGCGACGCGCAGCGGCTCAAGGTGTTCCTGGTCGGCTCGCAGCTCGTGCCGGCCACCGAGTGGAACGCGTTCTGGCGTCGCGCGCGCGCCGCGGCGGCTCACGATCCGCGCATCGATTCATCCCGCGCCTTCGAGCAGCACTATCGCCTGGCCGTGGACGCGGGGGGGGCCGACGACGAGACGCCGCTCCCGGCGCTCGGGCCCCGGAAGTCGGTGCGCGAGAACCTGTCCACGCTGCGGAAGTTCCTGTCGCAGCATCCCCAGGCCGAGGAGAAGCTCGCCCAGCGTTTCGGGAAGTACGTGACCCGCGCCGTGCTCGACGACGAATGCGAGCCCGTGGACCGGGCGCGCGCCGGGCTCTACTTCGCGCGCTGGTTCCCGGAGCGCTCGGAGGAATGGGCCGAGGTGCTGAGGAAGCTCTGGGAGCGGGGTCTCTCGATCTCGGACCTCTCCGGCGAGCTGGAGCAGGCCGCGCTGCTCGAGGTGTCCCATCGGGTCGGCGTCGAGTCGGACGCCATCCTCTCGGCGCTCGACTCGCGCTTCTCGTCGGTGCGCGCGGCGGCCGAAGCGTATCGCCGGCAGCTGGGCGAGCGGGGGCGAGCCGACCTGCGGGCGACCCTGCTGCGTCACGCCGCCCGCTACCCGACGGCCGCGCTGCGGCGGATCGAGGAGGAGCTCGGACTTCCCTCGCCGCCGGCCGACCCGTGGCGGCTGCTGTGCGCGGCCCTCACGCTGATCGAGGAGCGTCCCAAGCCTTCGGTGGCCGAGAAGGTGATGCGCTGGCTCGAGCCCGGCGGGGCCCTCGACGGGGTGCTCCGGGACGTACCCTGCCCCGAGGACGCGAAGCTCGAGTTGCGGGTGCTGCTGCGGCGCTGGCGCTCCAGCGATCGCTTGCTGTTCCCGGTCCTCGAAGCAGCCCGGCGGCTGGGGCTCGGCGAGGAGGCCGAGGCCGTGCTGGCGGCGCGGCAGCGCAGCGTTGACAAGCTGTTCCACGGGGTCGGCCAGCAGGCCGAGGACACCAACCTCTCGGTGATGACGCGGGCCACCTGGGAGCGGCTGCGCGAGGAGCTGGAGCGCCTGGAGCGCGAGCTCCGCACCACCATTCCGGCCTCGATCCAGAAGGCTCGCGAGCTCGGCGACCTGCGCGAGAACGCCGAGTACCATTCGGCCAAGCTCAAGCAGGCGAACGCCAGCAAGCTGGCCCGGTCGCTCCAGCCTCGGTTCGTGGATGACGCCGAGCACAAGGACGGCATCGTCGGGCTCGGCAGCGAGGTGGTTCTGGAGAGCGATCGCGAGGTGGTGACCTACTGGATTCTCGGCGAGGAAGAGCACCACCACGGCGGTCACGTGGTGTCGTTCCAGGCCCCGCTCGGCCGCGCGCTGTTCGGGCGCTCGATCGGCGAAGAGGTGGAGCTCGGCGAAGGAGATCAGCGCCGCCGCTATCGCATCGTCTCGGTGGTTCGAAAACTCCCTCCCACCCAGGTCGATCAGTCCTCCTAATCGATTTTCAGCAACCACAATCCGAAATCGCCAAGCATTCGCCGAACTTCGCGCGCGTTGGCATGCGAAAACTGCTTGGGCTCGGGCGGCGGCCGGGATATGGTGCGGCGGGTGGGTGATCCGCTCGCCGCCAGTTCCCCCGGGCGAGCGCCCTCGATCTCGATTACAGGTGTCGTGTTCGAGCCCGGCTCGCGTGGGCGGCGAAGATACTGCTGTCGTCCTCTTGTTGGGTCGGAAAGGGATTTCCCGCCGCCCATCGAAAACGGTGGCGCAGCGGAGGCACGGTTCGCCGTCGCCGCCTGGAGTGAATGCGCCCCATGTCGCTTCAAGCCCGCACCCAAAGCATCAACGTCTCGGTTGACGACTCGCTTCTCGGGACGCTCGCCCTGGGGCTCCTCGAAGCCGAGGGGCTTCGCTCAGGCCCCCTGCCGCACGAGTTCGAGGCCGAACGGGACCGCGTCACCCAGCGCCTGGTCGCTCATTACGCAGGGAAACAGCCGGCCGACATCCCGGGGGTGGCCGAGACTCGTACGCTGTTCCGCAGGCTCGACATCGATCCCACCAAGAGCCGCCCGAGCAGCGAGGCGCTGCTCCGCAGGGTGCTGCAGGGCAAGGGACTGCCCAAGGTCAATTCCACGGTGGACGTCTGCAACCTGTGCTCGCTCTCCCACCAGGTCCCTCTCGGGCTCTACGACCGCGAGGCGGTGAAGGGCGTGGTGCAGGTGCGGGTGGGGCATCACGGGGAAGGGTATCCGGGCATCCGCAAGCAGCGGGTCAACCTCGAGGGCCGCCTGCTGCTGGCCGACGACGAGGGCCCGTTCGGCGCCCCCACGTCGGATTCGGCCCGCACCTCCGTCACGGTCGAGACCCGCCACATCCTCGTCGTGCTGTTCAGTCCCGCCGAGGGGGCCGGCCACAACGTCTCGGCCGCCCTCGAGCACCTCGCCGACCTCCTCACCCGCTATTGCTCGGCGAGCGTCGTGGCGGTGCGCGTCATCCAGTAGAGCGCCGGCCCTCCCGCGCCGCGTCGCGCGGTCGTCCATTGCAGGACGCGACGATCTCGCACCCACTTACCGTTGGCCATGGCGCCTGTCTGCGCTCGGGGACGCCCCGCGTGTTGACCGTCTTGGGGACCCGGCACAAAGATGGGCTCACGGCCTCGACACGGAGTTGCCAGGTCGCTCCATTTCATGAGCCGGCAACGCGATCTGCTCATGAATGCATCCGGCCAGGCCGATCCATTAAGGAAGAGAGGAGGGCTGTCCCATGAAGAGACTCTCGGTATGGATCGTTGCTCTCGCGGTGACCTGCTGGGCGTTGCCCGCCGGGGCCGTGAGCGTGGCGGTCGGCGTGTTCGGCGGCGCAAGCATTCCGGTCGCCCAGGAGGACAACGGCACGGGGTCCGAGCTCGGGATACGGGTGCCGGTGAACGTGATCCCGCTCGTGACCGTGGAGCCGTACTTCCTCAAGGCCAACGGCGGGGACAAGAGCGAGGACCTCGGCAGCCTCAGCATCACGCGCAGCGGCATCGACGTGACGGGATACGGGGCCAACGTGTTGTTCTCCTTCGGAGGCCCCTTGCAGTTCTACCCGTTCGTGGGCATCGGCTCCCACAAGCTGGAGCGCCCCGGGCTCGATGCGACGACCACCGCCTACAACGCCGGGGTTGGGGTGGGCTTCAAGGCTCCGATCGTCAAGCTGTCGTTCCATGTGCGGGCCGAGATGAGCGCAGTCCTGGACGAAGGCAACACGGAGTCTTCCCGCAAGTGGGCGAACGTCACGGCCGGCGTCTCCTACGGCCTCTTGAGCTTCCCACCCATTCCCTGAGGAGGCGGCTGCATGCGGAGCTATCGACGGGTCTTTCCGGTCCTTGCGCTCGCCGCGCTCGTCGCGAGCGGCTGCTTCGTCGCGACGGGACAGGTCCTCGTGGAGTTCGGCCTCCCGAGCCCGTTCACGATCGATTCGAGCTCGGATCCCTTCGCGCGCATCTTCGTGGATCTGAACACCATTCCCGACTACGAGAAGCACAAGGACAGTCTCAAGGGGCTGAACGACTTCGCGTTGGTCGGCAAGTTCACGAACATGAGCGGGCCAGCCGGCGCGCTCGAGGTCTGGGTCACGGCCGGAAGCACCAACTACACGACGATCGCCGAGGTCCAGGCCAATGCCACCCGGCTCTGGGGGCCGGGCGCGATCGGGGCCGCCCCCGATGTGCACGTGGTGAGCTGGGACGAGTCGTCCAAGCTCTTCACCAAGGCCGGCAAGGACATCCTGCTCCAAGAGGCGAGGGGTGACGGGGACTTCACGCTCTACACCTTCGGCACCGCCGGGACCTACCAGGTCAAGGTGGAGGACGGTTTCCTGATCCTGGTGCTCAGCGCGGGGCCTTGAGGTAAGTCTGCCGGTGGCTGGGCTCGGGGGCCCGGCCGCCGGGGCCGTCGCGGTCTCGCCTTTCGGGCCGCGTGATAGCGTGGGTGGACGCCGTAAAGCGCGTCTCGGCTGCCCGGATGAACCGGATCCTGCGGGGCTTGGGTCAGCCGGAACTGAAGAGAGGCGACCTGGCTCCTCTGAGAGCCGCTTAGAGAGGCACCCTTAGATCACCCCGCCCAGCGATTCGTGATCGGCAGCCGGCGATCCTTGCCGAAGGCGCGCGGGGTGATCTTGATCCCGGGCGGGCTCTGGCGGCGCTTGTACTCCGCGCGATCCACCATCGTGACCACGCGCCGCACCACCGCCTCGTCGTAGCCGAGATCGGCGATCTCGCGCGCCGAGCGGTCCTCCTCGACGTAGAGACGCAGGATCGGATCGAGCACCTCGTAGGGCGGCAGCGTGTCCTGGTCGGTCTGGTCCGGCTTGAGCTCGGCGCTCGGCGCGCGGGTCAGCGTGCGCTCGGGGACCACGGGACGCTCCCCGCACTGGTTCCGGTGGCGAGCGAGTTGGTACACCATCGTCTTGTAGACGTCCTTGAGCACCGCGAACCCGCCCGCCATGTCGCCGTAGAGCGTGCTGTAGCCAGCCGACACCTCGCTCTTGTTGCCGGTCGTGAGCACCAGCCAGCCGAACTTGTTGGAGAGCGCCATCAGGTAGTTGCCGCGGATCCGCGCCTGCAGGTTCTCCTCGGTGATGTCGGGAGGCTTGCCGTCGAACGCCGGCTCGAGCACCTTGAGATAGGCCTCGAAGACGTCGCGGATGGGGATGCAGGTGTGCCGGATTCCGAGATTGCGCGCTAGGGACTCGGCATCCTCGCGCGAGGCCGTCGAGGTGAATCCGGAAGGCATCGACACCCCGACCACGTTCGCGGGCCCCAGCGCATCGGCGGCGATGCAGGCGCACAGCGCCGAGTCCACGCCGCCCGAAAGCCCGAGCACGACGGTCTCGAAGCCGTTCTTGCGCACGTAGTCGAGGGTGCCGAGCACGAGCGCCCCGTAGACTTCCGGGACCAGCTCGGGGTAGGTCGGCGCCGCTCGCCGCTCGAGCGCGGGCTTGGCGGCGACGGCTGTCGCGACGCCGCCGTTTCCGCCGCCCCGAGGCAACGGGGCCACTCCACCCGCAGGGTCCGGCGCCGGCGTGGCGCCGGTGCCCAGCGCCGGCAAATCGATGCGCGGCGCTCCCTCGCCCGCTTCCAGGGCGCGTCCCTTGCGCAGGCGGGGATCGTGCAGGCGGGCGCTGAACACCGAATCCAGCTCGACGTCGGCGACCACCAGGTCCTCTTCGAACATCTTGCCCTCGGCCAGCACCTGCCCCTGCTCGTCCACGATCAGGCTGCAGCCGTCGTAGATCACCTCGTCCTGACCGCCCACCAGGTTGACGTAGCACACCACCGCGAGGTTGTCGGCGGCGCGCGTGCACAGCATGCGCTTGCGCACCTGGGCCTTGCCGGCGTGGTAGGGCGAGGCCGAGATGTTGATCACGATCTCGGCCCCGCCCCGGATCACCTGCTCTTCCACCGGGCCGCCCGGGTACCAGATGTCCTCGCAGATGTTGATGCCGATGATCGTCCCGCCTCGGACGAACACCGGGTTGCGAGTACCGGGCATGAAGTAGCGGTTCTCGTCGAACACGCCGTAGTTGGGCAGGTAGCGCTTGCGGTAGGTGCCCATCCACCGGCCGTCGTGGAGCACGGCGGCGGCGTTGTAGAGGTCGAAATCGCGGTCGACGGTCCCGACCACCACCGTCATTCCGAGCGTGCGCGGCAGCAGGTCTCGAGTGCGCTCGATCGCGTACTCGATGAAGGACGGCTTGAGGAGCAGGTCCTCGGGCGGGTAGCCGGTGATCACCATCTCCGGAAACGCCAGCAGGTCGACGCCCAGGCCGCGCGCCTGCTCGAGGTAGGCCGCCACCCGGGCCACGTTCCCGTCCACGTCGCCCACGGTGGGATTGAGCTGTGCGAGGCCCAGCCGGAGCTGTCGCATTGGATGGGCGATTCTGGCCCTTCGGATGGAGCCGCGCAAGAGCGCCCGCCTTCCCCACGGGCCCGATCGCAAGGAAATCCGCGACCCCTATGGGCATGTGGCCCAGCGGAAGCAGGTCGAAACCAACGCGGCGCTTGGTTTCGGCAGCGGCATCCAGGTCAGGCTGCCGGCCGTGGGGAGTCTGTTCGCCGACGCCCACTACGACTTCTTGTTCCTCGAGGGGGTCCCCTCGCCGGCGATTCCGGTCAGGGTCGGGCTGGGACTGCCCTGACCCTGCGGTGCCGAGGTGCTGGACCTGGCCGACAGCGTCGTCGCGCCCGGCCGTTCCGGAAGGCCGCGCGCGGTTCCCGGGGACCCGGGCGCCTGCACGACCCATAAACGAAAACGCCCGGCCATAGACCGGGCGATCCCGTTGTGACGCGGACGCGGTACGCGTCCGCCTTTCGAGAGAGAAGCGAGGAGTCTGGCACTTGTCGCCTGTACGACCGCTTCCGTCCCTTGAGCGCCGGGGATCCCATGAGGGACCCATAGCTTTACGCAGCGCCTTCGGGCTCTCGAAAATGTCAGGGCCGCCGGGAAGCTTCCGGCAACCCGCTGGGTCTTGTTCGCAAAACCCGTACCCTGTTGAGTTCTCCACCCAGCCAGAGCGCTAAATGATTGTCTCAGCGTCCAGGGCCGCCTGCCAAGAGGAATCTTGAGGGCTGGCGCTCTCTCGGGCCGGTCAATGATTTGCCGGCAAGATGCGGCTGAAGAGATTGCTCCACCCGACAGCCCGCAACTCGCGATCGTGCAATCCGCAAGCGGGCGCTGGTCTTATCCGCTCCGGGCCCAGCGAAGGATCTCGGGCAGATTCGGCGTCTTGCCGTGCAGCAGGAGCCCGATCCGGAACACCCGCGCCGAGCCGATGAGCGCGAACCAGGCAGCGGCGGCCAGCAACGCCATGGAGAGGCCCACCTGCCACTCCGGAACCGCGGGACCGCCGGGAACCGACATCCGGATCATCATCGTGACCGGAGCGGTGGGCGGGAACAGGGAGAGGCCCACGGCCAGCCGCCCGTCCGGACGACCGATGATGCTGGTGAGCATGATGAACGGCGCCCAGTTGGCGAACGTGAACATGAAGGCGAACTGCTGCGCCTCGCGCATGTTGTTCGTCACCGCGCCGATCCCGGTCATGAGGCTCCCGTAGAACAGGTACCCGAGCAACAGGTAGGTGAGCATGAAGAAGAACAGCGCCGGAGAGAGGTGAATCTGCGCCAGCGCGGCCGCGGGTCCCCCGAAGGATGCCCCCATGAACATCCATACCGCCACCAGGGTGAGGCCGGCGCCTCCCAGTCCGATCAACTTCCCGCCCAGGAGCTCCTCGGCGGACACGGTGCAGAGCAGCGATTCCAGGATCCGCGACTCCTTCTCCTCGCTCACCCCCTGGAGCAGGTATTGGCCTCCGATCACGATGCACAGCCCGAGCATCAGGCCGAACGACATCGGCAGCAGGAAGTCGAACGCCTCGCGACGCTCGTCCCTGAGCTCGAACTGGCCCTGCCGGTTCATGGCGTAGAAATCCAACCCGCGCAAGGGCCGGACCACGCGCTCGATGCGCATCGAATCCACCCGATCCGCCAGCAGATTCGCGACCAGCCAGCGCGTGACGGGCCGGTCCGCGCCCGAGCTGAAGAGCCCGCTCTGGCAGGCGTAGCGGCGCAGCTTGCCGGTGGCCAGGTAATCGGGCGGGATCACGAGCACCTGGCTCACGCGCCCGGCCTTGAGCGAGTCCGTCGCGGTCTTCTGGTCGGGATAGAGGTGCACCTCGGTGCGGAACCACTGCACCTGAGGGGACCCGCTCGTGGTGCTGAACGGGTTGTCGCCGGGCGAGTACTCGGTGCGGATCTCGCGCCGGGCCCCGTGGTAGAGGCCCGACGAGTCCACCACGGCGAGCACGGTCAGGCTCTTGAGCGCCTGGAGGCGCTCGGCGATCTGGGGCTTGATCGCCATCCAGCTCACGAACGCGAAGTAGGCCGGCATGCCGATCAGGGTGAAGACGAACGCCTTGCGCCGCACGGTCGAGAGGAACTCGCGCCTGGCGATCGTCAGCACGCGGGGCCAGGAGAAGCTCATCGCGCACCCGGCGCGACCTCGGCGGCCCGCTCGCTCCGCCCCTGGTCGAGTCCCAGCCCCTCGCGCACCACCTTCACGAAGATGTCCTCCAGCGGAAGCGTCGCGAGCGAGAACGACTCGATCACCACCCTGCGTTCCACCAGGGCTCTGAGCACCGAATCCGGCGTGGCGTCGGCCTCCAGGGTGAGCTTGAGGTCGCCGTTGAAGGGCTCGACGGAGCGGACCCCGGGGAGGTCCTCGAGCCGCCCCGAGGCACGCACCACGACCGCGTGATCGGAGTACTGCCGGCGGATCTCGGGCACCGAGCCATGCAGCACCATGTACCCGCGGTTGATCATGAGCGCCCGGTCGCAGAGCTCCTCGACCTTGTTCATCTGGTGCGTGGAGAGCAGCACCGTGACGCCGGCCTGGCTGCGCTCCTGGAGGATCTCTTCGAGCATCTGGACGTTCAGCGGATCGAGGCCGCTGAACGGCTCGTCGAGGATCAGCAGGCCCGGATCGCCGATCAGGGCGGTGCAGAGCTGGAGCTTCTGCTGCATTCCCTTGGACAGGGTCTGCACCTGATCGTCGGCGCGGTCGGCGAGGCCGACACGCTCGAGCAGACGTCTCGAGGCATCGCGGGCGGCGCTCGCGGCCATGCCCTTGAGCGCCCCGTAGTAGCTCAGGAGCTCGGTGACCTTGGCGCGCCGGTAGAGCCCGCGCTCCTCGGGCAGGTAGGCGATGCGACGCTTCTCGTCGCCCCCCACGGGCCGGCCGTCGAGACGGATCGTTCCCGAGTCGGGCTTCAGGATGTCGGTGATCATCCGGATCAGCGTGGTCTTCCCGGCCCCGTTGGGGCCGAGCAGAGCGAAGATCTCGCCCGGCGAGATTTCGCTCGAGACCCGGTTGACCACGGCGCGCCCGTCGTAGGTCTTCACCACGTCGCGGAGCTCTAGCATGGGTTCCTCAGGGGGCGGTGTCGCCGCGGGGCCTCGAGCCGGGCGTCGAGCGCCGGGCGGGGCTGCGACACGAGGCCCGGACTCTAGAGGAAGGCTCGGGGCCGCTCAAGTGCTGGACCGGGCCGGGAGGACCGGCGCGGCCGGGAGAAGCACGGCCGCGGGTCGTGCTGGGGGCCGGAGCGCGAAAGCCGACCCGTACATGGCCGGAGGCGAGCCCGGCAGCGCAAAAAAGTGGGCGTCCGCCCTTGGCCTCCGGTGCGGCAATTGAGAATCTGTGGCGCTTGGCAGTGGCCCCGGTCTTGCTGGTCAATGTGGGACTCCTCGGCGCCGCCTGGCAGGCGCCGTTGGCTGACTTTCCACCTCGATGGCGAGCCGATCATGCACACCGCCCCAAGCCCAAGCTGGCCAGTGCCCGTCACCCCGGATGTCGCGCGGTCCGCTCGAGGGCACGTGCGTACGGATGCCGCCCGGGCCCTCGGTCCGCTGGCGGCGGTGCTTCTCTGCCTCGTCGGGTGCAGCAAGAACCCGGTGGCCGTCCACGAGACCGTTCCGGTCGACAGCCTGATCCTGAGCCCGGCGTCCGCCACAATGCTGATCGGCGGCTCGCAGACCTTCTCCGTCGCCGCCTACGACACCGCCGGTGCCCTGATCGCGGCCCCCGCCATCGTCTGGAGGAGCAGCAACCGGGGCGTGTTCACGGTGCAAGGAAGCGGTCTCGCGACCGGTGTGGGAGAAGGCACGGCGCTGCTCATCGCCTCCGCCGGCTCGGCCAGCGACACCGCCACCATCACGGTCATGCCGGCGGCGCACGGCTGGTACATCCAGGACAGCCGCGCCAACGGCGCCCACCTGAACGGCGTCTTCTTCCAGCCCGACGGGCGGACGGGATGGGCGGTCGGCGAGGGCGGCCGCATCCTCATGACCACGGACGCCGGCGTCAACTGGAATCCGAGCATCAGTCAGACGAGCTTCACCCTCAACGCGGTGTGGTTCACCGGCGCGCTCGAAGGCTGGGTCGTGGGCGCCGGCGGCACGGTGCTCCGCACCGGGGACGGCGGCGACTCCTGGAGCCGTGTCAGCGCCGGCGCGAGCGAGAACCTGATGGACGTGGTGTTCACCCATCCCGACAGTGGCTACGCGGTCGGAGCCAGCGGCGTCGTTCTGCGGACCCAGGACGGGGGTCTATCGTGGCAGAGGCTGCACCCGACCACCTGGACGCTTCGCGGCGTAGCCTTCGCCGGACGTGATGGCTGGGCGGTGGGCGACGCGGGCACGATCCTCGGCACGCACGACGGAGGGGCAAGTTGGTTCACCCTCGCCCAGCCGGTGACCTCGCTGTCCCTCCACTCGGTGCGCCGGCGCTCGTCGCAAGTGGCCTTCGCAGCTGGAGTCCAGGGCGTGACGCCGCGGACCGTCGCGGGCGCGGACTCGACCGAGTGGCAGCTCGGAAGCGCGGGGGCTTCGAATCAGCTCGAGGGGATCTCCTTCCCCACCGACGTCCTGGGCTTCGCCGTCGGCTTCAACGGCACCGGCGCGGTGCTGAGGACCGACGACAGCGGCGTCACCTGGCAGTCGCAGGTCTCGCACGCCTCGTACCGGCTCAACGATGTGTTCTGCGTGGACTCGCTGCGAGCCTGGGCGGTGGGAGACAACGGAACCATCATCCACACGGTGACCGGCGGGCACCCGTAGGACACGCGAGGGCAGTCTCGCCCCCCTTCCTCTCTCCAGCCGTAACGCCTCGCAGCGGGCTCGCTAGGACGGGCCCCGCAGGGTACTTTCTCGTCACGCAAGTTGGACCGGCCTGCCGAGGAGGACCCCCGTGGCGCAAGACCGCCTCATCATCGTGGACGGCTACAACCTCATCCTGCGCAGCTCGGCCCTCAAGCCGGGCGAGGGCAGGACCCTCCGCGAATCACGGGAGAAGCTCGTCAACCTGCTCTCCTGGGCGATCGGCAGCGGCGAGGCCCAGTTCCTGGTCGTATTCGATGGCGCCGAGGGGGGCGGCGACCAGGGGCCGGGTCGGGTCGAGGTGCGCTTCTCGCGCCCGCCCGAGAGCGCCGACGACCTCATCCGGGCCCTGGTGGAGGAGCGCATCGGCCGGGTGGAACGTCTCACCGTGGTGACCTCGGACATCGAGATCGCGCGGCACGCTCGCGCGAACGGCGCCGACGTGGCGCTCTCCGATATCTTCCTGGCCTCGGTCATGGATCGAGGCGCTTCCGAGCCTCAGGAGAAGCCCGTCGCCCTCAGCAAGAAGGAGATCGAGGAGTGGGCGGAGATCTTTCGGAGAGGGAAGCGGGAGGAGGAGTCGGAGGGCGGCGAGGGAGACGCGTGAAAGGGAGCGGTGATTCGTGCAGCAGGCTGCTGCACGAATCCCTTCGGAGACGAGGGAGGAAGGCGCCCCGCGCCTAACAGGCCCTGCCACACCACCCCCCCACAAACACCGAGGGGGCGAGGCACTCGCCCCGCCCCCGGCGGTCAATCTAGCCAGCTAGCGGCTTTGCAGTCAGGATCGCACCATCACGTTCTCCTTCACCGAGAACGTGATCACCGTGCCCTCCTTCAGGACGACCTGATAACCCTTCGAGGCGGCCGCGGCGCCCGCAGCCGAAGCTCCACCGATCAGGCCGCCGATGAGCGCGCCCTTACCGCTGCCACCCACGGCCTTCCCGATCAGCGCCCCGGCGGCCGCACCGCCCGCCACGGCGCCCACGTTACGCGCGCGAGTCGAGCCCGCCACGATCGGCTCCATGCTGGCGCTGACCGGGTGGCTCTTGCCGTTCACCGTGATCGACTTGACCGCCAGCTCGAGCGAGGCGCGGCTGCCCTTCTGCGCCGGGGCCACGGCCGCGATCACGCCGTTCACCTGGCTCCCCGCGGGGACCACCACGGTGTTGCCGACGATCACGTTGTCCTTCACCTCGCCCGTCCAGGTGTCGCCGACGTTCGCCGTCTCCGTGGAGAGCTGAGCGGTAACGCCAACCTGGATCGGAGTGCCGGCGGCCAGCGTGACCCCCGTCTCCGCGGGCTCGCGCGATGGTGAAGAAGGTGACGGCCTCGAGTGCGTCTTGGTCGAGGTGGCACGAGGCTTCTCCGCGGTAGGCTGTTCCATGGGCGGAGGCTCGCTGGTCTGTTGCTGCTGGTACTGGGTCTGCGGCGTCAAGCTGCCCTGAGGCTGCTCCACGGGATTCGAGGCCAGCAGGCTGTCGCTGCTCGTGGAGGTCTCTTCGGCAGTCTTCTTCGAGGCACAACCATTCAGCGCGGCGACGAGCACCAAGGCCGCGCCGCAAAGCAGGAATACTCGACGCATATTCGTCCTCCTCCCTGTTATTCGGCTCGGCCCCGATGCCCCGCGGGCACGAATCCGGCCGACTCGTGTGCACCTCGTGTCCTGGCGCCCGGTAGCCCCCTGGTCCCTGGAGGCCACACGAGCCAGCGTTTCCTGCCGCCGGGAAGCGGCTATTCCTCTATCGGCACTTCTGCCGAAAACCTTCGCCTCGTTCGAGGTCGAACTCCGGCCCGGGCGCCCGTGCGACACGTTGACTCGAACCGCCACCACGGACCGCCGGCAAGCCGGCTTTGGCGGGCCCTGGGGAATGCTCGACACGCCCCCAGAGCTAGGGCAGAATGCCAGCCCTTTCCCTCGCAGATCAAGTTGACGGTCCCGGCTCCGCGAGGAGACGCCCGTCGGAACGCCGTAAGAGCAACCGAGGCTGCGTGAAAGCGGATCCCGAGCCGGTTCGGAAGAGACCTGGGGAGGCGTCACGCCGCCGTCAGGCCCCGCGCGAGACTGCGATGGATGTCGTGCCTCGACGGGGCAACATTGCATCGCGCCCGGCCGGGGCGGTCGCGATCGGGATCTTCCAGGGCGAGAGGCGGCCCACCGGCGCCGCCGGAGCCATCGACAGGGCGTCCCGCGGCGCGGTCACGGCCTTGCTCCGGTCCAGGGACTTCACGGGGCGGTTCCTGGAGACAGCCGTCCTCTATCCTTCCGGACTGCGGGCGCGGCGGCTGATCGTCGTGGGACTGGGACAGCCCGAAGAGCTGAGCCCGCACCGGGTGCGGCTCGTTGCCGGCCAGGCGGCGCGCCGGGCCCGAGATCTCGGCGCTCGCACTCTCGCGACACCGGCTCACGGCGCGGGCCGTGGCGGGATCGAGCCCGAGCGCGCCGCGCGGGCGGTCGCCGAGGGATCGATCCTCGGCGATTACCGTTTCACGGCCTACCGCACCGACCCCGGTCCCCCGCCTCTCGACCGCGTCGAGATCGTCGAGTTGGATGCTGCATCTTCCGTGCGCATGAGACCCGCGATCCTGGACGGCGTCCGCGTCGCCCGGGGCGTGTGCCTGGCGCGCGATCTCGCCAGCACACCGGGAGAGGACCTTCCTCCCGAACGGCTCGGCCAGAAGGCCCTCGCGGTCGCGCGCGCCGCCGGCGCGACCGCGCGCGTGCTGGGGAAAGCTCAGCTCGAGCGTCTCGGCATGGGAGGTCTGCTGGCCGTCGGACGGGGCAGCGCCAACCCTCCGTGCCTGATCGTCCTCGAGCGCGGACCGGGCGGCGGTCGGGGCGCCGCGACCGCGGCGCGGCCGACCCGCACCGTGGTCGTGATCGGCAAGGGGGTCACGTTCGACACGGGCGGGATCTCGCTCAAGCCGCGCGAGAACATGAACAAGATGAAGTACGACATGTCGGGCGGCGCGGCCGTGCTGGGGCTGTTCTCGGCGCTCCAGGGCGTCGAGCTTCCCCTCCGGCTCGTGGGCCTGATCCCGGCGGCCGAGAACATGCCCGGGGGCCGGGCGCTCAAGCCCGGCGACGTGGTCCGCATGATGGACGGCACGACGGTCGAGGTCACGAACACCGACGCCGAGGGCCGCCTCCTACTCGCCGACGCCCTCGCCTACTCGCGCCGTTACGAGCCCGAGGCGGTGGTGGACCTGGCCACTCTCACGGGCGCCATCAGCATCGCCCTCGGCCACCTGGCCGCGGGTCTCTTCACCCCCGACGAGGATCTCGCGGCCGAGCTGCTAGCGGCCGCCGCGGAAACCGGCGAGCGGCTGTGGCGGATGCCCCTGTGGCCCGAGTACGCGAGCGAGCTCAGGGGCGACACGGCGGACTTCGTGAACTCGGCGGGGCGCGAGGGGGTCTCGATCCTGGCCGCGACGTTCCTGCGCCACTTCGCGCGCGACCTGCCCTGGGCGCACCTCGACATCGCGAGCACGGCCTGGTCCCCGGTGGATCGGCCGCACGAGCCCCGCGGACCCACCGGTTTCGGTGTGCGTCTGCTGCTCGAGTGGATCAGCCGCCGGGCCGCGGACCCCGGGAAGAGCGCCGCGCCGGCGGCGGCTCGCGCTCGACCCTGAGCCCGGCTTCCGGCTGGATCAGCCGCAGCATGCGGCCGGCGGGCGACACCCAGGCGATGAACTGCGTCGCCGGATCGGCCAGGCGGAGCTTTCGGGCCTGAATCTGGCGGTTTCCCCAGCGGATCTCCTCGGTGCCGAGGTCGGTAGCCGAGGCCGAGATCACGCTGTCCTTGACGCCGAGCGACAGCACCCAGATCGGGCGGGTCCCGAACACCCGGTGCTGCAGCGTGCGACACATCATGTCGAACAGCACGAAGACCTGCGGATCGACGATGTACAGGTGACCGGGAGGCCGAGCGAGCTGATCCCCCGAGCCCTTGGCCCCGATCTCGCGGAAGACCGCGAAGGTCGTGTCCCTCGGGAACACCCCGCGGCGGACGGACTTGCCCTGGAACTTCTGGGTCGATTGGTAGGAGCGGAGGTCGTATTCGAGCGAATCCGCGACCAGCATCACTTCCTTGTCCAGGGTGTCGTCGCCGCTCGGGGTCGAGACCAGACGGCGGAGGTGCGATGAGATCACCAGGCTGTCGCCCTTGAGGTCGTAAGCGAAGGTCTCGGTTCCGACCGCGTGGCCCCCGAGGTAGACCCGAAAGACCCCCTGGTCGACGGGGTCGGCCCGGAGCGGCGCTCTCGTAAGGCCAAGGCACGCCATGGAAAGGACAAGACAGAAGGGGAGTCTCATGAAAGGGATCTCGGAAGGGATCTCGGCTCGATGGGATGGGGTCCGCTGGGCGCGGACCCTTGATCCACAAGGCTAGCACAAGGCAGGCCAGGCGGGACTAGCCGATCGCGCGCTCGAAGCGCGCCACGCACTCGATGTGCGGGGTGTGCGGGAAGAGGTCGAATGGCTCCACCTCGACCAGGGTATAGCCGAGCGCCCCGAAGTCGTGGCCGTCACGCGCCAGTGTGGCCGGATTGCACGAGACGTACACCACCCGCCCTGGCCGGAGCTCGGCGACCCGCGCCACCACGCGGGGGTGGAGCCCGGCCCGCGGAGGATCGACGACCACGAGGTCGGGTGTCGGAGCCTCAGGCCGTGCTTTCGTGGCCCACTCGCGCAGGATCCGGCGGGCCTCGCCCTCCACGAACCGGGCGTTGCCGATCCCGTTGCGCCTCGCGTTGCGGCGCGCGCGCTCGACCGCATCCGGCACGCTCTCGACCCCGACCGCCTCCCGGGCGGCGCGCGCGAAGAGGAGCGTGAGCGTGCCGGTCCCGCAGTAGAGGTCGAGCACGCACTCGTCGCCCCTCAGGCGAGCGGCTTCCAGGGCCGCGGTATACAGGGCTTCGGCCTGGCGGCTGTTGGTCTGGAGAAACGCATTCGCCGAGACCTCGAACTCGAGGCCCAGGAGCCGCTCCGTCACCGTTCCCTCGCCGAGCAGCACCCGTTCCTCCTCGCTCACCGCGACGCCGGCGCGCGAGGGGTTGAGTCCGAGCGTGACCGCGCGCACCGCCGGCGAAAGGCCGGCGACCTCGCGCGCCCAGGTCTCGAGCCCCCCGATCTCGTCCGACGTCGCGATCAGATGGACCGCACACTGGTCGCTGAGCGTCAGGTGCCGCACGACCAGGAAGCGCACCACCCCTCGGTGGAGGCGGGGATCGTAGGCCCGCCAGCCGTGCTCGCGGGCGAAGTGCTGGGTGGCGCGGACGATCTCGACCGAGAGCTGGCTCGGAAGCAGGCAGGTCTCGAGCGCGAAAACGCGGTCGAAGGTGCCGCGCTCGTGAAGCCCGAGGACGGGCTCGCCACGCTCGCCGGGGTGGAAGCTGAACTCCATCTTGTTGCGGTAGTGGAACACCTCGGGAGCCGGGCGCAGGGGACGCACCTCGGGGGTCAGCCCTCCGATGTGCCGCAGGGCCTCCCCTACCTGGCGCTCCTTGACGCGACACTGCTCGGGGTACGAGAGGCTCTGGAGACGGCAACCGCCGCAGCGGTCGACGTGCGGGCAGGGAGCCGGAACCCGGAGCGGCGAGGGGCGCTCGAGCCGCTCGAGCCGGGCCTCGGCGAAGCTCCGCTTGACCCTCGTGACCGTGACCTCGAGGTCGTCTCCCGGGACCCCCTGGTCGATGAACACCACCCGGCCCTCGTGGCGAGCGATGGCCTTCCCGCCCAGGGCGACATCGTCTACATGAACCTTTAACAGGTCGCTGACTTTCACGGGGGCCGAGGAGTGTCAAAAGAAAGCAGGGAGGCAACTTCCGGGAACCGGCACCCGCGCAGCGATGTCTGATATCAATGTGCGCTGAGTGGCCCGGGCGGCGTTTCGGTCACGCTGGTGTCCGTGCACGACACTAGCACACGGGGGGAATTCAATGCGTAGGTTGGTAAGGCAGTGCGGTGCGGGGCTCGGCACCGTGCTGCTGCTGCTCACGGCCCGCGAGGTGCCCGCGAGTCGGGCCGCAGAGCCATCGAAGGGCACACCGTGGCTCGGTGTGTACACCCAGACCCTCACGCCCGAACTGCGCGAGGGACTCGACTACTCGGGCGACGGCGTGCTGGTGAACCGTGTGGTCCCCGACAGCCCGGCGGACCGGGCCGGCTTGCGCAAAGGAGACGTGATCGTCCGGCTCGACTCCCGGACCGTGGCGACCCCCGACGAGCTGTCGCAGGCGGTGCGCTCCTCGCCGGTCGGCGAGACCGTGGCGCTCCAGGTGGTGCGCAACGGCGAGCGCCGCACGATCACGGCGCGGCTCGCGGCTCGCCCCGAGGAGGACGGTTTCCGGGCGCCGGAGCCTCCCCGGGCGCCGGAGCCCCCGGAGTCGTTCGGTCCCGACACCGATCGCGGCCCCGACACCCAGGACAAGCAAGATCTCGAAGACAGGGATGAGGACAAGAACCAGGATAACGACAGGGGCTTCACGCTCAGGGTTCCCGACGAGATGCTGCCCATGGGGCGCGGCCGACTGGGGGTCCGGGTCGAGACCTTGAATCCCGACCTGGGCGGCTACTTCGACGTGCCCAACGGCAAGGGCGTTCTGGTGCTCGAGGTGCTCAAGGGCACGCCCGCCGAGCGCGCCGGAATCAAGGCGGGCGACGTGATCACACGCGTGGACGACCGCGCGGTCTACGACACCGACGATCTGGTCACCGCCCTGCGGAGCAAGGAGGGCAGCATTTCGCTCGATTTGGTCCGTCACGGCGACCATCGCAAGATCGAAACGGAGCTCGAGAGGGCCC
>VBOT01000135.1:0-3977 GCA_005893225.1 Candidatus Eiseniibacteriota bacterium
GCGGGCCCAGCCGCGCGCGCTGCTCCGCCGCCTCCCCGGGGTCGAAGTCGTCGACCTCCCCAACTCGGACTGGTGCTGCGGGAGCGCGGGCGTCTACAACCTCGCGCACCCGGAGATGGCTCGCGCCCAGCTCGACCACAAGCTCGACAGCATCGACCAGGTGGCGCCGGAGCTGGTCGTGGCCTCGAACCCGGGCTGCCTCCTCCACATGGCGCGGGGGCTGCGCGAGCGCGGCTCGAGCGTGGGTCTGGTCCACCTGGTCGAGGTGCTCGGGCGCGCCTATCCGCCGGGGACGGCATGAGCCCCCGCCGCGTCCCCCTCCGCGCGGTCGCCGCGCTCTTTCTCGAGCGCCAGCACCTCGACCGCCCCCGCGAGCAACGCCTCACCGCCCCGCGCCTCCTGCGCTTCGTCGAGGACACGGGCGGCCTCCAGATCGATTCGATCAACGTGCTGGACCGGGCCCACTACCTCACGGTTTGGAGCCGTTTCGGTTCCTACGATCGGAGCGCCTTCGACCGCTTCGCCTACCACCGCCGGCTGCTGTTCGAGTACTGGGCGCACGCGGCGTGCTTCGTTCCGACCTCGGACCTCCCGATGTGGCGGCGCGCGATGCTGGACTACGCCGTGCGCCACACCGGGTGGTCGCGATTCCTCAAGCGGAACTCTCGCGTCGTCGACACGGTGGAGCAGGCGCTCCGCGAGCGCGGACCGGTCGGCAACGCGGATTTCCAGCACGCCCGGCGGGGTGCGACCTCCGGGTGGTGGAGCTGGAAGCCCGCCACCTTCGCGCTCCACTGGCTGTGGATGACGGGGCGCGCGCTGGTGCACTCGCGGACCCACTTCCAGAAGCGCTTCGACCTGGCGGAACGCGTGATCCCATCGATAGGGGAAATCGAGCCGCCCCCACCCGGGGAGTTCCTGCGCTGGCACCT
The DNA here is from genome assembly GCA_005893225.1 of Candidatus Eiseniibacteriota bacterium. Lineage (GTDB taxonomy): Bacteria > Eisenbacteria > RBG-16-71-46 > RBG-16-71-46 > RBG-16-71-46 > WS-3. The sequence continues at coordinate 933 of VBOT01000135.1, forward strand.
GCGCCGCGGCCTCCACGCGATGGGAGCCGCGACCGAGTTGGACCTGCGCATGTACCTCACCTTCCCGCGCCTCGAGGTCGGGGCGCGTCGGGAGGCGCTCCGGTCGATGCTCGACTCCGGCGAGGTGGTCGAGATCGCGGTCGAGGATGACGGGGCGCGCGGCCCCGGCGGAGGCACCGCCCGGAACGGAGCGGGTCGAAGCGCGCGGTGGCTGGTGCTTGCGGAGGACCTGCCGGCGCTGGCCTCGGCCGGCCGGCGCCGCTTCCCGTCGCGGGGCACCACGCTGCTCTCGCCGTTCGACTCGTTCCTCTGGCACCGCGACCGCACCGCGCGGCTCTTCGGCTTCGACTACCGGATCGAGGTCTACACACCCGGCCACAAGCGCGTCCACGGCTATTACTCCCTGCCGATCCTCTACGACGGGCTCCTGATCGGACGGCTCGACGCCAAGAACCATCGCGAGCAGCGCCGGCTCGAGGTGCGAAGCGTCCACTTCGAGCCGTGGTTCTCGGGAGTGGGGCGCGCTCAGGCCTTGCGGCGGGCGGCCCCCGACCGCGCCGCGGCCCTGGAGGGCCTGGGCGAGGCACTCCGGGATCTCGCCGCTTTCGTGGGCGCGGAGAGCGTGGCGCTCGGCCGGGTGGCGCCGCGGGCCATGGCGGGCGCGCTGCGCTCGGAGCTCAGGAGAGGGGGAGCGGTTGCCGCCTCACCAGGCTGATGCTCCGCTCCGCGTGACGGGCTACTCGCAGCGGAGCCTGATCGACAAGCTCGGGGTCAAGCCCGACGCTCGCGTCGCCGTTCTCGGCATCGCCGATGAGCCCTTCGAAGCGGACCTAGCCACCCGCACCACGGATGTCTCGGCCGCGCAAGGGCTCGGACCTGATCTTCTTCGGCGCCGAGCGTTGGGCCGCGCTCGAGAGGCTCGGAACCCTGAAGCGGTCGATCAAGCCCAACGGCGCCGTGTGGGTGGTGTGGCCCAAGGACCGCCGCGAGCTCACCGGGAACGACGTCCGCGAAGCCGCCCTGGCTCACGGGTTGGTTGACGTCAAGGTGGTGGCGTTCTCCGCCACGCACAGCGGGCTCAAGCTGGTGATCCCGGTGGCGCGGCGGAAACCGGTCTAGCAGGCCTCTCCGCGCGCCCCGGCGGCGGCCAGCTCCGCATCGAGCCCCAGGCCGCGGTGAAGCAAGCGCACCACCTTGTCGGCGTCTTGCTCGCGCACCACGAACGACAGGTTCACGCGCGAGGCCCCCTGCGAGATCATCTCGACTCCCACCCCCACGCCGCCGAGCAGCGAGAACACGTGCCCGGTGAGCCCGATCTGCTGCGGAGCGCCCTCGCCCACCACCGCCACGACGGCCAGGCCGGGCTTGACCTCGACCTCGCCGATCCCCGCGAGCTCGGCGATCGCCTGGCCCAGTCGCGAGGCATCGTCGACGGTGACGGAGATCGTGACCTCGGAGGTGGTGACGAGATCCACCACGATGTGGTGGCGCCCGAACACCTCGAAGACCCGCGCCAGGAAACCGTGCGCGAGCAGCATGCGGGTCGAGGCGATGGTGACGGCGGTGATGCCCTTCTTCGAGGCGATGGACTTGGCGCGCCACGACCCCTCCACCGGCTCGGCGGCCGCGGTGATGAGGGAGCCGGGATCCTCGGGGCGGGCGGTGTTGAGCACCCGCACCGGGATCTTCCTCTCCATCGCGGGAAGCAGGGTCTTGGGATGGAGGACGCGGGCCCCGAAGTAGGCGAGCTCGCTCGCCTCGGCGAACGAGAGGCGCGGAACCGGCCGCGCCTCGGGGACGATGCGCGGGTCGGCTGACAGCATCCCGCTCGTGTCGGTCCAGATCTGGATCTCCTCGGCATCGAGAGCCGCGCCGACCAGCGCGGCGCTGTAGTCGGAGCCGCCACGTCCCAGCGTGGTGGTGCGACCGTCCGCGGTCCGGCCGAGGAAGCCGGTCACGACCGGGACGGGAGGGCGGCGGCCCAGGTGCTTCCGGAGATTCGGGAGTGTTTCCGGAAGCGGATGGGCCGCGCCGAAGCGATCGTCGGTGACGAGGCCGGCGTCCCCGGCCAGCGCCGCCCGGGCCTCGAGACCGAGGCGCATCAATCCCGCGGCGAAGAGCTCGGACGAGCATCGCTCGCCGAACGCCAGGATCCGGTCGCGGACCTCGCCGGTGACGGGCCTCGGGGCGCCGTCCAGCCGGGCCGTCGTCTCGCGCCACTCGGCGAGCACGGGCTCGAGCACGCTTTCGGGGACCTGGACCGCCCGCGCCAGGTCGAGGTGGCGCTCGACCAATCGCTCGGCGAGCTCGCGACGGGGTGCGTGGGCGCCGCAGATATCGACCAGCAGGTCGGTGACGCCGGAGAGCGCGCTCACCACCACCACCGGGTCCCGGTCCATCCGCTCGGCGACCAGGCGGGTCGCGGTCCGGAAGCGCCCGGCCTCGCCTACCGACGTGCCGCCGAACTTCATCACGATCATCTCGACATCGTCCTCCGCGGCCTGCCCGTCTGGGAGCCGGGCCTGTGGCGCGACCCGCGCCGGGCATCGCCGGGTCTTCCGGGGCACTATACGCGAACTCGGGCCTGGCCCCATCCGGCCGCCGCCCGGTACACTGTTTGGGTGCCCGCCGTTTCGGGCGCGTTCCCCCCATTTCGCCATCCTCCCTCCCCCGGAGCCGATTGATGTCCTGTTCTCGTGGAATGGCAGTCGCGTGCGTCCTCGCCCTGGGGCTCGGGCTCGGAACACTCGACCGCGCCCCCATGCGCCAGGACGGCGGGAACCCCGATCGGGACCGGGAAGCGGGGGATTACCCGGATACACACCGGGCGAGAGATCCCGCGCGTCCCCGAACCTCACCGTATGGGCGCCCGGATCGACTCGCCCCAGTTCCTTTCGTGACTGCAGTCGACCCTGGACGTCGTAGAGCGCGAGAGCAACTGGCAGCGCGCGCGGCACCGAGAACTCGATCAGGACATCGGTCCGCGCCGGGTTCGGCCTTGGCCCCCGCAAGGCGAACGCCAGCTCGAGCGGGATCTCGACAGAC
>VBOT01000135.1:3995-33734 GCA_005893225.1 Candidatus Eiseniibacteriota bacterium
TAGCGAGCGCCGCGCATGACGTCGCGGTCCTCAAAGACGAACACGCCGCGGCCATCAGACTCGATCCTCCCGATCTCGACCCAGTCGCGGTCATCGAGCCGCCGCTCGACCAAGGCCGACATCCCTGCGGTCGCGCTCCCGTACCAGGAGAGAACTACGTGCTCCGGCGTGACGTCCACGTTCGCGAGGGCGAGGGCAGTGGCGGTCGCCGTGCCGAATGCCAGCCCCCACACCTCGTCGAAACGCATCCCGGACCACTGGTTCACGCCGCCTGCGATGATGATGCGGTCCCCAACTGGATCGTAAATGGTCTGGAAGCCTTCTCGCCACGTGGGAGTCTCCCCGGTCGGGGTGATCGGCGCCCACGGTGATCCGTCCGCCAGAGGAAGGGACCACGATGCGTCGAGCGTTGGCGTCAATCCGACGAACCGATCGCGTTTCGAGTCGTAGAGCACGGTGCCCCAGGGCGGGGTAGCACGCGGGCCTGGCAACGGCCGCCATCCCCCGGCAGCGAACGACAGCTCCCACACGTTGTTCGAATCGGGTGAGAACCCGACCAAGCGATGCCGGCTCGGATCGTAGAACGACCACGCGGCGTGCACCGGAGAGCCCGACGTCAAGAATGGCTGCCAGCTCGGCGGGTCGACGAGATGGAGGGCCCAGAAGTCGTCGAGCCCCCGTTGGCGAGGCTTGAGCACCTGATCCCGACTCGCTCGTCCCGCCAGCTCGTCGACGTAGGTCTCGCCACCGTAGATCACCAGCGCTTCAACTTCTGGGTCGTACACGAGGCTGAAACCCCACCTTCCCGGTGGTGGATTTGATGGTGTGAGCCGAGTCCAGCTCATGGGCTCCGAGAGCGACAAAGCCCAAACCTCGTCGAGTGGATCGGAATAGTTCCACTTCTGGCCGATCGCGATCACGCGGTCACCCCGGCTGTCGTAGGCTGCGCGGTAGCCGGACCATGAGCCCGGCGGCCCGCCCTCGACCGGGACGAGGGACCAGTTCCGTGAGCCCGAGAGCGACAGCGACCACAGCTCACGGGCGGCGGTGGGGTCGCTGAAACTGCCACCGAATAGGAGCATCCGCCCGCGGCTCGCGTCGTACATCGTGGACCATGTGTACTGAGGACCCGGCCGCGACGGTGGCCAATGGGGCGAGAGCCTGTTCCATCCCGAGGAGTCCGCCAGCGACAGCTCCCAGCAGTCGTTGAGCCCTTCGTACCCAAAGCCGCCGAATACGATCATGCTTTTGCGGTCGGGGTCGCATATGGCGGAATGCCAGTATCGGCCGACAGGGAGTACCGCGCTCGGGACGACTTGCCACGTCGGGTTTCCAGACAGTCCGAGCGCCCAGGTCTCGTTGTAGCTGCCCTCGATGCTCCGGTCGATCGTCCCACCGAAAACCAGCATCCGGTCGCCCACCGAGTCGTAGACAGCAGTGTGGTTGTAACGCCAGTGCGGAGGTTCGTACGCATTGATCACCTCCCAGCCGCCCGGATTGCCGAAAGAGAACGACCAGCTGTCGTTGAAGAAATCGAGGTCCCGGGCTTGGCCACCGAAGATGATCATGCGGTCCCGAACCGGGTCGTAGATCGCGGATTGCCCCCTCCGCGCGGACGGCGGCCCGAAGGTGGCCGGGGCCAGTGACTCCCACGTCGGCGTGCCCGCCAGCGTGAGAGCCCACACCACGTTCGTCTCGGCGATGCAGCAGTTTGGGTACTCGGCGTTGCCGCCGAAGATGACCAGGCGGTCTCGCACCGGGTCGTAGATCACGCTCTGGCCCCCTCGGAGGGGAGGGGGCGTGCCTGCCGGTGCGAGCTTCTCCCACGACGGCTGGCCCGCGAGCGAGAGCGCCCACAGGTCGTCGACGCCGCCATAGATGATCATGCGATCGCGAACCGGATCGTAGACCGCACTGTGACCCGAATGGGTCGGCGGAACCGTACCCGCCACGTCGAGGCGGCTCCAAGCGGGCGCCTCTCCCAGCTTCATCTCCCACAGGTCATTCGGGGGGTCTGCTCCGCCGTAGACGATCATTCGCTTGCGAATCGGATCGTAGATCGCCGCGTGCCCGGCGCGCGAGGGGGGCGTGTCCGGATCGCGAGGCAAGAGCAGATTCCAGGTCGCATCAGGTGCGGGCGGGAGCGTTTGAGAGCGGGCTGGCGGATCGAATGCAACGGCCCACGTGAGCGTAAGCAACACCGGGCCCAGACGTGTTCCTAGAAGGGAGTTCATCGGGAATTCCTCCTGCACGAACACAAACCATCCTGTCTTCGGTGCAGTAGCCTCGGTCCCCGAACGCCTCCTCTGTGGGATGGTGTCGAGCCCAACATGCCGTGGATGACCGTCCGGCGCCCACGATGGTCACGCCGAGTGCCGAACACCGCAAGCGAAATCCACCGGCAACGGCAGAACCGATTCGCCCACTATCTTGGCCATGAAGTCCTCCGCTTCGACCCCCCATGACCACCTGGCCCAGCCCAACTCGCCTCTGGCCCCATCCTGCCGCCGCCCGGTACACTGTTTGGGTGCCCGCCGTTTCGGGCGCGTTCCCCCCATTTCGCCATCCTCCCTCCCCCGGAGCCGATCGATGTCCTGTTCTCGTGGAATGGCAGTCGCGTGCGTCCTCGCCCTGGGGCTCGGGCTCGGAACACTCGACCGCGCCCCCATGCGCCAGGGCGGCGGGAACCCCGATCGGGACCGGGAAGCGGGGGATTACCCGAGCGACTGGTTCTGGGCCCAGCGAGCCTTCCCCCGCGCCGCGATCCCGGAAGACCGCTACCAGCAGGCGCTCGAGCAGACCCGGATGCAGCGCGCGCTCGCGACCGGGCAGAGGCGCACGGGGCTGGTCGCGGAGGACGCCACGCTGACCTGGACCCAGGCCGGACCGTTCAACGTGGGCGGTCGCGCCACGGCGCTCACCTCGCTCCCCGGGGGCACGGTGGTCTACCTGGGAGCAGCCGACGGCGGAGTCTTCAAGTCCACCAACTCCGGGGTCAACTGGACCCCCGTCACCGACGGCTTCGGCCCGATGTCGGTGGGCGCGCTGGCGATCGACCCCTCGCAGCCGGGCGTGGTCTACGTGGGGACGGGCGAGGCCAACTCCTCGGTCGACAGCTACGATGGGACCGGCCTCTACCGCTCGACGGACGAGGGGGCCACGTGGGTCTATGCCGGGCTGCGCGAGGCGGCTCGGATCGCGCGCGTGGCGGTGGACCCTCACGAGAGCAACCGAGTGTTCGTGGCCGCGATGGGGACGCAATTCACGACCGGGCCGGACCGGGGCCTCTATCGCACCGAGGACGCCGGAGCCACGTGGAGCAAGGTGCTGTTCGTGAGCGACAGCGTCGGGGTGTGCGATGTCGCGATCAACCCGGCCCATCCCGAGACGGTGTTCTGCGCGACCTGGGAGCGGGTTCGCCGCGCGACCTACCGCCGGGCCTACGGGCCGGGATGCGGGATCTGGCGCAGCGTCGATCATGGCACCCACTGGACCCGGCTCCAGAGCGGGCTCCCCGCTCCGTCCGACAACGTCGGCCGCATCGGGCTCGGGATTGCCGCCTCCCGGCCCTCGACGATCTACGCCCAGATCACCTCCGGCGCGAGCGGCGGTTACACGGGCCTCGGGATGTACCGCTCGCTCGACGGGGGCGACACCTGGGTGCGCCGAGACCTCTCCGGCTTCACCGGCAACTTCGGCGGGTTCGGCTGGTACTTTGGCGACCTGGGCGTGGATCCCACGAATCCGGAGCGCGTCTTCTCCCTGGGCGTGAGCCTGGTCCTCTCGACCGACGGCGGCGTGACCTTCAACGGCACGGGATCGGTGCACGCCGACCAGCACGCGATCTGGATCGACCCCTCGAACCCCTCCCGCGTCTACCTCGGCGACGACGGGGGTTTCTTCTCCTCGCTGGATGGCGGCTCGAACTGGACCAAGTCCGTGGACCTCCCGATCACGCAGTTCTACGACGGGGCGATCGATCCTTCGAACCCGGCCCGGCTCCTCGGGGGCAGCCAGGACAACGGGACCGTCCTCACTCCGGGGTCCAGCTCGTGGACGCCGATCCTGGGCGGAGACGGGTTCGTCTGCATCGTGGACCCGACGAATCCCAACGTGCTGTTCGCCGAGTACCAGTACTGCAGCGGGGGGACGGGGCCGTGGCGCTCGACCAGCGGCGGCGGGGGCTTCTTCACGCCGTCCGGGTTCAACGCCAGCGATCGCTACAACTGGAACAGCCCGATCGCCATGGATCCGAACAACCACCAGGTCCTGCTGGCCGGGAGCCAGAGGGTCTATAAGAGCGTGGACAACGGCCAGAACTACGCCCCGATCAGCGGCGACCTCTCCACCAACCCCCCAGCGCAGCTCGTCTACGGGACCCTCACGACCTTGGCGATCTCGCCGGTCAGCGGGTCCGTGTATTTCGCCGGCACCGACGATGGCAGGGTGTGGCGCTCGCTCGACGCGGGCTCGATCTGGACGGACATCTCGGCCGGGCTGCCGCAGCGCTGGGTGACGCGGGTCGCTCCCGATCCCCACGACGCGAACACGGTCTACGTGACGCTGTCGGGGTTCACGATGGACGAACACGTCGGGCACGTGTACGTCAGCGCCAGCTCGGGCGCCTCCTGGTCCTCGATCGCCGGCGACCTCCCCGACGTGCCGGTCAACGACATCGTCGTCGATCCGGACCGGCCGGGGACCCTCTACGTCGGCACCGACGCCGGGGTCTACGCGACCCAGAACGGAGGCTCCGGCTGGTTCCCTCTCGGCCAGGGAATGCCGATCCAGGCGATCGATGGCCTGACCCTCCACCGGGCCTCGCGCACCCTGGTGGCGGCCACTCACGGTCGCTCGCAGTGGAAGCTCGACCTGAATCAGCTCCCCGCGGCGGTGTCGCTGTCCTCGCCGCCTCCGCGCCTCGCGCTCTCGGGGCCGGTTCCCAACCCGAGCGGCGCGAGCGTGCAGCTTGGGCTTGAACTCTCGCGCGCAAGTACGGTCGAAGTCACGGCCTACGATGCGGCCGGCCGGCGAGTCCGCGCGCTCGTCGCGGGGTCGCTGGGTGCTGGACGGCACTCGATCGCGTGGGACGGCCGCGACGATCGCGGCGGCCGAGTCGGCCCCGGCGTGTACTTCATGCGCGCCACCGCCTCGGGAGCGTCGGCAGTCCGTCGCGTGGTTCGGACCGAGTAGTCACCTCAAACGAGGTCCGATTTTCGGCGACAGCGGTTTCACCCGCAATTGACGCGGCCCGGATTATGCATGCGTTTTGAGCCGCTCCAGATCAAGTCGAAATGAGGGTCGCCGCGAGCCTTGCCCCAGATTTGCCTTTGAAAATGCGGGTCCACTTGATATACCGGTGCCGAGGGCACTTGGTGCCCGTCCGAGAGTCGGTCGTACCCTCCGTTCATGAAAGGAAGGACCGATGGCGAAGATGATGACGAAGTCGCAGATCGCGGGCTACCTCGCCAACAAGTTCGAGCTCACCAAGAAGCAGAGCACTCAGATTCTCGAGGAGCTGGCCACGCTTGCGGCCAAGCAGGCCAGGAACGGATTCGTGTTCCCCGGCGTCGGCAAGCTCGTCGTCGTGAAGCGCAAGGCTCGCATGGGCCGCAACCCTCAGACCGGCGAAGCGATCAAGATTCCGGCCAAGACCGTGCTCAAGTTCCGGATCGCGAAAGCCATGAAGGAGCTGGCTCTCAAGTAGGCCGACCAGTTTTGAGAAGGCCCCGCAGCCTCCCGCTGCGGGGCCTTTTCGCTGGTGCTCCGGACCGGAACACGGGAGGCCGCCGGGCCACCGCCCCCGCTGCAGCGCGGCGAGATCCCTGCCGATAACCGGTGCGGCGCCGCTGCCCGGCCGCGTGAGATCACGGACGAGCCGCGCACGGCAGCGCGTTCCGGGGGGGAAACCTCTTGCCGCAAGAACCGTCTCGGCTCCTGCTCGCATTGCCCGAGCCCCTCGCCGTGGTCTCCGCGGCCGGGGACACGCTGGTGGCAAATCGCGCCCTCGAGCGGCTGGCGGAGAAGTGCGGCGTGGCCCCGCGTCTCGTCGAGCTGTTCGGGGAGCCGGCCATCGAGCTCCTGGGGCGAGCGCTGCGCGAAGGGGAGGCACGCGCGTCCCTGCTGCTGGTGGCGGGCCCCGAGCCACGCCCCCGCTTCCGGCTCTTGCTCGCCGCCGCCCCGGCCCAAAACGCCGCGGCGGTCCTGATGGCGGACGTCACCTCGCAGGTCTCGCTGCGCCGGCAGCTCCTGGTGCGCGACCGGACCCTCACGGTCCTCAAGAAGATCGGCGTGGCGCTGTCGGAAACCATCGAGATCGAGGGGCTGGCCGAGCGCATCTACGAGCAGACCATCCGCATCATCGACACCCGGAACTTCTATCTCGCGCTCTACGACCGCCAGGCGCAGGAGGTCTCGTTCCCGCGCTACGTCGAGGACGGCCGCTGGCAGCGCATGACCTCTCGCCCGTTCCAGAACGGCCTCACCGAGTACCTGCTCCGCACCCGCAAGCCCTTGCTCATCAACCACAACGTGAGCGAGCAGTGCGAGGCCCTTGGGATCGCCCCCCAGGGCCGGCCGTCCACCGCGTGGATGGGCGTGCCCTTGCTGGTGAACGACGAGGCCATCGGCGTGATCGCGATCCAGGACTTCGAGCGCACCCATTGCTACGGACCGCACGACCTGGAAGTGCTGAACATCATCGCGGCCCAGACGGCCGCCTCGATCAAGAGCGCGCGGCTGGTGGCGTCCGCGCGCCGCGCCTACGACGAGCTATCGGCCACCCAGGCGCGATTGCTGGAGGCCGAGCGCCTGCGGGGCGTGACCGAGGCGGTCGGAGCCATGAACCACGAGGTCAACAACCCCCTGGCCGCGATCGCCGGGAACGCGCAGCTCCTGCTCCGCAACTCCGACGGCCTGAGCGCGGACGTGCGCGTGAAGATCGAAGCCATCCTCGAGGCCGCGGGACGCATCCAGCGGGTGACGAGCAAGATGGCGACGCTCATCCAGGCCACCTCCGTGCCCTATCCCGGGGAGACAACCATCCTGGACGTGAAGCGTTCGGTCTCGAGCGCCGAGCTGGGCGGGGGCGGGACGTCCTCTGGCTCGGAGGCGCGCGCGCGCTGACGCACGTCGAGGGGTGAGGCGGGCGGGGGCGGTTTCGCGTGACCTTGTCGCGTGACCTTTGCCTCCCAGCATCCCCTCTGGCAGGATCCCCGCGCTCCACCGCCCCCGAGCGCCGGGCCGAGGAGAGGTCGACGCTGGGCAACCGACCCAAGGGAGTGCTCCATGCGCCCCGCCCGAGCCGTTCACGTTCTCGCCGTCACGCTCGCCCTCGCGATCACATTTCCCCGCGCCGCCGGCGCCCAGGCCGACACCCATGCACCCCGTTTCGCCGTGACCGCCGCTCACTTGATCGACGGCCGCTCGCCCGCGCCGCGAGGACGCGTCTGGGTGCTGATCTCGGGGGACACGATCGAGGCCGTGCGCGCCAGCGCTCCGGCCGGCGTACCGGTGGTGGACCTGGGCAACGCCACGCTGCTTCCGGGACTGATCGACTGCCACACCCATCTCTCGGCGCGGGTCGGGCTGCCGCGCCTCGAGGCGTTCCGGAGCACCGCCGCGCGCGCGGCGATCGCGGGGGTCAACAACTGCCGCCAGGCTCTCTCGGCCGGCTTCACCACCTGCCGCGACGTCGGGGGCGCCGAGCTCGTCGACGTGGGGCTGCGCGATGCCATCAACGCCGGCGAGATCGAGGGCCCGCGCATGCTGGTCGCGACCTGGGCGCTGACGGCCACCGGCGGGCATGGAGATCCTCTCAACGCGGTGAGCTATCACTGGTGCAACGATCTCATGAGCGGGGTGGCGGACGGCGTGGACGAGGTGCGCAAGAAGGTGCGCTTCAACATCCAGCAGGGCGCCGACCTCATCAAGATCCTCGCCACCGGAGGCGTGCTCTCTCCCCGCGACGACCCGCAGCACACCTCCTACTCGCTCGAGGAGATGAAAGCCGCGGTCGAGGAGGCACGGCGCCTGGGACGCTTCGTGGCCGCCCACACCCACGGCAAGCAGGGCGTGATCTGGGCCAGCGAGGCGGGCGTGCGCTCGGTCGAGCACGCCTCCTACATGGACGACGAGGCCGCCCGGGTGCTCAAGAAGAACGGCACCTACTACATTCCCACGCTCTACGTGGTGGAGCCGATCCTCGACCCGGGCAACCCGCTCAAGATCGAAGCGGAGAACCTGGCCAAAGCTCGGGAGGTGAGACGACACATGCGCGGCGCCTTCCGGGCCGCGCTCAGGGCGGGCGTCAAGATCGCCTTCGGCACCGACGCGGGCGTGTTCCCGCACGGCACCCAGACCCGCGAGTTCAAGATCTACGTGGAGGAGGGGATGACGCCGATACAGGCGATCCAGAGCGCCACGCGCGTCGCGGCCGAATGCATCGGCTGGGAGAAGAAGGTGGGCACGGTGGAGCCCGGACGCTACGCGGACCTGGTCGCGGTGCGGGGCGACCCGATCGCGGACATTACCGAGCTCGAGCGCGTCCCGTGGGTGATGAAGGGGGGCAAGGTATTCAAGAACGAGCTCACGCGCTGATCGTGCCGAGCCCGGGGCGTGCGACCCCCTCCCCCGGGCGCCCCGGAGCTCCCCGCCCGCGGCCTCCCCGGTGACCGGCATCCGGGTCGAGGGTCTCACCAAGACCTATCGAGGAGGCCGGGTGCGGGCGCTCGATCGGGTTTCGCTCTCGATCGAGTCAGGCGAGGCGTTCGGGATCATCGGGCCGAACGGCGCCGGCAAGACCACGTTCCTGGGTTGCTTGCTGGGCTTCCTGAAGCCCGACTCGGGGCGCGTCACGATCGAGGGCCGCGAGGCGGACGACCTGGAGATCCGGGCCGCGACCGGCTACCTGCCGGAACGTCTCGTCCTCGACCGCTGGATGAGCGGCGCCGACTTCCTTCGCTACCATCACGCGCTCGCTCGCTTGCCGGAGGGCCGGCGCGAGCGCGACGTCATGGAAGCGATCGAGCGGGTCGGGCTCGAGCCCGAATCGGCCCGGCGTTCGATCCGGAAGTACTCGCGCGGGATGCTCCAGCGTCTCGGCATGGCGCAGGCGCTCCTCGGCGAGCCGCGCTACGTGTTCCTCGACGAGCCGGCTTCGGGGGTCGATCCGGCTGGCGTCGTGCTGTTCCGGCGGCTGCTGGGAGAGCTCAAGGCGCGCGGCGCCACCGTGGTGCTCAACTCCCACCAGCTCGAGCAAGTGGAGCGCGTGTGCGACCGCGTGGCGTTCGTCCAGCACGGACATGTCGAGTCGATCGAGACGGTCGAGGCGGGGGCGCGGGTGGCGCACGTGCTGCGCGTGCGCTGGAGCGCGGAAGGCCAGGCGATCGCGGGCGAACGTCTGGCGGCGATCGCGGCCGAGAGCGGGGCGGAGCTGCGTTCCGCCACCGGCTCGGAAGCGAGGTTCGCCGTGAGCGCCGACGAGGTGGCGGCTCGCCTGCTACGTGGCCTGATCGGGGCGGGGCTTGCCGTGGTCGAGGCCGTCCCCGAGGAGAGCCGCCTCGAGCGCCTGTTCCTCGGGCGCCCCGCCGGTTCTCCGCCGCCACCTTCGCCCGAGGCGCCATGAATCCCACTCTGATCGTCGCCTCGATCCGGCAGCGGCTCGCGAGCCCGCTCCGGATGGCGGTCCTCGCCGCGCTGGTCGGATTGCCGCTCCTCCCGGTCGCGTTTGCTCCCGCCCCCGGGCTGTGGTTCCTGGGCGACAGCATGGGGATCGCGCTGGTGGTCGCAGCGGGGGCGATCGGACCCGACGTCTCGGCCGGAGTCCTGCAGATCTTGTTCGCCCGCCCGGTGCGACGCTCCGAGTACGTGCTGAGCCGCTGGTGCGCGCTGGCCTCGGGCTCGGCGCTCGTCCGGCTCGCCCAGATCGCGGTCGCGACCCTGATCCTGGCGGCCCGCGGAAGCGCTCCAGCCTCGCACGATCTGGTCTCGCTCGTGGTCGGGAACGCGCTCACCCCGATCGGGATCGCGGCGGTGCTGGTGATGCTCTCGTCGCTCGCGCCGGGCCTCGGAGACCTGGGGCTCTACCTCCTCGGCAACCTCGCCGGGCTGGTCCTGGAGTTCTGGGGTCGGGTGGCCGGGCGATCTTTTCTCGAGCGGGCGGGGGACGAGGTCCGACGGTTCCTGACCCCCGACGTGGACATTTCACCGATCCTCAACGGCGGCGACGTCCCATGGTTCGCCATCGTCTCGTATCTCTCCACGGTCACCCTGTGTCTGGCGGTGGCGGTGGTGGTCATGAATCGCAAGGAGCTCTCCTATGCCAGCGGATGACCCGGGTGTACCGGTGCGGGGGCCGTCGCGGGGCACGCCGCGCGTGCTGCTCTGGGTCGCCGCCGCGCTACTGGTGGGTCGGGTCGCGACGGGCGTCTATGAGAGGCGCCATGTCGAATCACACATGTTGCCTGGATCGATCCAGCCCGCCGACCGTGTGGCGTGGCGGCCGATCGCGAGCGCCGAGGCCGAGGCTCGCGAGTCCCACCGCCCGATCCTCTACGACTTCACGGCCGAATGGTGCCCACCCTGCCAGAAGATGAGGCGCGAGGTGTTCTCGGATCCGAGCAGCGCGGACCGAATCAACCGCATGTTCGTGCCGGTGCGCGTGCTCGACCGGACACGCGAGGAAGGTAAAAACGCTCCCGAGGTCGAGCGGCTCTTCACGCACTTCAACGTCGATGCGTTCCCGACCCTCGTGGTCGTGCGGCCCGACGGCGGCGAGCCGGTCGTGATGTCCGGATACGGAGGCCGCGAGGAGACCCTGCGGCGGCTGATCGAGGCCGGCGTCGAGGCAAGGTCCGGCATGGGCGCCGGGGACCCGATGGGCTCGCGACCAGGGGCGCGGCGGAAGTAGCGCCCCGCACGGAGGCTGTCCGTGAAGGCCTTTGTCCAAGGATGTGCGATGGTGGTCGGGATCGCCTTGCTCGGGTCGCCCAGGCCAGGGCTGGCCCAGGGGCATGACCATCACGCGGCTCCTGATTCGGCTTCCCATCACCACCATGCGATGAGCGGGATGTCGATGGACCATGCCCCGGAGGGCATGCAGGGGCACCACGGGCACGAGGTGCACATGGCCATGACCGGCATGTACGGCCCCTATCCCATGACGCGCGAGGCCTCGGGCACCTCCTGGCAGCCCGACGCTGCCTCGCATCGCGGGATCCACGTCATGCGCGGCCCCTGGATGGCCCTGCTCCACGGGTGGGCCGACCTCGTCTACGACCATCAGGGCGGAAGGCGCGGCGACGAGAAGGTCTTCAGCGACAACATGCTCATGGGCATGGCCCAGCGCCCACTGGGCCTGGGAACGCTGGGATTGCGCGCCATGCTCTCCGCCGAGCCCGCGACCATCGGCAAGAGCGGCTACCCGCTGCTGCTTCAGAGCGGCGAGACGGCCAACGGGCGCACGCCGCTCATCGACCGCCAGCATCCCCACGACCTGTTCATGGAGCTGGCTGGCACCTATAGCATCGCGAACGGTGACCGCTCGTTCTTCATTTACGCCGGCCTGCCCGGCGAGCCGGCCCTCGGCCCGCCTGCCTTCATGCACCGGTTCTCGGGCATGGCCCTTCCCGAGGCTCCGATCACTCACCACTGGCTGGATTCGAGCCACATCACCTTCGGCGTCGTCACCGCGGGGCTCGTCGCCGATCGGGTCAAGATCGAAGCCTCGGCGTTCCGGGGGCGCGAGCCGGATCAGGATCGGTACGACATCGAATCGCCGGAGCTCGATTCGCACTCGTTCCGGCTCTCCTTCAACCCGACGCCCGCCTGGGCGCTGCAGGTCAGTCATGGGCGCCTCAGGAGTCCGGAGCAGCTCGAGCCCGAGGTCGACACCGATCGCACGACGGCATCGGCGATCTACTCCGGAGAATGGAATGGAGCGCACTGGGAGACCACCGTGGCGTGGGGCCGCAACCGGAATCGCCCGGGACTCATGCTCGACGGCTTCGCGGCCGAGGCCGCGGCGGAGGTTCGCGACTCGCACACGCTCTTCGCCCGGGTGGAGCGGGTGGAGAAGGACGAACTGTTCCCGGCGGGAGATCCTCTCGCCGGCCGGGTGTTCGATGTGGGGAAGATCAGCGCCGGCTATCGCTTCGACTTCTGGCACGGCCCGCATCTGGTGACGGGGGCCGGTGCGCTCGGCAGCATCATCGAGGTCCCGGAGGCGGCGAGGGCCGCGTACGGCGATCACCCGCTGGCGGCGATGGTGTTCCTGCACGCGGGGCTGCGGTAGGGGCCATCAAAGCCGGCCGGTGGAAGATTTCAGGACTTCCTCGGCGACGCGATAGGGAGTTCGCGAATCCGGATTCGACTCGGGGTAATGATGACGACTGCCCCTTGTTCAAGCGAAGACTCGCAAGAGGGAAGGTGCCTCAGAAAGAGCTTGGCCAGCGGCCCAAAACGTCTTGGCAGCTCACCGCGGAAAACCAAGAGGGACGGTTTCGTCCGTGACTCGAGCGCTAGGATTCTTGAGAAGTCAGCGTCGGCCGTGATTACCACCCGACTCCCTTTCGCTGCGAACTTGATGATGTCTTGGTCGGAGGAGGATTCCATTCCTAACGATAGAAGGTGTACGGCGTCGTGGCCGGCCTCCTGCAACGCTCCCGCGAGCCGAGGCGCGAGAGCATTGTCAACGAGGAACTTCATGTGCTGGTGAGCGGCAGGTCTCGCTCACGAACAGCTTCGGCGGCAAAGCGAAGCGCCTCTTGGATGTCGTCTCCTTCAAGGCTTGGGTAGTCAGCGAGGATCTCCTCACGCGTCATGCCGTCGGCAACCATGGCGACGACGGTCGCGACGGGAATCCGAAGACCACGAATGCACGGGACTCCACCCATCTGCTCTGGATCAACCGTGATTCGAGGGAACTGCTGGTAATGCTGTCGCATTGGAAGCATCTCCGAGTGGTGGCCGCTCAATCTTCGTCGAAGTAGTCGGAGTCGATTCGCTTCAAATGATAGACCCGTGCAGTGGTCACACCGACCTCGAAGTCCGTCATTAGCTCGGCGAGCCGCCTGCCATCGATCAGGACAACCTTGGGCTCGATGTGCTCCACTTAGGAAGAAGCATCAGCGGAAAAAGCCCCGGTTGTGATGAAGACGCCCTTCCTCGTTCGCTTGCCATGTAAGGCACCGACGAACTTCTGGATCTCCGGACGTCGGACGGTGCCCTCCCACTTTTGCCTGAAGGTAGACAACGTCGAGCCCGAGGCGGTCAGCGACTGGAAGTCAGGAACCGCCACGAGTGTGCCTCACGAACTGGCTGCAGGCGGGCCACCTGCAGCCGCCAAGACGCCCGTCGACTGCGCCGGCTGCCGGGGAGGGGATCCTCGCACAGGTCGACCGCAAAATCCCCCTTGCCTACTGCACACATGTGCAGTAGGCTGCTTCTCGCCAGGTCCGACATGCGACGGGAAGCGATCGACGAGGCGGTGGCGGTGCGCGCCGACTTTCACGGCGGCACGGTGAAGCCGGTGGCGTTCCGCCGGCGCGGACGGGAGCACCGGGTGGTGCGAGTGAACGCCCACTGGGTGGACCGATCCGGGCGCCACCCGCGCTTCTACTTCTCCGTCACGGCGGAAGATGGAGACATCTACCAGCTCCAGCTTCACGCGGGCGACCTGGTGTGGTGGCTCGACTCGGTGACGCTGGAGGGCTGATGTCGCATCCGATGCTTCACGCCGCGCGCGACGCCGTGCTCCAGCCGCCCGCCGTGCCGCCCGAAACCTGGCAGGCCACCGCCGCGGCGCCAGGCGGAGCGCAGAGCGCGCCCCGTCCCTCCGCAGCGAATCGTACGGCACCCGTGCAGACGGAGGGGTGCGCCGCGGTGGAAGCGAGCCTGACCGCGGAAGGGGTCGTGGCCGGCGCCGGCATCGCGGGGATCGCCGGGGCTGCCGGCCCGGCCCGCCGCGGACCCCCCGACCCGCTTGCGGCCGACGGCTCCCGGGCCGCCCTACCCGGCATCGACGCCCCCGAGCGCCGCACCGTCCTTCACGTCGACATCGACGCCTTCTTCGCGGCGATCGAGCAGCGCCGCGACCCGCGTCTCCAGGGGAGGCCGGTGATCGTGGGCGCGGGCGTGATCGCCTCGTGCTCGTACGAGGCCCGTGCCTTCGGCCTCAGGGCCGGGATGCCGCTCAGCGAGGCCCGGCGACTGTGCCCGCAGGCCGTGATCCTCGACGGCCACGCCCAGGTCTACCGCTGCTTCGCCGAGGAGATCTTCGCCCGCTGCCGCGCCATCGCCCCGGAGGTGGAAGCCTACCTCGACGAGGCCTACTGCGATCTCAGCGGCACCGAGCGGCTGCACGGCGGCCTGATCGAGAAGGTGAGGGAGCTCAAGCTCGGCATCCTCGAGGCGACGGGGCTCTCGGTCACCTGCGGGATCGGACCCAACCGGATGCTCGCCAAGCTGATCGGCAAGACGGTGAAGCCCGACGGCCTGGCGCGGATCGGCGCCGCCGAGGCCGACGCGTTCCTGCGCGACCGGCCCATCGAGCAGCTCGCGGGCGTGGGGCACGCGCACGCGAAGACGTTGCGCTCGATGAACCTCCGCACCATCGGCGAGCTGCGTGCACTCTCGGCCGAAGTGCTCGTCGCGCTCTTCGGAGCGAACGGCCGGCTGCTCTACGAGCGCTGCTGCGGCCGCGACACCGCCACCGTGGACGAGCGCGAGATCCCCCGGTCGATCTCGCGCGAGACCTCGTTCCACCGCGACACTGCCGATCCGGCCGAGATCGACGGCATGCTCGAGTACCTGGTCGGGCGCGCCTGCCGCACCGCGCGCGAGTTGGGCATCAAGCCGCGCACGGTCGCGGTGCGCCTGCGTTACTCGGACGGAGAGGGCTGCGAGCGGGCACGGGGCCTCGGCCAGCCCTCGGACGCCGATCCGGTTGTTCTCGCCCTAGCGCTGGACCTGTTGCGGCGCCAGTTCACGCGCCGCGTGGCACTGCATCATCTCGGCGTGACGCTCTCCAGCTTCGTGCGCTGCGAGGGCGAGCAGGGCGCGCTCTTCGACGAGCCCGAGGCGGGACGTCGCGCCGCGCTCTTCCGGGCCTTCGACGGCGTCCGCCGGGCGTACGGTCACGGCGTGCTGGTCTCGGGACGCGCGCTTCAGCTGCGGGGCCGGCTCGAAGAAGACCGGCACGGCTTCGTGCTCCGCACGCCGTCTCTGACGAAGTAGCGTTCCATCCACCTGCCGGCTCGACCGGCGCCCAGGAGGTGAGCATGAAACCGTCCGCGTTTCTCGGACTCCGCACGGTCGTCTATCAGGTGGCCGACATCGACCGCGCGAAGCAGTGGTACAGCGCCGTGCTCGGCATCGGGCCCTACTTCGACCAGCCGTTCTACGTCGGCTACAACGTCGGAGGCTTCGAGCTGGGTCTCCATCCGGAAGAGGCGGGCCATCGCGCCGGGCCGGGCGGTGCGGTCGTGTACTGGGGAGTCGAGGACATCGCGAGCGCCTGGACACGTCTCCTCGAGCGCGGCGCCAAGGCGGTGAGCCCGGCGACCGACGTGGGAGAAGGAATCAAGGTCGCGACCCTGCAGGACCCGTTCGGAAATCTGGTCGGGATCATCGAGAACCCTCACTTCCCGAACCCGGCCGACTGAGGGCGGTGTGGCGGGGGGCTTCGTCCCGCTCCGGGTGCGCTCCCACGGCTCGCTGCTCCACGGCACGACGTCACCCGAGGCGCTGGTGCAGCGGGCGCTCGAGCTCGACTACCGCGCCCTGGCGCTCACCGATCGCGACAACCTCTACCTGGCGATCCGCTTCTACCAGCGCGCGCGCGCCGAGGGACTCGTGCCGTTGCTCGGCTGCACGATCACCTGCGGGCCGCACGAGGTGCTGCTGCTCCCGCTCGATCGCCGCGGCTACGCCCACATGTGCGAGCTTCTCACCGCACGCCATCTCGAGCCTGGCTTTGATCTCGCGGAAAACCTCGCGGCGACGCCGCGGCGAGCGTCGGGCCTTCACGTCGTCGTGGAGTCGGCCGGCCTCGCGGCCACGCTGCTCGCCGCGGGTGTGCCGGCGGCGCGCGGGGCACGCCCCGCGTTGGGCCGCTCGACCGGGACCGCGGCATCACGCGCCGATGGCGCGGGCGGCGGGCTCTGGATGGGCGTCCGCGGCCTCGCCGGAGAGCGAGCAGCCCTGGGGCAGCGCACGGCCGCCGCGCGAACGCTGGGCGTACCCCTGGTCGCGACCGGCGACTGCGTCCTGCTCGAGCCCTCGGAACACGAGACGCATCGGGTCGCGGTCACCGCCCAAGCGGGCGAATTGCTGGAGCGCATGCCGCCCTCGGCGTTCTGCGCCCGCGACGCCTTCTTGGCGCCGCCCGCCGAGTGGGAGCGGCGCGTGCGGGCGGTATGCGCGGGCGCCGGGGTCCCGGCCGCGGCCGAGGAAGCGCTCGAGAACAATCGCGCGCTGGCCGGGCGCTGCCGCCTCGAGCTCGAGCTCGGCACACCGATCTTCCCGCGCGCGCCGATCCCAGGCTCCGAGCGCCAAGGGATCGGGCCTGGCGCGAACGGCGGAACCGGGCCCGAGGCGCGGGCCGCGGGCGCCGCCCACCTCCGGAAGCTCTGCGAGGCGGGCATCGCGCGCCGCTACGGGCGGGGCTCCCCGCCCGCGATCGCGCGCCTACGGCACGAGCTGGACATGATCGGGCACATGGGCTTCACGGACTACTTCCTGCTGGTCGCCGAGATCGTCGGGTTCGCTCGCGCCCGCGGCATCCCAACCGTGGGCCGCGGCTCCGGAGCCAGCTCGATCGTGGCGTACTGCCTCGGCATCACCAACGTGGACCCGCTGCGCTACGGGCTCAGCTTCGAGCGCTTCCTCAACCCGTCCCGGCGTGACTGTCCCGATCTCGACATCGACCTCTGCTGGCGCCGGCGCGACGAGGTCATCGCTCACGTCTACGAGACCTACGGCGCCGATCGCGTCGCCATGATCTCCACCCACGCCACGCTCGGGGCGCGCTCGGCGTTTCGCGAGACCGCCAAGGCCCTCGGGGTCCCCAACAGCCGCGTCAACCAGCTCGCGCGCCTGATCCCGCGCGACCTGGAGAAACCCTACATCCAGCGCCTCGACGGGCTCCCCGACTCGCGGCGCGTGGACTGGCGCGAGCCGCCGCTCGCCCAGGCTCTCCGCCTCGCCGAACGGCTCGAGGGGGCGCGGCGCCACCTGTCGATCCACTGCGGCGGCATCGTTATCGGCGACCGCCCACTCACGCATTACGTGCCGCTCGAGCGCGCCGCCAAGGAAGTCGTGGTCACCCAGTTCGAGATGCGCGCCATCGAGGCGATTGGTCTCGTCAAGATGGACCTGCTCGGCAACCGGGCGCTCAGCACCATCGGCGAGTGCGTCGGTCTCGCGCGCCGCCGCGGCATCGAGATCGATGTCGACCGCCTGCCCGACCCCGATCCGCCCACGGCCGCGCGCCTGGCCGCCGGCGACACGCTCAACTGCTTCCAGCTCGAGTCGCCGGCGATGCGGCACCTGCTGCGCATGCTCGCGGCGCGCACGCTCGACGACACGATCGCGGCGGTGGCGCTGGTCCGCCCCGGCCCTGCGGAATCCGGCATGAAGGAGGCGTTCTGCCGCCGGAGCCGCGGGCTCGAGCCCGCCTCGTTCCCCCACCCGCGACTCGAGCCGGTGCTGGCGGCAACCCACGGCGTGATGCTCTACGAGGAAGACGTGATGCGGGTCGCGGCGGCGCTCACCGGCATGCCGCTCGCCGAGGGCGACGATCTCAGGCGCGCGATCGGGGCCGCCCGCACCGACGAGGAGCAACGCTCGCTGGAGCGTGGCTTCGTGGCGCAGACGGTGCGGGCCGGCGTGGCCGCCGAGGCGGCCCGGGCGGTGTGGCGCGAGCTCACGCGCTTCGTCGCCTACGCGTTCTGCAAGGCGCACGCCGCCGGCTACGGCGCGCTCGGCTACCAGGGCGCCTACCTCAAGACGCACTTCCCGGCCGAGTACGCGGTCGGGATCCTGAACCATCACGCCGGCATGTATCCGACCTGGGTGCACGTCGAGGACCTGCGACGCCACGGCGTGGAGTTCCGGGCGCCGTGCGTGCAGCGGTCGCGCTGGGAGACGACGCTGGAGGAGGACCTGGCCGGGGCAGGGACCGGAGGCCGCAGCGAGACTCTCGGGGCGCGCGAAGGCAGGAGCCGAAGCGCGCCTCGAGTAGCGTCCCGGAGACAGGACGTCGGAGGCTCGCGGGTCTCGCGGAGCGCCTCCAGTCCCTGCAGCGGCCGTGCTGTCCGCGTTGGCCTCTCGCGCGTGTTCGGTCTCCACGAGGCGACCGGCGAGCGCATCGTCGCGGCGCGGGCCATCCGTCCCTTCGGGAGCCTCGCCGATCTCGTCGAGCGGGTCCGGCCGAGCCTGCCGGAGCTCGAATCACTCGTCCTCGCCGGCGCCCTGGACTTCACCGGCCGCTCACGCCCCTCGCTCCTGCTCGAGGCGCGCGCCGGGGCCAAGGCGTGGGCCGCGCACCACCCGCGGCTGCTGGCGCTGGTGTCGAGCGACGGCGCCGCGCTCGAGCCTGAGCCCTGCGCGCCGTTCCCGGTGCCCGAGCTTCCCGAGTTCGACGTCCCGGAACGCGTCCGCGGCGAGCATCGGGCCACCGGGCTGTGGTTCAGCGGCCATCCGCTGGACCCGTGGGCATCCAGCGATGCCGTGCGCGACGCCGTGCCGGCCGCCTCGCTGCCGTCGATGATCGGGCGTCGTGTTGCCGTCGTTGGGCTCCCGTGCGCTTACCGGCGCGTCGAGACAGCAACCGGAGGATCGATGTTGTTCACCACGCTCGCGGATCGGAGCGGCCTCGCCGAGTGCGTGCTGTTTCCCGACGTCTATCGCTCACATGCGGGTGCGGTGCGCGGTCAGGTGGTGCGCATCGAGGGACGCGTCGACGAGAGCCTCGGCGCGATCACGCTGGTGGCGGAGCAGGCGCGCAGCTTGGCGGGAGGAGATTGACGAGTCGCGGCGATGCAAGCCGTCGCGCGACGCTCGATCCGGCTTCGAGGACGCGCGAAAAATTCTCCCTTGACAGCGATCGAGCGCGGGCGTCGAATAGCCCCGACGTCGAGGGCGCAGCTAGGCCCCGGCGCGAACACCGCCCATTGACTCAGTGGGCGAGGCCGAGAGCGGAACCTCTGAGGGGAACCGCCGGCCAAAGCAGCAAGTAGCCGACGCCGGATTGGTGCTCCTGCGGAAGGTGAACTTCCACAGCGTGCTTCACGATCGGGCGTCGGCGATTTTTTGGCCTACGGCACAGTGTCCGTGAAGGCGAGAAACTCGCACACGAACGCCTGGCGTTCCGCCGTCAACGGGCGATCACGAAGCTCCGGCTCACGCCTTCGCCGTTCCCACGCAAGCCCAGGAAATACACACCGGACGCGGGCGGAACGGCTGCCACGATTCGGCTCACGTGCGGACCGGCGGTCAATCCGTCGGCGACGCGCCGGGCGATGCGCCGCCCCGTGGGTCGAACACCTCGAGCACGGCGGTTCCCGGGCGCGGCAGGGAGAAGGTAACCGTCCCCTCGCGCCCGGGCCCCCATGCAACCTCATGCAGGACGAGTCGGGCCGCGAGCGGAGCTGGGGCCGCCGCGGGCAGGCCGAGTGAGAAAAACTGAAGGCCGGGGATGCTCGTGAAGTCGATGCCCACGGGCGCACCGAGCGAGCAACTCCCGGGAGGGACCGGGCCAAGGACCTGATTCGAAACCTGGACCGGCTGCCCCGCCCGGGCGATTAGTGCACACACGCGGATCTCGCCCGTCGGGTTGCCGAGCGCCGCGAGCGGAACGGCCCACTCCACTCCGGTCGTGACCCCCGACCCACCCGCCGCTCCACAGCCCCCGTCGACTCCGGCGCGATTCGTCTGATCGATGCTCGCCATGATCCCGAACGGGTTCGTCCCGCCCGTCAGCGTTCCCGTCCCGCCGCCGTCGGCATGGCCCAAGGTGCCGCCGGAACCCCCACCGGTGGTTGGAAGTTCCGCGTAATACGCGAAGAATGGTTGCGAGGGACCCGACCCATCCACCTCGCATGCCAGCCAGTAATCGGGAGCGAACCCCGAGTCGAACGTCAGCCCGGCCATCTGGTCCAGCCTCAGGTACGGCCCGACGCTGGGATTGTCCGCCCGCAGCGTGTTCTGGCCGCCCGGGGCGCAGTCGACGTAGATCTGGAGCTGATCCGGGGCGATGAGCGGCTCGCCGACGTACGAGCGGAGATTGCCCGAGAAGAACAGGTACAGCGTGCTCCCGGACACGAAGCCATGGGCCCCGTCGAGCTCGGAGCCGATGGCCATGGTCAGGGGCGAAAAGGGGTTATAGCCGGGCGGAGTGTCGCCGAGACTCGTCTGGGTCGTTTGAGTACTCAGCGCCGGGCCGTACTCGGGATCGCGTTGACCGTCGATCGTGGTGGCGTGCGCCGCGACGCCGCGCGCGAGCAGGCTGACGACCAGGAGCGACGCGAGTCGATTCGTCATGGGCATTCCGTGGCGAGGCGGCTTCTCTGCCTTCAGTATATCGCTTCGGCCGCAGCTCCCGATAGTCCGTGAAAGCTGAATCGCCACCTGAAGTCCCCTATCCTCGACGCCATGTCGCCCGCAAAGAAGAACCCGGGCCGGTCAGTCGTCTCCGCTAGCCGCTCACGCGCCCCGACGCCCGCCATGGAGGCGATGACCCACCACAGCTGGTGGATGGTCGTGGCCGCGTGCGCGATCGTCTACGCAGGCGCGCTCGGCTGCGGTTTCGCCTTCGACGACCACCTCATGATCGAGGGCAATCGCGTCGTGCAGGCCGGGACCCTGCGCGACATCTTCGGCGGCGAGTACTGGGGAACGATCGCGCCCGGGGCTCAGAGCCACGGCTACCGGCCCGTCACGATCCTCACGCTGCGGGCGAACCACGCGCTCTCCGGCCTCGCGCCCTGGAGCTACCACGCGATGAACGTGCTCCTTCACGCGTTGGTCTCGCTGGCCGTCCTGTCGGTCGCTAGACGCCTGGGCCTGCCGGAGCGTGCGGCGCTCGCCGCAGCCCTGCTGTTCGCGGTGCACGCGCTTCACACCGAGGCCGTGACCGCCATCGCGGGGCGCGCGGAGCTGCTCGCGGCGCTCGGTGTACTGGCCGGGCTGCTGGTGCACGATCGCGGTCGCCCCTATCTCGCGACGGGCCTCTTCGCGCTGGGCCTGCTGTCCAAGGAGAACGCGATCGTGTTCCCGGCCCTGGCGCTTGCCTGGGACGTGGTGCGCCGCCGGGAGCTCAGGTGGACCGCCTACGCCGCTTACGGGGGCGTGGTCGTGGGCTTCTTCGCCCTCCGGCTCGCCGTGACGGGCCACGCGATGCCGACGTTCGCGGTGCTGCCGCTCGACAACCCCCTCGCCTCCGTTTCGGTTGGGCAGCGGCTTCTCAGCGCAACGGCCGTGCTCGGCCGCTACGCGATATTGCTGGTCGCGCCGATCCGCCTCTCGGCCGACTACGCGCTGGGCGCGCTACCGATCCTTCGAACGCCGTTCAATCCTCATTTCATGCTCGGTTTCTTGGTAATCGCGGGCGCCACGGCGGGAGCGGTGGCGCTCTGGCGGCGACGCCCGGATCTGAGCTTCGCCCTCGCGGCCTTGGTTCTTGGGTTCGCGCCTGTTTCGAACGTCGTGATTCCGATTCACACCATGATGGGCGAGCGGCTGGCCTATCTGCCGTCGGTGGGATTCTGCTTACTCGTCGCGGCGGTGCTGCGGCCCGGGCGGGCGTTCAGGGCCGCGCTAGCGATCGTCCTGCTGGGACACGCCGGGCGCACGTACGTTCGCAACGCCGACTGGAAGGACGATGCCACGCTTTTTTCGGCCGCCTTCCGCGTCACTCCCGGTAGCGCGCGGGTGGCCAACAACTACGGCAACGTGCTGAAGCTTCGTGGCGACGTCGACGGTGCGCTGGTCCAGTTTCACCGCGCGGCAGCGATCTACCCCGACTACACGGACGCCTACAGAAACGAGTACCTGACGCTGGTAGGTCTCGGGCGTCCCCGCGAGGCGGCACGAGCCGCGGCCGACGGGGCCCGTGCGTTGCTGAGGCTCGGCTACCCGCGGGAGGCTCTGGCCGCGGCCGCCGACGCGCGGCGCTTGGATCCGCAGATCAATCTGCGTGATGTGGAAGCTCGTGCAGGCGCTCTGCTCGGGCGGTAGGGTGTGCCAAGAGCAGCGTCGTCACTCCGACGTCAGAGCCCCAGCTCTCCCTTGATCCCCCGCATCGCGCCGAGCACGAATGCCACGTGCTCGTCGAGGTCCACTCCCAGCTCGGCGGTGCCGTTCACGATGTCGTCGCGGTTCACGTTGCGGGCGAAGTCGGCGCGCTTCATCTTCTTCTTGACCGAGGCCACCTCGACCTGGTCGAGCGTCTTCCCCGGCGTCACGAGAGCGCACGCCACCAGGAAGCCGCACAGCTCGTCGCACGCGAACAGCGCCCGCGCCATCAGTGTGTCGCGCGGAACCCCGGTGTAGCTGGCGTGGCCCAGCACCGCGCGGCAGATGTCCTCGGGCCACCCTTGCTGCCGCAGGACCTCGACCCCTTTCGTCGGATGGCGCTCGGCGTCGGGATGCCGCTCCCAGTCGAAGTCGTGGATCAGCCCGGTGAGCCCCCAGCGCTCGACGTCCTCGCCGTACTTTCCGGCATAGGCGCGCAGCGCGACCTCGACGGCGTAGCAATGCTTGCGAAGGTTCGGGTTCTGCACCCATTCATGGAGCAGGCTCAGAGCCTGCTCGCGGGTGGGAAGCGCTCCGACGGTCATACGGGCTCCTCAATAGTTCGAGGCGGCATCGGTTTCTCCGGAGCCGCCTCGTCGGCGTCGCGCGGCAACACAGGAGGTCACTTGTTATCGAAGTGCTCCCGGTTCTTGTCGATGTAGTTCTTCCACTTCTCGGGCACGCCGTTGTCCGGGAAAATGGCCTGGACCGGGCAGGCGGCCTCGCAGGCCTGGCAGTCGATGCACTCGTCGGGGTGGATGTAATACTGATCCTCGCCCTCGTAAATGCAGTTGACCGGGCACACCTCGACGCAGGACTTGTCCTTGACGCCGATGCAGGGCTCGGCGATGACGAACGGCATGAGCTCCTCCGGGTCGGTCCTATCGCCATTCCGCAAGATGACGAGGAACGGCGCGATGCCGCGAAGTCTAGGATGCGCTCCGGGGCCAACGCAAACCCGGGAACGAACGGCGCCAGCGGCTCGACACGCGCCGGGAATCCGGCTGCCCGCCTCAAGAAAGCGGAAGGAACGTCCGATGCAAGCGGTGAACAGGCCGCCAGGCGCTCGGACCACCCGGCGCCGAGCACCAGGAGGCTCATCATGTCGCTTCTTCCTCGAAACGAAATTCCGGAGCGCGACATAACCGAGGCGCGGCACATGCCGGGCGCCTTGCTCGGCGCCTTGGCGGCAGTGATCGGGGCCGTGGCCTGGGCGTTCTTCGCGGCGTTAACCCAGCGAATCTTCGCGTTCGGAGCGATCGGCATCGGCGCGCTGATCGCCTGGGCGTACCGGCGTGGGGCGGGCCCGGTCGACGGTCTGGGTCGCGCCATCGGCGCCCTGCTGACCCTGGTCTCGGTGGTGCTCGGTCAGGTGCTCTTCTACGCGTGGGCGGTGGCGCAGTCGCGGCCCCGCGTGGGCTTCCAGCTCGACGCCGGCCTGGCGGCCCACCTCGCCGTGTGGCGGGAGCACCCGGGCACCGAGGTCATCGTTCTGCTCTTCGGGCTGGTGGGAGCCTGGGTCGCGTCCCGGGCCCTTCGGCGACCTCGTCAGAGCGTCGTGGCCCTGCATCCCGAACAGGACCCTCGCGAGGCACCGCGCCGGGCGGCCTGAGCCGCCTCGCTGCCAACCTCACGGGGCGCCGCGGACCAGTCCGGCGCTTCGGGCGCCTCTGAATCATCCTCGCGCGCTCGGGCAGCGACCGCATCCTCCGGCCCCGCTGCTTGACCGCCCCTGGGCAGCCCCCTAATTTCCTGTTTCTCGACTCCCACAGAACGTCTCCTGGGTGACCGCTTCAGGGCATGACCACGCCTACGCCTGACCTCTCACAGCTCCGCATCCGCCGTGACGCCCCGAGCGCGGGGGCACGGCGGGGTGCCGGAGGCGTCGCGCTCTGGATCCTCCTGGGCGCGCTGGTCGTGGCTGCGGGTTGGTGGGCGATGCTCAGGCCGCGCGCCTTGCAGGTGCAGGTCGCGGTGGCCGCGGCGAGCGGCGGCGGGTCGGCATCGGGCGAGGGCATCAGTGCCAATGGCTACGTGGTGGCTCGAACCAAGGCCTCGGTGTCGGCCAAGATCCCGGGACGGATGGAATACCTCGGCGTCCGCGAAGGCTCGGAGGTGAAGCGCGGCGAGATCATCGCGCGGCTCGAGAGCGGCGATTATCAGGCGGCCCTGAATGCGGCGCGGGCGACCGTCGCCGAGACCGAGGCCCAGCTCGTGCAGGCGCGCCGCGACGTCGATCGCGCGCGACGCCTACGGCAGGACCAGGTCATCTCGGACGTGGAGGTCGAGAACGTCACCACCCGGCTCAAGGTCCTCGAGGCCCAGCTCGGCGCCGCGCGGGCGCAGCGGGAGCTCGCCGCGGCCAACCTCGAGAACACGCGGGTCCGGGCGCCCTTCGACGGCACCGTGCTGCGCAAGGACGCCGAGGTCGGCGAGATCGTGTCGCCGTCTTCCGCCGGCGGAGGATTCACCCGGACGGCGATCGTGACGATGGCGGACCTCGGGACCCTCGAGGTTGAGGTGGACGTCAACGAGGCGTACATCGCCCAGATCCACAACGAGCAGCCGGCGCGCATCATCCTCGACGCCTACCCCGACACTTCATTTACCGGCACGGTGCGCCAGGTGGTGCCGACCGCCGACCGGCAGAAGGCCACGGTGCTCGTCAAGGTGTCGATCCTGGATCGCGACCCGCGCATCCTGCCCGAGATGGGGGCGAAGGTGATCTTCCTGCGCGATCCCAAGGCGCAGCCGGTGGCTGCGGCGCCGCGGCGCGTCACCGTGCCGAGTGCGGCCGTGGTGCAGGGCCCCGCGGGGGCGCGCGTGTGGGTGGTGGAGGCGCGCAAGGTGGCGGCGCGTCCCGTCCAGGTGGGGCGCGAGCAAGGCGAGAACGTCGAGATCACGAGCGGCCTCTCCGGCGGAGAGAGCGTGGTGCTGCGCCCCCCGAGCGGGCTCAAGGACGGGGCACAGGTGCGCGTGGTCGGATCCTGAAACCGAAAGGGGAGCCATGGCGGCGGTCGAGATCAAGCAGGTGCGAAAGGTCTATCAGCGGGACACCCAGAAAGTGCAGGTCCTGGACGGCATATCGCTCGAGATCGCCAAGGGCGACTTCGTGGCGCTGATGGGTCCGTCCGGGAGTGGCAAGACCACGCTGCTCAACCTGATCGGCGGGCTCGACCGGCCGACCTCGGGCGACGTGATCGTGAGCGGCACGTCGCTCTCGGGCCTCAAGGGCCGCAAGCTGGCCAAGTGGCGGGCTCGGAACATCGGATTCATCTTCCAGCTCTACAACTTGATCCCCGTGCTGACCGCGATCCAGAACGTGGAGCTTCCGCTCCTGCTGGTGCCGATGAGCGGCAAGGAGCGCCGCAAGCGCGCCCGGACGGCGCTCGAGCTGGTCGGTCTGGGCGACCGGCTCGCCCACTATCCGCGCCAGCTCTCGGGCGGCCAGGAACAGCGCGTGGCGATCGCGCGGGCGCTGGTGAGCGACCCCGAGGTGCTGCTGGCCGACGAGCCGACCGGCGACCTCGATCGCAAGTCGGGGGAAGAGATATTGAACCTGGTGGTGCGCCTGAACCGCGAGTTCGGCAAGACCATCCTCATGGTGACCCACGATCCCCACGCCGCCGAGCGCGCCACCCATGCGCTCCATCTCGACAAGGGCGTGCTGTCGAACTAGGTCCGGGAGAGAGCCGTGAACTTCTTCTCGCTGGTGCTGGTCAACCTGGGCCGCAACAAACGGCGCACGATCCTGACGCTCCTGAGCGTGACCGTGGCGCTGTTCCTGTTCTGCAGCCTGGGAGGCGTCCTCGACACGCTACAGGAAGCGATCAAGGTGGGGAGCGAGACTCGCCTCGTCACGCGCAACGCGATCTCGCTGGTGTTCCCGATGCCGCTCTCCTACCGCGACCGGATCGCGGTCCTGCCGGGGGTGAAGAGCGTGGCGCTCCAGAACTGGTTCGGCGCCACCGACCCCAAGAACCCGAGGAACTTCTTCGCCCAGTTCGGGGTCGACGACGCGTTCTTCCCGATCTACGCCGGTGACATGACCCTCGTGGAAGCCTCGCCGCCGCAGGCCGACGTGGCGGTGCCGCAGGGCATGGATCCGAAGCTGGCCTCCTACCTCGCCGAGCAGACGGCGTGCGTCGTGGGCGAGAAGTTGCTCCAGAAGATGGGCTGGAAGCTGGGCCAGACGGTGACGCTGAGCGGCACCATCTACCCCGGCTCGTGGCCGTTCACCATCCGCGCGGTCTATCGCGCCCGGAAGAAGTCGTTCGGCGAGGAGACCATGTTCTTTCACTGGAAGTACCTGAACGAGCACGGCATGCAAGGGCGCGCCTGGGTCGGGGTCTACGTGCTCGACCTCGGCGACCCCGGCCGGGCGGCCGACCTCGCCAAGCAGGTGGACGCGATGTTCGAGAACTCCGACGCGGCCACGCGGACCGAATCGGAGCAGGCCTTCCAGGCCGGGTTCGTCAGCATGTACGGCAACATCCCGTTCGTGCTGCGGGTGATCGGCCTCGCGGTGGTGTTCGCGATCCTGCTGGTGGCGGCCAACACCATGATGATGGCGTTCCGCGAGCGAGTCAGCGAGTTCGGGGTGCTGAAGACGCTGGGATTCGAGGACGGCATGGTGTTCCGCATGGTGCTCGCCGAAGCGGCGATCATCACCCTCGGCGGAGGGCTCTTGGGCTCGCTCGGGGCCAAGCTCGCGATCGAGGGCTCGGGGTTCAACGTCGGCGGCTTCCTGCCGCCGATGAGCGTGCACTGGTCCACCGTCGCCACCGGGATCGGGGTCGCGTTCCTGGTGGGCGCGGTGAGCGGTCTGATCCCGGCATGGCAGGCGGCGCGTCTCCGCATCGTGGAAGCGCTGCGGCGCGTCGAATAGGAGCCCGCGATGGCGATTCCTCTCTCGTACAACATTCGCAACGTCCTGCAGCGCCCGGTCGCCACGCTCACCACCGCAGTCGGCGTGGGGCTCACGGTGACGATCTTCATCGGCGCGCTGGCGCTGGCGGCGGGATTCCAGGAGGCCCTGCGTCAGAGCGGCTCCGCCGCCAACGTCATCGCGCTGCGCAAGGGCGCCGACAGCGAGATCTCGAGCTACATCTCGCGCGACGCCGCCAACATCGTGCGCGCCCACCCGGAGGTGGCCACCGGACCGGACGGACGCCCGCTCGCGAGCCCCGAAATGGTGGTGGTCACCAACAAGCCGCGGCTCGGACAGCCGGGCTCCTCCAACGTCACGGTGCGGGCGATCAACCCCGAGGGTCTCGCGGTGCGCTCGGCGGTCAAGATCGTCGAGGGGCGCATGTTCACCCCGGGCACCGACGAGGCGATCGTCGGCAAGCGCATCGCCCCGCGCTTCGCGGGCTGCGGCATCGGCGAGAAGATCCGCTTCGGGCAGCGCGACTTCACGGTGGTGGGGCACTTCACCGCCGAGGGCTCGGCGTTCGAGTCCGAGATCTGGGGCGACAACGCGGTGCTCCAGCCCGCGCTCAACCGCGACGGCTTCCAGACCCTGACCTTCCGCATGAAGGATCCGGCGCGCTTCGCCGCGCTCAAGCGCGAGCTCGAGAACGACCCGCGGCTCCAGATCCAGGTCCAGAACGAGCAGAACTTCTACAGCTCGCAGTCCGACATGCTCAGCAACATCATGCGCTTCATGGGCGTGTTCATCACCGCCATCATGGCGGTGGGCGCGATCTTCGGCGCGATGAACACCATGTACGCCGCGGTGGGCCAGCGCACCCGCGAGATCGCCACGCTGCTGGTGCTCGGCTTCAGCCCCGCCTCGGTGATGGTGTCGTTCATGATCGAGTCGGTGTTCCTGTCGCTGATCGGTGGGGCGATCGGATGCCTGCTGGCACTCCCGATCAACGGCATCGTGACCAGCACGACCAACTTCCAGTCCTTCAGCGAGGTGGCCTTCGCGTTCCGGGTCACGCCGCCGGCGTTGCTGGCGGGGCTGATCTTCGCCGCCCTGATGGGCGCGGTCGGCGGCTTCCTGCCGGCGCTTCACGCGGCGCGCCAGCCGCTGGCGGCGAGCCTGAGGGGAATGTAGGGCGCGAGACTCGACCGAACCAGCGCGCACAGAACGGCACACGTGCCACGTCTCTACATCGGGACCGCCCAGGGACTCCACGCCCTCGATCGGCAGGGTTCGCCGTGGTTCGAGGGGCGGAGCGTCACCGCTCTTGCGCGCCGCGGTTCACGCCTGTGGTGCATCCTCGACGGGCGTGAGATCTGGCGCGCCGGCCGCGACCGCCGCTGGCGGAGGATCGCCGCCGTCACCGGACCAAGGGCGAACTGCATCCTGCCGATCGACGAGGGCGCCCTTCTGGGAACCGCGGAGGCCCATCTCCTCCGCCTCCATCGCGGCTCGCTCGCGTCTGTCCAATCGTTCGACTCGGTCGAGGGACGCAGCGAGTGGTTCACTCCCTGGGGCGGTCCGCCCGAGGAGTCGGGGGCAACCTCTATGCGAACGTCCACGTGGGTGGTGTGGTCCGCTCGGAGGATGCCACAGCGACCTGGCAGCCGACCGTGGAGATCGGGACCGACGTGCACCAGGTCCTCGCCCATCCGCGGCGGTCCGGCGTCGTGCTCGCCGCGAGCGCAGTGGGACTGGGGATCAGCCGCGACGGGGGTGGAACCTGGACCTTCGTGACGGCCGGGTTCCACGCCACCTACCAGCGCGCGGTGGCGGTGGCCGGGGAAGTCATCCTGGTCTCGACCTCGAGGAGCGAGCGCGGCAGCGAGTCTGCCGTCTACCGCCGCGCGCTCAACTCCCGCGGGCCCTTCGAGAAGTGCGAGCGCGGCCTGCCGCGCTGGTTCGCCGACAACGTGAACACCGGATGCCTCGTGGCAGCGGGGAAGGTTGCGGCCATCGGGACCGTCGACGGGCTGGTGTTCGTCTCGAACGACCGCGGCGAGAGCTGGCGGCTGGCGCGCGAGGAGCTGGCCAAGATCACGTGCCTGGCGCTCGGGGAGGCCCGGTAGGCCCCTGCTCCCTGCGGGCAGGGCCCCTTCCCCTGCGCATCCGGAGCCGGTCCTCAATGAAGTCCGTCAAGCGGAATAGCAGCGGGTTGAGCGTAATGGACAGGAGCGC
Source organism: Candidatus Eiseniibacteriota bacterium (assembly GCA_005893225.1). Lineage (GTDB taxonomy): Bacteria > Eisenbacteria > RBG-16-71-46 > RBG-16-71-46 > RBG-16-71-46 > WS-3. The sequence continues at coordinate 33,397 of VBOT01000135.1, forward strand.
CCCCGCGAGAATCAGGCCCCTCCCCTCCTCCGGCAGCACGCCCTGGGACACGCCGAGCCCCGTCAGAATGAAGGAGAACTCGCCGATCTGGGCCAGACCGGCGGCGACCGTGAGCGCCGTGCCCATCAGCTGGCGGAACAGGAGCACGATGGCGAACGCGGCCAGCGACTTGCCAAGAAGGATGACGGCCACCACCGCCAAAACCTGAAACGGCTGCCGGGCCAGGATCGAAGGGTCGAACAGCATCCCGACGGAGACGAAGAACAAGACCGCGAACGCGTCACGAAGGGGCAGCGCGTCGGCCGCCGCCCGCCGGCCCAGCTCCGATTCGCTGATCA
>VBOT01000135.1:33859-42515 GCA_005893225.1 Candidatus Eiseniibacteriota bacterium
GCCAGGGGAAAACCCGCGCCCCGACCACGAGCATCAAGGCGACAAACAGAAGTATCTTGCCCACGGTGAGGCCGAGCGTCGCCCAGATGCCCCGGGACAGCCCGTGTCCATCGAGCGGCCCGGCGAGCGCCGGAAGGAGAACCAGGGCCAGGACCATCGCCAGGTCCTCGACGATCAGCCAGCCCACCGCGACGCGGCCGTCGCTCGACGCCAGCCGGCCACGCGCCTCCAGCGCCCGCAGCAGGACCACCGTGCTGGCGACCGACAGGGCCAGCCCGAAGACCAACCCGGCCCCGGGCGACCAGCCCCAGGCCATGGCGAGGCCGGCCCCGAGTACCGTTGCCGCCGCGATCTGCGCGATCGCACCGGCAGCGCGATGGCGCGCACCGCCAGGAGGTCCCGGATCGAGAAATGCAGCCCGACTCCGAACATGAGCAGGATGACGCCGATCCCGGCGAGCTCGGAGGCCAGCCCGGCGTTGGCGACGAATCCGGGCGTGAACGGGCCCACGGCGACTCCGGCGAGGAGATAGCCGACGGCGGCGGCGCACGGAGCCGTGCTGCCGCGAAGCCGTAGAGAAAGGCGAAGCCGAGACTCACGGCGATCGTCGCCAGCAAGGCGGTTTCATGAGTCATCGAGGCCCCGCCTCCCGATCGGGTCACGAGTCATGGGGCGCGGACGGTATCACGGTGCTTGGCTGACCCAGCGTTCGCCCAGGGGCCGGGCAATGCGGCCACTTCGAGCCCGCCGGAGACGGTCCGCATCGGCGCGCGGAGCGCCGCCCCCCGCATCGCGATGCGCCCCCACCCCCCCGCACCGGCACGCGCGGTCCCAGCATCCCAATGGCTTGCAACACCCGCTTCATCCGCCCTCGCCGCTGGACTAGAATGCGTCGGTTCCTGGCCCGAACCTGTTCGAGGAGAAACTCTTGTCTCGTGTCTACGATGTCTTGATCCTGGGCTCCGGCCCGGCCGGGTACACCGCCGCCCTTTACGCGGCCCGCGCCAACCTCAAGCCCCTGCTCCTCACCGGAGTCCAGCCCGGCGGGCAGCTCACCATGACCACCGAGGTCGAGAACTACCCCGGGTTCCGCGAGTCGATCCTCGGCCCCGAGCTGATGGAGCGCATGCGCGACCAGGTGCAGCGCTTCGGGACCGAGATTGTCGAGACCACGGCCGATCAGGTGGACCTCCGCCAGCGCCCGTTCACCGTGATGGCCGACGACAAGGCGTACCACGCCAAGAGCCTGATCGTGGCCACCGGGGCCTCGGCCAAGCTGCTCGGGATCGAGAGCGAATCGAAGCTCATGGGCTTCGGCGTCTCGGCTTGCGCGACCTGCGACGGGTTCTTCTTCCGCGACAAGCGCGTGGTGGTGGTGGGCGGCGGAGACACCGCCATGGAGGAGGCGACCTTCCTCACCCGCTTCAGCTCCGAGGTCGTGGTGGTCCACCGCCGCGACACGCTGCGGGCATCGAAGATCATGCAGGAGCGCGCCTTCAAGAATCCCCAGATCCGCTTCATCTGGGACAGCGAGGTGGCCGAGGTGCTGGGGGTCGAGGACCAGCGGGTGCGGGCCGTGAAGCTCCGGAACCTCAAGACCGGTGCCGTCACCGAGCTTCCGATCGACGGCGTGTTCGTCGCCATCGGCCACCAGCCCAACACCGATTTCCTGAAGGGCCAGCTGCCGATGGACGAGCGGGGTTACCTGCAGATCGAGCCGGGCACGGCGCGCACTCCCATCCCGGGCGTCTTCGCGGCCGGCGACGTGGCCGATCCGGTCTACCGCCAGGCGGTCACGGCGGCGGGCTCGGGCTGCATGGCGGCGATGGACGCCGAGCGCTGGCTCGAGGCTCAGGCACACGCGGCGCCTTCGGGAGAGGCGGCCGCTTCGAGCTCGGCGGACGGAAAGCGCGGCGCCGAGCCCCGCCCGACGCCGACCGAAGAGCGCGGTGCCGCCGCCGTCGGCCAGCCTCCGTCCAAGGCCAGGCCCTCCTGAGCCCCTTCGGCGACCGCGGCCGGCCCCATGGAGCGTGAGGTCCTCGAATTCGACGCCCTGTTCGTCGGCGCCGGGCCGGCCGGCCTCGCCGGTGCGATTCATCTCTCCGATCTGATCGATTCGCACAACCGCGCGGTGGCGGCGGGCGCCCCGGGCAAGCCGCTCGGCGAGATGACGATCGCGGTGCTGGAGAAGTCCTCGACGGTCGGCGCTCACGGGATCTCCGGGGCGGTGCTCGACCCGCGCGCGATGCGCGAGCTCCTGCCGGACTTCATCGAGCGCGGCTGCCCCGCCGAGACCCAGGTGACGCGCGACGACGTCTACTTCATGTGGGAGAAGAGCAGCTTCCGCCTCCCGCTCGTCCCCCCGATGCTCCAGAACCACGGCAACTACGTCCTGTCGCTCGGGAAGCTGGTGGCCTGGATGGCCGGCGTCGCCGAGGAGAAGGGCGTCCTGGTCCTCACCGAGACCCCGGCAGCGAGCCCGATCGTCGAGGACGGGCGCGTGCTGGGAGTCCGGACCGGCGACAAGGGGGTCAACAAGCAAGGACAGAGGAAGCCCAACTACCAGCCGGGCGCCGACTGCCGCGCCCGGGTCACGGTGCTGTGCGAGGGGCCGAGGGGGACCATCGCCAAGGCGCTCGAGAAGCAGCTCGGGCTCACCGCCGGCAGGAACGCGCAGGTCTATTCGACCGGCGTCAAGGAGCTCTGGGAGATGCCGGCCGGAAGGGTGGAGAAGGGCCGCGTCATTCACACCCTGGGCTTCCCGCTACCTAACGAGACGTTCGGCGGCGGCTTCATCTACGGGGTCGATGACACTCACTGGTCGGTGGGCTTCGTGACCGGCCTCGACTACCGCGACCCGACCACCGATCCCCACCTCAATCTCCAGCGCTTCAAGACTCACCCGCTGGTCCGGTCGCTGCTCGAGGGCGGCAAGCCGGTCGCCTATGGAGCCAAGGCCATCCCCGAGGGCGGATGGTGGGCGATGCCGCAGCTCGCGGCCGAAGGGTTCCTCCTCTGCGGTGACACGGGCGGCTTCCTGAATGGGGCGCGGCTCAAGGGAGTCCACCTCGCCATCAAGTCCGGCATGCTGGCGGCGGAGACGGTGCTCGATTGCCTGCTCGCCGGCGACTTCTCGAAGGAGCGCCTGGGCGCCTACCAGACCCGTGTCCGGAGCTCGTGGGCGGCCGATGAGCTGAGGCGCGTGCGCAACTTCCACCAGGGCTTCGAGCACGGGCTCTTCGCGGGCCTCTTCCACACCGGCATCCAGATGATGCTCGGCGGCCGCGATCTCTTCGGGGACCGGCTCGGGAACACGCCCGGGCACGAGCGCATGAGGAAGCTCGCCGAGGTCCATCCGAACGGCAAGCCGCCGGCGCCCAGGTTCGACGGCACCCTCACCTTCGACAAGCTCGCCGACGTCTACCTCTCGGGCACGGGCCACGACGAGGACCAGCCGGTCCACCTTGTGGTCGCCGACACCACGGTGTGCGCCACCCGGTGCCGGGAGGAGTACGGAAACCCGTGCCAGCACTTCTGTCCGGCCAACGTCTACGAAATGGTGCCGAGCGACGACCAGGGAGGTCTCAGGCTCCAGATCAACGCCTCGAACTGCGTGCACTGCAAGACCTGCGACATCGCCGACCCTTACCAGATCATCACCTGGGTCACCCCGGAGGGGGGCGGCGGACCCGATTACAAGAACCTTTGACCGTGGGTCGGGTATACGCAACACTGGAGGAGAGGAGTGCCCCCCGGGGGGGCGCCCGGCGACCGGGCGCGACCCGGGGCCACCGACCGCGGAGCATCCAGGCCATGCCATCGAATCCTCGAGCCGTGAAGGTCCGACCCCGGGGCGGACGCGCGCGCGCCGCCGCGAGCCTGCTGCTGGCACTGGTCCAGCTCTCGTGCGCGGTGTCCGGGAACCTCACCCCGCTGCAGTCGTCGATGCCCGCCGCGCGGGCGGGGCTCAGGCCCGAATACCGAGTTTTCTTCGACACCCTCCTCGATTACGGTGACTGGGTCCTGATCGAGCCCTACGGCTACGTGTTCCGGCCGCGCGTCAACTTCGACGCGTGGCGGCCCTATGGCGACGGATTCTGGGTGCCGACCGACCTCTACGGCTGGGTGTGGGTCTCGGAAGAACCGTTCGGATGGGCCACCTACCACTACGGCCGGTGGCTGTTCGATTCCTACCAGGGCTGGGTCTGGGCTCCGGGTCTCGACTGGGCCCCGGCCTGGGTGGATTGGCAACAGGCCGGACAGTACGTGGGCTGGGCGCCGCTGCCCCCCTCGGGCGCGTCGTATTCCAACCTGTCGGGGGGCGCCTACACCTACGTCCACGCGAACGATCTCGCCTCCACCGACCTCAGCGCCCACCTCGTGGCAGCAGCGAAGGTCCGCGCGGCCGCCGCCGAGGCGAAGCCGATCGACAACGAGACCGAGCGTGGAGGCGTGACGTTCAACCGGGGCCCGCGCCTCGAATGGGTCGAGCGCATCGCCGGCCCGCTCAAGCTCGCCAAGATCGAGGACCTGGTCCCGCCGGGATCGATGGACCCCGCGACGGCAGGCGGCTCGCGGGACACCGGGGGGTCGTCGAAGAAGAGCGACGTGGACCCCGCGGTCATGCAGCGCGCCGCCGCGAAGGCCGCCAGCGAGGCCAAGACGGTCTCGGCGAGCCGCGTCGCGCCCGCGCGCTTCTCGGCGTTGCGTCCCTTCGGAGTGCACGAGAAGAACGCGGCGAGGAAGGCGGCTCGTGGGCTTGCCAAGAGCAAGGGCACGGAGCCCGACTCCACGCGCCAGCCGTAGGGCTTCGAGATCCTGGCCGGGGCAAGGAGCAACACCATGGCTCAGATGACGGCGACCGAGAAGCAGCGCTACCTGGAGGAGTTCGAGCAGGAGTTCCAGAGGACGCGGCGCGTGCTGGCCGCCTATCCCAAGGATAAACTCGACCTCCGGCCGCATCCCAAGTCGAAGAGCGCGATGGAGCTCGGGTGGATGCTGGTGCTGAACCAGTACGTCGTGATCCCAACACTCACCCAGGCCGAGCTGACGCCGGGCGGGCTTCCGACCATCCCCGGAACCTGGCCCGAGATCCTCAGCACCTTCGACGCGGCGCACCGGGACGCGGTCGCCAAGGTGAATGCGATCGAAGACGAAGCGCTGAACCGCACCCTCAAGATACCCGTCGGGCCCAAGCAGATGGGCGAGATGCGGCGCGGCAAGGCGCTCTGGTTCTTCCTCTCCGACACCATTCACCATCGGGGGCAGTTCTCGGTCTACCTGCGGATGGCCGACGCCAAGGTGCCTTCGATCTACGGGCCGTCGGCCGACGAGCCCTGGAGCTAGCCGGGGCTGAAAGGGGCTCATGCCCCCGACACCTATCGGGGGGACGCCACCTTCAGAGACGACGCCGAGCCTGACGGGCGCCCCGGCTGCGCCCGCGGTCTCGGCTGGCCCTGGTGCCTCAAGCCCGGCTGTCGCGGCCCCCGGTCCCGCGGCGGTCATCAAGTTGCGGGCGCTGGAGCTAGGGTTCAGCGCGGTGGGCATCGCCTCCGTCGGTCCCCTCGAGGCCCGCCTCCACTACGAGGCCTGGCTCGCCGCCGGCCGCCATGGCGAGATGGCCTACCTCGCCTCGGAGAAGCACCGGCGCCGGCGCGCCCACCCCGAGGCCATCCTTCGCGATCTGCAGGCCGTGGTGTGCGTGGCCCTCTGTCACGACCCCGATCGCGATCCGGGGCGCGAGGGGCGGCTCGGGCGCATCGCCCGCTACGCCGCCGGCGAGGACTACCACGGGGTCATGCGCGACAAGCTGCGCGCGCTGCAGCGCTTCGTGCGGGAGCTCCTGCCGGGATCGCGGGCGCTGTGGTACTCGGACACCGGCGCCATCCTCGAGCGCGGCTGGGCCGAGCGCGCCGGCCTGGGCTGGATCGGCAAGCACTCGGGTCTGATCTCCCAGCAATTTGGCTCGTGGTTCCTGCTCGGCGAGCTGCTCGTGGACCGGCCGCTCGAGCCCGACCCGCCCCTGGCGCGCGAGCATTGCGGCACCTGCGCCCGCTGCCTGGCCGCCTGCCCCACGGGCGCGATCGTCGGCCCCTACCAGGTCGACGCGCGGCGCTTCTCGTATCTCACGATCGAGCTGCGCGGGCCGATCCCGATCGAGCTGAGGCCCCTCGTGGGCGACTGGATCTTCGGCTGCGACGTCTGCCAGGAAGTCTGCCCGTGGAACCGCTTCGCCCCGCCGGCGCGCGAGGCGCGGCTCCACGCCCGGGCGCTGGAGGGCTGGACGCTGGAGCGCTTCCTCGGGCTCGACGAGGCGGAGTTCGCCCAGCTCTTCCACCAGAGCCCGATCCGTCGCGCCCAGCGATCGGGCTTCCTGCGCAACGTGTGCGTGGCGCTCGGGAACCGGGGCGAGCCGGCCGCGGCGTCTGCTCTCGAGCGTGCCCTGGAGCGCGATCCCGAGCCGCTGGTGCGGAGCCACGCTGCCTGGGCGCTGGGAGAGATCGCGCGGAGGGTGAAGGGGGAAGAGGCAACGGCGGGCGCCCGGAATCCGATGCTGGCCGCGCTGCGACGAGCGGCGGAGACCGATGCCGCTCCCGAGGTGCGCGAGGAAGCGAGGGCGGCGCTCTCGATGCTGAACCCCGATGAAGCTACGAGCTTCCGATCAGGATCCCGGCAAGGAACACCAGCAGCCCCCCGACGATGACCTGAAAGGCCGCGGCCAGGAACGGCGTGTCCATGTACCGGTTCCGCACCGCGCTGATGGCGACCAGCTCGGCGATCACGATGCCGGCGGCCACCGTGGTCGCGACCCGGAAATCCGGAATCAGATAGGGCAGCGTGTGCCCGATGCCGCCGGCGAAGGTCATGAGCCCGCAGACGAAGCCGCGGAGCACCGGCCTGCCGCGTCCGGTCAGGCTGCCGTCGTCGCTCAGAGCCTCGGCGAATCCCATCGAGATCCCCGCCCCAACGCTGGCGGCCACACCCACGCGGAAGGCATCCGCCGTGTTGTGGGTCGCGAAGGCGGCCGCGAACAGGGGGGCGAGCGTCGAGACCGAGCCGTCCATCAGCCCGGCGAGCCCGGGCTGAATGATCTGGAGGACGAACAGCCGCCGTCCCGCGGCGGTCTCTTCGGCTCGCGCCTTGGGCGTCAGATGGCGCTCGGCCAGCTCCTCCGCGAGGGCATTGTGCCGCCGTTCCTCGGCGGCCAGATCGAGCAGCAGCTCGCGAGTCGACACGTTCGAGACCTTCGCCGCGGCGCGCTCGTAGAAGCGCCGGGTCTCGACTTCCATGGTCGTGGCCAGGCCGCGCACCGCCTCGATCCCGAGCGGGCGGACGAGCCAGACCGGCTTGTGCTGGACGAAGCCCTTCACGTCCTGGCGGCGAATCAGGGGAACGTGCTCGCCGAAGCGCCCGCGATACTGCTCGGCGAGCCGCCGCCGGTGTCCGATCTCCTCGGCCTGCATGGCTGTGAACACGCTCGCGGTGGCGGGGAAGTCGGTTTCGAGTCCCTCTACAATGTCGCCGTAGATGCGCGCATCCTCTTCTTCGAGCGTCATCGCGAGAGCCAGGATCTCACGCTCGTCGAGCTGGCTGAACGATCGGGGCACGGCTTCGCACTCCTGAAAGGGCCGTGAGTGCCATGGCGCAGGCGGGCGTCCTGGACGCTGAGCGACGCCATGCGCGGGACCGAGGCAACGGCGGAATCCTGCTCTCCTGCTTCGATCTCACGCAACTCCTCTCATCGACAAACGACGTAGTGGTGCTAGGCTGCCCGGCGTGAGCCGCACTCTTCCGCTCGTGTCGTCGCGGGGCTCTGGCCCGAAGCGACTTCGCCTCGCATCATGGGTGTTTCTCGCGCTGGCCACCGTCATTCTCCCGGGGCCTTCCTTGTCCGACTCTTCCTCGATCGTGCTGGCACCGGATGCCGTCTGGGACGGCGTCGCCGACGCCCCGCAGCGCGGATGGATCGTCGTCGTGCAAGGCGAACGAATCGCAGCGGTGGGACCGGCCTCGGGCGTCACGGCTCCCGCCGGCGCCGAGCGCATCGCGCTGCCGGGCACGACCCTCATCCCCGGCCTGATCGAGGGTCACGCGCACCTGTTCCTCCATCCCTACAACGAGACGCTGTGGGACGACCAGGTGCTCAAGGAGCCGTTCGGCTTCCGGATGGCCGAGGCCGTTGCGCACGCGCGCGTCACGCTCGAGGCGGGCTTCACCACCCTGCGCGACCTCGGCACCGAGGGCGCCTTCGACGGTGACGTCCAGCTCAAGCGCGCCATCGAGCTGGGGATCGTGCCCGGCCCGCGAATCCTGACGGTCACGCGCGCCATTGTCGCCACCGGCAGCTACGGGCCGGCCCGTCCCCGTTACGCCTTCGACCCGCTGCAGGGCGCCGAGGAGGCGAGCGGCACGGAGGAGATCGTGCGCGTGGTGCGAAGCCAGATCGGGCATGGCGCCGACTGGGTGAAGGTCTACGCCGACTACCGCTGGGGGCCGGCCGGCGAGGCGCGCCCGACGTTCAGCCTCGACGAGCTGCGGACCCTGGTCGAGACCGCGCACGGCAGCGGGCGCGCGGTCGCGGCCCATGCCACGACGGCCGAGGGCATGCGGCGCGCCGCGCTCGCAGGCGTCGAGACGATCGAGCACGGATCCGAGG
>VBOT01000218.1:0-4165 GCA_005893225.1 Candidatus Eiseniibacteriota bacterium
CCGAATCCGGTGCGGGTCGTTCTGCATGATGACCGAACCGGTCCGAGTGCCATCGCCGAAAAAGCGGACGCCGCGCATCAGCGTGCCGTCGGTGACGCCGGTCGCGGCGAAGATGAGGCTCTTGCCCGGCGCGAGATCCCTGGCGCGATAGATCCGCCTGAGATCCGTGATGCCCATGGCGCGGCAGCGTTCTTCGTCCTCCGGTTTGCGGACCACGAGCCGCGCAAAGATTTCACCATTGAGGCACCGCATCGCTGCCGCCGTCAAGACACCTTCGGGCGCGCCGCCGGTACCCATCACCGCATGAACGCCGGAGCCGACGACGGCCGCCGTAATGCCGGCCGAGAGATCGCCGTCGCCAATCAGCCGGATGCGGGCTCCGGTGGCGCGGATGTCGCTGATCAGCTGCTCGTGCCGCGGTCGATCCAGCACGATGACCACGAGGTCCTCGACTTGACGCCCGAGACTTCGGGCAATCGCTTTAAGGTTGTCGGCCGGCGGCGCGTCCAGTTCGACGGCGTCCTTCGAGCTTGGCCCGACCACCAGCTTCTCCATGTAGAGATCGGGCGCGTGCAGCAGTCCGCCGCGGTTCGAGGCCGCGAGCACGGCGATGGCGTTCGGCGCACCGGTCGCACACAGGTTCGTGCCCTCGAGCGGATCGACCGCGATGTCCACCTGCGGGAACTCGTCGGAGGCGCCGTGCCCGTGCCGGTCGCGCGCATGGGCCATCCCGACCTTCTCGCCGATGTACAACATCGGCGCCTCGTCGCGCTCGCCCTCGCCGATCACAATCGTGCCGTCGATCGGCACGCTGTCCATCACCCGCCGCATCGTCTCCACGGCAACGTGATCGGACTTGTGGCGGTCGCCTTGTCCCATCGTGTGCGCACACGCAATGGCGGCCTGTTCGACCACGCGCAGGAATTCGAGGGAAAGATCAGAATCCATGACGATCAACTCTCAACTCTCAAGTCTCAAGTCTCAAGTCTCAGCGGTCAGAGTTGAGAGTTCACACTTTGCTTTTCTCTCCAATGGCGGGCAGCTCACAGCGCGTCGGACGATCGCTGCGGTAGCCGAGCAGATAATCGGCCTGCATCAGTTTGTGGATTTCGCGCGTGCCTTCGTAGATGACCGCGCCTTTGCAGTTCCGGTAGAACCGTCCCACGGGGTACTCGTCCGAATAGCCATTGGCGCCGTGGATCTGGACGGCATCGCCTGCGGCCCGTTCGGAGGCGACGGTGGCAAACCATTTGGCGAGGCCGGTCTCGCGGGTGTTGCGGCGGCCGTTGTTCTTCAGCCAGCCCGCGCGGAGCCACAGCAGCCGCGCGGCCTGGTAGTCGGATTCCATCTGGGCGATCATTTCCTTTACGAGCTGGTGCTGTCCGATCTCGACACCGAAGGCCTTCCGCTCGAGCGCGTACTTCACGCTGGCGTCGCGGCACGCGCGAATCAGGCCGGTCGCGCCCGCAGCCACCGTGAACCGCCCCTGATCGAGCGCGAACATCGCAATCTTGAAGCCTTCGCCGACGCGGCCCAGCACGTTGTCCTCGGGCACCTCCATGTCGGCCATCTTGAACCACCCGGTATTGCCCGCGAGGATGCCCCACTTCTCTTTCATGGGGCCGCTCGAGAACCCCTTGAACGTACGCTCGACGATGAACGCGGTCAGACGTGACGGATCGCGCTGCTTCTTCTTCTCGGCGTCGGTCCAGGCGATGACCATGAACGTGTCGGCGACATCGGCGAGTGAAATCCAGCTCTTCTCGCCATTCAGCACGTACCGATCACCACGCTTCGTCGCGGTGGTCTGCATGCCGCGCACATCGCTGCCCGCCGACGGCTCGGTGAGCCCGTACCCCGCGATCCTGGTGCCCTGCGCCTGCGGAACGAGGTATCGGCGCTTCTGCTGTTCGGATCCCCATGTCAAGAGCGACAGGCAATTGAGGCCGGCGTGAACCGACATGATCACGCGCAGCGAGGTGTCCACGTACTCGAGCTCTTCGCTCGCCAGCCCGAGGCTGATGTAGTCCATCCCCGCCCCGCCATATTCCTGCGGGACGGAGATGCCGAGCAGCCCCAGCCTCGCCATGCCGCCCAGTATCCGATCCCGATCGAAATGATGATTGCGATCGTTCTCGCGGACATAGGGAGCCACCTCGCGACTCCCCCATTCGCGTACCGACTGCTCGAGCAGCCGTTGTTCGTCAGTGAGCTCGAAATCCATCATAAATAAGTCAGGTAGGTCAGGTAGGTCAGGTAGGCCGGGTGGGTCGGGGAGGTCCGGTGGGTCGCGTCGGTAAAACCACCCTGACTCACCAGACCTCCCTGACCCACCAGACCTCCCTGACCTGCCACACTCACCCGACAGAGAAGTGGCAGACGATTCACCGGAGCGCAGCCCTTCAGGGCTGCCCGGCGGCCCGATGCAGGCCTGAAAGCCTGCGCTACCAGAGGCCGCCGATAGATTCACCCTCTGCACGGACGCGCCGCGTCCCAAACCGAGCTCCGCCGACGCGCTCGTCCCGTTGGCGGCAATCTCCAGATGATCCGAGCTGCCAAAGAGTGCGCAGATATCGCCGGGCGCCGCATCGGCGTAGGTCGAGATGACTTTCGACACCTGAAACGTCCCTACACGGATGTCGAGCGGGCCGCTCGACAGCTTGTCGAACGTTCGTCGATCGATGTTCGTGATCAGGTTCCCGAAATGATCGACAAGCAGCACCTCGCCGACCACGTGATCGGCGTCGACGGTCGGCTGGGGAATGTCGAGGCGATGGATCGCATTGGCCGATCGGCCGAGGGCGCTGAGCTCGATGCCCTTGGCCAGCCACGCCGCTGCCGGCGCAAAGCGATCGCGGCCCTCGAACGTCCGGCTCACCGTGGGCCGCGCATAGCGCCGTTCGCTCAGCTCGACGATCTTTTTCGGCGCATGTTCGTCGAGCACCGCGGTCAACACGCCGTTGTCGGGCGCGACGAACTTGAAGTCGCCGGCTTCGGCGGCGATGCCCCGGCGCGCGGATCCCACGCCCGGATCCACGACGACGAGGAAGATGGTCCCGGCCGGAAAGTACTTGTACGCGGCGGCCAGCTCGAGCGCTCCAGCCAGCACGTCGTGCGCCGGCACCTCATGTGTGATGTCGACGAGGGTGACGTCGGGACAAATGCCAAGCGCAACGCCCTTCATCGTGCCGGCATAGTGGTCGCGTGCGCCGAAGTCGGTCAGCATCGCGATCACGGGCCTCGCCATGCTCTATTTATATTGCAGATTCATGTGGATTCGGTAGGCAGGTAGGCCGGTTTGCGAAAGAGGATCTCGCGCAGGTTGTTCTGCAGCAGAAACGAATCGGTCACGCGCAAGCCTGAAAACAGCCGGATGATGTCGCGATTGAGCAGAATCGGCTGGCGGCTGCGGCCCGCTTCATACGACCGGTGCTTCAGATTCACTTCGTCGACGATGACGTACTTCGTGTAGCGCGTGTCGCGCGGCGGCGTGTTGGCGAAGAAGGCGAGCAGCGCGCCGTCGGGACGCAGCACCCGCGTGAGCTCGTGCGCGAGCTCGTGCGCCGCCGGCCTGTCCATGTAGTCGATCAGATCCCAGCAGAGAATGCCGTCCACACTGCCGCTCTCCTGCGGGAACCGTTTCTTGAGAAACGCCGGCAGCTCGTCGAGCACTCCCGTGCGGAGATGCCGGCTCAGATCGGCGAAGATGTCTTCGACGAAAATCTTGCAGCCAAGCTGCTCACCGAAGAAGCTCACATTGCTACCGACGACCGGACCGAGATCGAGCAGGACCGGCGACTCGCGCGCCGTGAGACTCGTCAGGAACTTGCGCAGCGCTTTCGTGGCGAAGATGGGATCTTCAGCGGACACCGACGGACTGGCCGGTACGTCGGATTCATTGCGACGCGGCGCGAGACGATCGAGGAGGCCCACAGGACTGTCAATTCTCAACTCTCAACCGGCAACTCTGAACGCTCAGATCGGCGATTCGAGCGTTGAGACTTGAGACTTGCTGATCAGGCGCCGACGCGCTGCGGCTGCGCCTGAGGTTTCGGCTCCGCGGGTTTGGCCGGCTGGCCAGGGCCACCTTTCCGCTGCATATCCACGCTGCCGCGGAAGTGCGCGCCCTCGGCAATCGCCACGCGCGGCGCGATGATGTCGCCGT
>VBOT01000218.1:4193-4776 GCA_005893225.1 Candidatus Eiseniibacteriota bacterium
CGCTGGCCGTAACGTTACCGGTGACTTCCCCCAGCACGATCACGGACTTTGCGAACACCTGAGCTTTGATCCGCCCGTTGGCGCCGATCGTCAGCACGTTGTCCTTCAGCTGGATGGTTCCCTCCACGTGCCCTTCGATCGTCAGGTCCTCGCTCCCATTCAACTCGCCCTTGATGACCACCGACTTGCCAATATTCACGATATCCTTCTCCATCTGATGGCTCGTCTCTGGACGAGGACCGGAAACCGCCGCCGCGACCGGGGCGGGTGGCTGCGGGGCAGCCGGTGGTTGACTCGCAGGTCGAACCGCTTCATCGCGTTTCCACATGTATTCCTCCGCCCGTCCTCGGGCCAGGGCGTTAGCGGGAACTAGCCGCTAGGGTATCTGACGTCGCTGTGCGTGCCGGGTGGACGTCCGGTCAGTATAAAAGAGCGGCAAAATCTTGTCTAGTCCTTTCGTTTCCGCGACTTAGCGGGATGGTAGAATGAATGGTTCACCATGCGTGTCTATTTTGATTACAACGCCACCACCCCTCCCGCCCCTGAAGTGACCGAGGCGGTTGTCCGCGTCACGCGCGACACC
>VBOT01000009.1 GCA_005893225.1 Candidatus Eiseniibacteriota bacterium
GGGAAGCTCTGGTCGCTGGCGTGGCAGCCGGTCAAGGCCAGGCCGGATCGCTACGAATGCCGCCACGGAATCGGGTACACCACGATCGTCTCGGTCAACCGCGGCATCCGGAGCACGATGACGATCTTCGTCCCCCCCGAGGACCCGCTCGAGGTGTGGAGGATCTCCCTCGAGAACCTCGGTCGCGGGGCGCGACGGCTGGAACTCATCACGTACCTGGAATGGAACCTGGGGCCGGCTCCGGATTCGCACCGCGAGTTCCACAAGCTCTTCATCGAGCAGGAGTACGTGCCGGGCGCGCGGGCTCTGCTGGCCGGCAAGCGTCTCAACACCATCGCCGAGCACGGCCGGGGTCAGCCCTGGAACGTCGAGTGGCCGCACGTGGCGTTCCACGCCTCGAGCGTGCGCCCCACATCGTTCGAGAGCGACAAGGAGCGCTTCCTCGGCCGGCACGGCTCGCCGGGGGAGCCGGCGGCCATCGCGATGCCGCGGCTCTCGAACACCTCCGGCAAGTGGCAGGATGCGATCGCCTCGCTCCAGGTGCCGATCACGCTCCGCCCGGGCGAGGGGCGTGAGGAGTCCTTCACCCTCGGGGTGGCCGACGATCGGCGGACGGCGCTGCGCCTGGCGCGCGAGTACGCCACCCCCGCCAAGGTGGATGAGGCATGGAACGCGATGCGCGGGCACTGGGACTCGTTCCTCGCGCCGCTCGAGGTCAAGACCCCGGACCCCGCCTTCGACCTCCTCACCAACCACTGGCTCAAGTACCAGGCGATGTCGGCCCGGGTCTGGGGCCGCACCGGCTACTACCAGCCGGGAGGGGCATACGGATACCGGGACCAGCTCCAGGACAGCCAGGTGTTCCTGCCGCTCAAGCCCGAGCACACGCGGAAGCAGATCCTGCTCCACGCCGCGCACCAGTTCCCGGACGGCACCGCGCAGCACTGGTGGCATCCCTTGACCGGAGAGAGCGCGTCCAAGCCGTACAACGATGATCTCCTGTGGCTGCCGTTCGTGACCCTCAACTACCTGCGCGAGACCGCGGACTTCGGGATCCTCGACGAGACCGCGCCCTATCTGAAGGCGAGCGGCCAGGCTCCGGAAGAGGCCGGGACCTTGTACGACCACTGCCGGCGCGCGATCGACTCCTTCTGGAAGAGGCTGAGCCCGCGCGGCGTTCCTCTCATGGGTGCTGGGGACTGGAACGACGGCCTCTCGGCGATCGGCAACAAGCTCAAGTCGGAGAGCGTGTGGCTCGCGCACTTCCTGATCGGGATCCTGGAGGACTGGGCCGAGCTCGAAGAACGCCTTTCGCGGCCGAACACCGAGGTGATCGCCCGCTACGCGCGCGAAGCCGACGCGATGCGCACGGCCGTCAACAAGCACTTCTGGGACGGCGAGTGGTACGTCCGCGCCACCAAGGACTCGGGCGAGGTGATCGGGTCGAGCCACAACCGGGACGGCCGGATCTTCCTGAACGCCCAGACCTGGGCGGTGCTCCACCGCGTCGTGCCGGAGGAGCGGATCCCGGCCCTGCTTCGGTCCCTGGAGCGGCACCTCTATAAGAAGTACGGCCCGCTCCTCCTCTCGCCGGCTTACCGGACGCCCGATGCCGAGATCGGCTACCTCACCCGCTACGCGCCCGGCGCCCGGGAAAACGGGGGGCTCTACACGCATGCGGCCGTCTGGGCGGTCCAGGCGGAGTGCCTGCTGCGCCGGCGCCGTAAGGCCTGGGCGCTGCTCAAGCGATTCTGGCCCGTCTATCGCGGCATGGAGCCGGATCTCTACCAGGTCGAGCCCTACGTCTCGCCGGGGAACGTCGACGGCCCCGCCTCGCCGCACTACGGTCGCGGCGGCTGGACCTGGTATACCGGGTCCGCGGCCTGGCTCTTCCGCGTGGGCACCGAGTGGCTGCTGGGAGTGCGACCCGCCTGGGATGGTTTGCTCGTCGACCCCTGCCTTCCTCCCGGCTGGAAGGGCTTCACGATGAGGCGGCTCTTCCGCGGCAGCGTTTACCACATCGAGGTAGCGGTGCAGCGCGGCCCGAGGTGCGTCGCGGTCGACGGGAAGCCCGTCCCATCGAACCTGATCCCGCCGTTCGGTGACGGCCGCGAGCATGCGGTCGAGGTTCGAGTGCCGCCGAGAGACGGCTAGACAAGCGTGACCGCCTCCTCTCCGACCCTCACGGCTCGCTTCCCCGACGACTTCCTGTGGGGAGCGGCTACCTCGGCCTACCAGGTTGAAGGCTCGCCGCTCGCGGACGGGGCTGGACCGAGCAACTGGCACCGCTTTTCCCACACCCCGGGAAAAGTTCGCGACGGCAACACGGGCGACGTGGCCTGCGACCACTACCGGCGCTATCCCGAGGACGTCGGCATCATGCGCGACCTGGGCCTCACGGCCTATCGCTTCAGCCTGTCCTGGAGCCGCCTCTTGCCCGAAGGGCGCGGGGTGGCCAACCCGAGAGGGTTGGATTTCTACTCGCGGCTGATCGATCTCCTGCTCGCCTCCGGCATCCAGCCGCTGATCACGCTGTACCACTGGGATCTGCCCGCGGCGCTCGACGATCTTGGAGGCTGGACAAACCCCGATTGCGTGCACTGGTTCGCGGACTACGCCGCCCTGGCGTTTCGCGCCTTCGGGGATCGAGTCTCGTCATGGGCGACGCTCAACGAGCCCTGGGTGGTGGTGGACGCGGGCTACGTCCACGGCGTCCACCCGCCCGGGCTCGAGAGTCTCCCGGAGGCGGCGGCCGCCTCGCATCACCTGCTGTGCGCCCATGGGGCCGCGGTCAGCCGCTACAGGGACTTCGGACGCGGCCGCATCGGTCTCGTGGTGAACCTGGAGCCCAAGCATCCGGCGAGCGAGAAGCCCGAGGATCGAGCCGCAACCGCTCGCGCCGAAGCCTACATGAACCGCCAGTTCCTGGATCCGGTCCTGAAGGGCCGGTGCCCCGACGAGCTGACGGCCGTCTTCGGCGAAGCTTGGAAGGATGGGTGCCTGCGAGACCTCGATCTGATCCGCCAGCCAATCGACTTCCTGGGCATCAACTACTACACGCGCTCCGTGGTGCGTAACGATCCGGCTGCCATCCCCACGCAATCGAGGGCCGTCTTCCAGGTTGGCTCTGAACACACAGAGACAGGATGGGAAGTGTACCCGGACGGTCTGTACGAGATCCTCTGCTGGGTCCGAGAGCGCTACGGCGAGATCCCTCTCTACGTCACCGAGAACGGCGCCGCGCTGGCCGATCCTGCTCCCGATCCCGGAGGCGTGGTCGAGGACCCGCGCCGTGTCGAGTACTACCGCCGGCACCTCGAGGCGGCGCACCGGGCGATCGGGAAGGGAGTCGACCTGCGCGGCTACTTCGCGTGGTCGCTCCTCGACAACTTCGAGTGGCAGCACGGCTACTCGAAGCGCTTCGGCATCGTGCAGGTGGACTTCACGACCCAGCGGCGCACCCTGAAGCGGAGCGCGCTCTTCTATAGGGAAGTCATCCGCACTCGGGGTGCGGCGCTTTCCGCAGGCGCGGGCAGGGCCTGACCGAGCCCCGTGCGGCCGGAGCGCTCTCTCAGGGTGTGAGCACGACGGTGGCGGGGACCGATCGCACCACCACCTCTCCCCCGGCCGACACCGGCACGCGGACGCCGTTCACCGTCGCCTTCCATCCCGGCCCGACACCGGGGGCGGCGACGACGATCCCGCCGCGCGGCGTCCCGACCCGCTCGATCCGGACCTCGATCCTTCCGACGAGATCGCGCATCGCGAAGTCGAGCTCGCCGAACCGGGTGCGGAGGCCTCGCACCGCCACTCCAGGCGCCTCGCTCAGCCAGGCGGAGGGAACCCCGGCGCCGAGCACCAGCGAGGCATCCGACTCGCGCTCGTATGCCAGCATGTCGAGCACTGAGCGCACGTAGTCCGAGCCCACCCAGGTGTGTGGCAGGTCCCCGAGGAAGTGCGGCGCACGCTCGTCGTGCCAGACCACCTCGGGCCACTGGGGCCACCCGGGAGGCCGGCGGTAAGAAAGGAAGAAATCGAGCAGCTCGTTCGCCCGCTCCCTCCATCCCAGCCGTACGAAGGCGCCGATGTTGCGAATCTCGTAGGGAGTGAAGGCGTCCCAGGGCGCCTTGCCGTCGCGCCGATCGCGAAAGAACGTCCAGTACTTCTCGAAGGTGCGGCGCAGCGCGTCGGGCGGAACGACGTCTCCGGCCTGGACAGGGCTCAACGCGATCGTGGTGGAGGTGGCGTCGAAGTCCCCGAGGTCGGCGCAGCCCGGCACGTAGTCCACGTGATGGCGCGCCATGGCGGCCAGGATCGAGGCGTGAAGGTCGCGCCCGAACTCGGCCCGGATGCGGCCCAGGCGCTCGGCCGCCTCGCGGTGGCCGAGTATCCGCGCCAGGTAGGCGGCATCCTCGAAGCCGCGCAGCGCGAACAGGTCGTCCCAGTAGGAGTGCATCGGCTTGGCCGAGTAGCCCTCGTGGCTGATCGAGGGAGGCAAGAGCCCGAAGAACTCCCGGCGCTCGGGTGCCCGGTACTCGGCGGTGCGGCGCTGCTGCCGCAGGCTGTCGAGGTAGCTCGCCGCGGCGAGCACGTGAGGCCGCAGGCGCGCGGCCAGTTCACGGTCGCCGGTCTGACGAAGGTCCTCGGCCACGAGATAAATGAACTCGCCGTGGCTGTCGTGCTCGGGCACCGGGTCGGCCCCTCGCCGGTCCACGCAGCAGGGGACCTTGCCGTTCTCGTACTGGTGTGCCGCGAACCACTCGATGAACTCGCGCACCTCCGCGGCATGTCCCATGCGGAGCAGAGCCGAGGACGTGAGCGAACCGTCGCGGATCCACGAGCGCTCGTAGGCGCGCGAGCCGGGCTGGATCGCGGGCCCGTCGCGGTTGACGAGGATGAATCCGAGCTGGGCGTAGAGCGTCTGCGTCACCGCGGAGGCCGCGGGCGGGAGCTCGATGGCGACCCGGTCGATGCCCGTCCAGTCGCCGGCGCCTTCGGGACGCTCCGTCCGGATCGGACCGTCGAGGGAGCCCGGCCCGAGCGAGGTCAGGATCGCGACCGTCCGGCCTCCCCCGGCGGGTATCCGGAGCGCGTACGCGAGCGCGCCAGAGGCGAAGCCGAAGGAGTCGTTCACGCGGTCTCGCCTCGGCAACCTCCCGCGGCGTAGCTCCTCCACGATGTTTCCCTGATCGAAGGTCACAGCGCCGAAGGCCGAAGGGGCCTCGAGAGCGATCACCCCTCGGTCGCCATTCACCCGCACCCGGGCACCGTCGCGACGGATCTCGTGGATCGGCGAGACTCCGCCTGGCGTGTTCAGGAACTGGGCCGGGGGGTTCACCTGGAAGGGCCGAATGGCGAGGTAGAGCGACGCCGCGCGCGCGCGCGAGGCGAGGTTGTGGACCTGGTACTCGGCATGAAGCCTCGAGCTGTCCCGCGCGCCGCCGGCGGCGGCCACGGTGACGGTGAGCTCCAGCGAGTCGACCTCCCATCGGACCGAGGGAATCGGGTAGTGACCCCCGGCGAGCCAGCGGGAGATGCGGGCGTCCGCCCAGGTCCAGAGCTTTCCGCTGGAATAGAGAAACGGCTCGACGGAGAAGCCGCGCTTGCCGGCCTCGATCTGTCCGTCCTCGCCGACCAGCCCCTCCTCCCGGTCACTGTCGCGGCCCACCACCGTCCAGTAGGGCTGTTCCCCCGCGATCCCGCGCGGGTAGTCTCCGCGCGGGGCGTCACGCGCCACGGCCTGGGAGAACGTCTCGAGCGACGCAGCCCATTCGAGGGGCATCACCTTCAACGACGCGATCGCACACCCCTGGCCTCCCCCGAGCTCGATCGCGCGAACTCGGATGAACCGGGTATCGGTCTCGGGAAGATAGAGGTGGTCCCGCCGCTTCTCCCCCGCTACCTCCCGGATCGTCTGCCACTCGCTCCCGTCGGAAGAGGTCTCGACCGCGTAGCGCTCCGGTCGATGGACCCAGTCGATCACGAGCCCTCCCAGCTCGCGGTCGGAGCCGAAGTCGACCGTCAGCCACGGATGGCGTTCTCCGGCGCGGCTCCTCCACGTGGACCTGGAGTCGGCGTCGATGGCGAGGGAGGGCCCGTGTCCGGGGCGCGCCGAGGAGGCACCCGCCACGGGCGCGACGTCACGTGGGGGAGGAAGCTCCCGCAGCTCCAGATCGTCGAGCCAGACCGTGCCCTGGCCGCCGGTCCCGGCCGTGATCGCGATCTCGATCGCCGCGACGTGGTGGACGTCGCCGCCGCCCGCCGGCCCCCACGCGAACTGGATCTGGCGCCGCTTGGTGACCAGGGTCCGCCACTCGCGCGGATACTCGAATCCACGCCGGTTGCACCACCACACGTTCTCGCCGGTCGAGTCGACGAGCTTGAACTCGAGGTCCTGGGGCGAGCAGTCGCCCCGGACCCGGAAGCTGAACGCGTAGCGCTCGGGCAGGTCGAGGCTCACCTCGCGGCGCGCGATCGCGTAGCCCCCGCCGCGGACGAAGCGGAAGTCGATGCGCAGCGCCCGGCCATGGGCCCCGGAATCGGTCGAGAGCCGCATCTCGACGCCGTCCGCGGGGTGGGCCGACCAGGCGCCGATAGCCTCGAAGTCGTCGATCACGCTCGGGGCGGGCGCCGCTGCTGCCGCGGCCAGCGGGGGCGCCCCCGCCGCCACGGTCCGAGGCAGACCCGCGGCGACCTTCCCCGCCGGGCCGGCCCCGGCCGCCGCGAGCGCCACTGCCACGGCCGCCCGGGCCCAGCGCTTCAACCCTTGACGCTCCCCATCATGATGCCGCGGATGTAGTGACGCTGGACCGCGAAGAAGAGGATCAGCACCGGGAGCACCGTGACCACCGCGCCGGCCATCATCAGCTCGGTGTCCTGCACGTGCTCGCCCACCAGGCTCGCCAGGGCGACGGGCAGCGTGAAGCGCTTCTCGTCGGAGAGGACGATCAGCGGCCACAGGAAGTCGTTCCAGGTGCCGAGGAAGATGAAGGCGCCCAGGGTGACGAGGATCGGCCTCATGAGCGGCAGCACGATGGTGCGGAAGATGTGGAACTCGCTCGCGCCGTCCACGCGCGCGGCGTCGAGCAGCTCGTCCGGGATGCTCAGGGCGTACTGGCGGATGAGGAAGATGCCGAAGATGCTGGCGAGCCCGGTGATGATGACGCCCCACGGCGTGTTGACCAGCCCCAGCCCCTTCACCACCAGGAACAGCGGCAGCATCCCGATCTGGGACGGCACCGCGAGCCCCACCAGCAGCCACGCGAACACCCGGTCGCGACCGGGGAAGCGCAGCTTGGCGAACGCGTAACCGGCGAGGGCGTTCAGGAACATCGAGACCACCGTGGTGAGGCTCGCGATCATCAGGCTGTTGAAGAAGCAGCGCAGCAGGCTGAGACGCGTGAGCAGCTCCACGTAGTGCTCGAGCGTGGGCCGCCGGGGCAGGAGCGGCGGCGGGAGCGAGTTGGCGGCGCCCGCCGGCATCAGCGACGCCGACACCATCCAGAGGAGGGGAGCGATGGTCACGATCCCCAGGACGACGAGGGCGAGGTGGACCCCGAGGCTGGCGCGGCGCCGGCTCACGCCCTCTCCCCTCGCCGCAGCGCGAGCTGCACCGCGGTGCCGGCCAGCACCAGGATCAGCAGCACGAATGCGATCGCCGCGGCGTATCCCATCCGCCACCAGCGGAAGCCCTGCTCGTACATCAGCATGATGAGGCTGACCGTGCTGCGCAGCGGCCCGCCCTGGGTCATGACGTAGGGCTCGGCGAAGAGCTGGAACTGGCCGATCATCGTGATCACGCCCACGAACAGGAAGGTGGGCCCGAGTGTCGGCAGCGTGACGTGCCGGAAGCGAGCCCACGCCCCCGCCCCGTCCATCCGCGCCGCCTCGTAGAGCTCGTCGGGAATGTTCTGCAGGCCGGCCACGAAGATCAGCATGTTGTAGCCGAAGTTCTTCCACACCGCGAACAGGATGATGGCGGGCAGCGCCCAGGCCGGATCGCCGAGCCAGTCGACGACCGGCAGACCCAGGCGCGCCAGCCCAGCGTCGATGAGCCCGTAGCGCGGGTGGTAGAGGTAGCGCCAGACGATGGCGACCGCCACCAGCGTGGTGACCACCGGCGCGAAGAAGACCACCCGGAACAGGCCCTTGAATCGGGCGAGCCGCGCGTTGACGAGCAGCGCCGTACCGAGCGAGGCCAGGACCGAGAGCGGGCCGCCCACGAGGACGTAGTAGAGCGTGTTGCGCAGCGCGCCCCAGAACTCGCGATCCGAGGCCATGTGGGCGTAGTTGGCGAGCCTCACGAAACGCGCCGTGCTCGGGTCGCCGATGGCGTAGATGTCGAAGTCGGTGAGGCTGAGCGTCAGGCCCACCACGATCGGCACGAAGAAGAACACCCCGATCAGCGTCAGTGCCGGGGAGACGAACAGCCAGCCGGCTTGCGCCTCGCCGGTGCGGTGCGGGGACTTCATCCCGGTTCGCCCACCCTGCTTCGAGGCGAGAGAGGCAAGCGCGGCTTCTCGAGCATGGATCGACGATCCTCGGTCGTGAGGGGCCTGCACGTCCCTGAGAGCCCTGGAATCATGCTCGATTCAAATCGGAGGACATCCGCGCGCGCATCGCCTGGGGCTCATGAGCCCGAGGAGCATAATGCAGCCTCGTCTCGGACGTAAGCCGCTCGACCTTCTCTGCGTCCTGCGCGAACGCCATGGGTCGAGCGCGACGACAGTGGGGCGCGAGGCTCGTCGGCGGCGGAAGACGCCCTCCGCCGCTTGGAACCCCCGATCACCTCGTGACCATCACCCTCCTGACGTACGACCGTCCGGCCACCTGCATGCGGATGAAGTAGACCCCCGATCTCGCCATGCCGCGCTTCGACACGCCGGTCCACGTCACATCGTGCCGACCCGAAGAGAGCGTTCCATCCATTAGCGTCCACACCACTCGACCCTGGATGTCGAGAACATCGAGACGGACCGCTTCGTCACGCTGCAGGGCGAAAGGGACGCGCAACGTCCCGGCGACCGGGTTGGGGGTCGGGCTCCCGAGGGAGAACTCGGTGAGCGAGACGTCTCCCACCGCCAGCCAGTACGAGCAGACGCTGATCGGCGAGGAGCTGTTGCGAGGCTGAGGCGCGGCCTCCGTGAAGTCCTCCAGGTTGTTGTCCGTATCGAGACAGCCACCGGCGTCGCGGAAGTCCGCGATGGTGTTGTCGAGAGCAGCCGTGGGCGCGGTTTCGGAGCAGTTGGCCCCGCCGTAGCCCACGAAGTCCACGATGCTGGCGCCGGTCAGGCAGCTGCCGCTCAGGGGGATGTTGTTGCTCACGAGCGCCACCTTGCCCGCGGTGGCGCCGATCGCGATGGAGCCGATCGCGTCGGGATCAGGCAGGCTCGCACCGCCGCCCGAACCGGCAGCTTCCTGCACCAGGTAGTAGCCTCCCGGCGGG
>VBOT01000010.1 GCA_005893225.1 Candidatus Eiseniibacteriota bacterium
ACCAGCCGGCTCTGCTGGTCGCGCATCATCACGTAGCGCCCGTTGACGTCGATCGCGGCGAAAGGCGCCAGAGGCACCTGCATGCCGCCGCCGAGATGGACGCCGAACTCCTCCTTGGTCTGGTCCGCGATCGGGAACGCGATCTTGCTCTGATCGTAGTCGAACGTGGTGTGGTACCAGCCCACGCCGCCGCCAGCGTACAGCGTCGGCAAGGGAGTGATCCACAGCGATGCGGTGACCGGCCACATCCGCACCTTGAGCTGATCGTCGAACTTCGACTCGCTGCGGTATCCGGCCCCGACCTCGGATTTGAGGAACGGGAGGAGATCTCCACGGAACGCCAGGCTCCCGAACATCTTCGTCTGGTCGCCGTTGATCGCCCTGGTCCAGCCGAGCGCGGGGATCAGCTCCCCGGCCCTCGCGATCTGGACCCCGAGGAGCAGCACGACCAGGATCAGCAACGCGCCGATGATCGCGCGATCCAGCACGGTCACGACCTTTCGCATGGTCATGTGCATATGGCCCTCCTTCGTTGCCAGCTCTTGACGCGGCCCCGGTCGTCCTCGTTGCTTCAGGGATGCACGCGCCCCCGCACCGTTGCTATCAAGGTGCGTGCCCGCCACCGCGACTCCCGCGGGCAACGAGTTAGGCTACGACGGCGGGACGCGCGACTTGTCACCTGTTCCTCAAGGGACACCGCTGAACCACCGGGGTTCCAGGGACGTACGGGCCCCGAGTGAAAAGCAGCGCGACCGGCCACCAGCTCGCCACGAAACCCGCGGCGCGTCCGCCACACCCGAGGGTCCGAACGCCACGGCGGGCCGCGGGGATTCCATGTGGGGGCGCCTCGCCCGGCTCGTCTCGCCACTGTCCCTTGGGCCCCTCGGCCACCCCTGTTGTACAGGAGTGAAAATGACCCTCTGACGCCCCAGTGACCCCGTGACCCCTCCCGGCGGCCACCCCTTGCCGGGGGCGGGTCTTTCCACTAGATTGCCGACAGGTGTTGATCGGCCTTCCAACCTTTTTAACGCGGCCCCGAGAGGCCGCGAAAGGGGTGTGCCCATGAACTGCTCGCCCGCGAAGAACCCGGCGCCATCGGGCGCTGGGCTTTTTGTTAACTCTTCTCCTTTGGCCCACGCCTCCCGTGACCTTCTGGGGCTGGAGGGCATGAGTCGTGAGAGTATCCTCGACATTCTCGACCGCGCCGAGCACTACCGGTCGGCCTGGAAGCTCGGGCGGCGAACCTCGCGG
Organism: Candidatus Eiseniibacteriota bacterium; assembly: GCA_005893225.1. GTDB lineage: Bacteria > Eisenbacteria > RBG-16-71-46 > RBG-16-71-46 > RBG-16-71-46 > WS-3. Next base: position 1,252 of record VBOT01000010.1, read on the forward strand.
GAGCTCGAGGACGTCGAGGTCGGCAACGCCTTCTTCGAGGACTCGACTCGCACCCGGATCTCGTTCGAGCTCGCCGAGCGCCGTCTGGGCGCGCGAGTGGTCTCGTTCACGTCCGATGGCTCCTCGATCTCCAAGGGGGAGACGCTCCTCGACACGCTGCAGACCGTGGCCGCCATGGGCGTCGCCCTGATCGTGGTGCGCCACGGCTCGGCCGGATCGCCCGGCTATCTCGCCCGGCATCTGGACGCCGGGGTCATCAACGCCGGGGACGGCGAGCACGAGCATCCGACCCAGGGGCTGCTCGACCTCTTGACGCTGCGCGATGCGTGGCGCGGGCGGTTCGAGGGTCGCAGGATCGCGATCGTGGGCGACATCGCGCACTCGCGCGTGGCGCGCTCCGCGATCTTCGGGCTGCGGACGCTCGGTGCCGAGGTCACGATCGCGGGCCCCGCGACGCTGATGCCGCGCGAGGGAGAGCTGAGCGCCGCCGTGGCGCCGACGGTCGAGGAGGCCCTGCAGGGGGCCGACGCCGTGATGGCCCTCCGGCTGCAGCGCGAGCGCATGGACGAGGCCTCGGTGCCCTCGACTCGCGAGTACGCGCGGGTGTGGGGCCTGAACGCCGAGCGCGTGGAGCTGATGACGGCGGAGGGCGTGGTCCTGCATCCCGGCCCGATGAACCGCGGCGTCGAGATCACGTCGGAGGTGGCCGACGGCAGCCGCTCGGTGGTGCTGGACCAGGTCGAGAACGGGGTGGCGGTGCGCTGCGCGGTGCTGGCGCGCTGCGCCGAGGCCCTGGGGAGGTGCTGAGGTTGGGCGAGACCACGCTGATTCGAAACGCGCGCTGGTGGCGCACCGGCGAACGGATCGATCTCGCCTTCAGCGACGGTCGAGTGCTCGCCGGACTGCCCCCCTCTCCCGATCGGCTGCTCGATGCGGGCGGGGCCGTGCTCTCGCCCGGCCTCGTGGACGTTCATGTCCATCTGCGGGAGCCGGGGCAGGGCCACAAGGAGACGATCGAGACCGGAACCCGGGCCGCCGCCGCCGGCGGTTTCACGGCGGTCGCCTGCATGCCCAACACCGAGCCGCCGCTCGATCGCCGGGAGTGGATCGAGTGGGTCCTCACACGGGCCAGGGACGCGGGGAGCGCCAGGGTCCACCCGATGGGCGCGGTCACGGTCGGGCAGAGGGGCGAGCGGCTCACCGAGTTCCTGGCCCTCCGGGACGCAGGCGCCGTGGCGCTCTCGGATGACGGCAAGCCCATCGCCTCCGCGGCGATGATGCGGCGCGCGCTCGAGTACGCGCGCGATGCCGGGCTGCCGATCGTATGCCACGAGGAGGACCCCACACTCTCCGCCGGAGGTCAGATGAACGAGGGACCGACGGCCACCCGCCTCGGCTTGCGCGGGATCCCCGGCGCCGCGGAGAGCACCATGGTCCGGCGCGACGTCGAGCTGGCCGCGCTCAGCGCGGGACGGCTGCACCTGGCACACCTCTCGTGCCTGGAGTCGCTCGAGGCGCTGCGGGACGCCAAGCGGCGGGGGCTCGCCGTCACGGGCGAGACCTGCCCGCACTACTGGACGCTCACCGACGAGGCGGTGGGGGACTACGACACGCACGCCAGGATGAACCCTCCGCTCCGATCAGCCCGCGACCGCGAGGCGGTGCTCCAGGCCATCGCGGACGGCACCATCGACTGCCTCGCTACCGACCACGCGCCGCACGCGGCGGACGAGAAGGATCAGCCCTTCGACCGCGCCCCGTTCGGGATCGTGGGCCTCGAGACTGCCCTGGCGTTGACGCTCACCTTCCTGGTGGAGCCCGGACACCTGAGCCTGGCGCGGGCGATCGAGCTCTGGACCGAGGCTCCGCGGCGGATCTTCGGCCTCCCCGAGGTGAGCCTCGCCCCGGGGACGCCGGCCGACCTCGTTCTCTTCGACCCAGGCGCGGAATGGACCGTCGAGCCCGGCCGGTTCCGGTCGCGCGGTCGCAACACGCCGTTCGGAGGGTGGACGCTCAGGGGCCGCATACTCCTGACGGTGTGCGGGGGAGAGGTCACCTTCGGTGGCGATGGGCTCGAGGTCGCGAGTACCGGGGATGGGCGCGACCGCGCCGCGGTCGCCCCGCCGGTGGAGCATCACGCGTGAGCGGGCGTCCGCCCGCCATCCTGGCGCTCGAGGACGGCCGGATCTTTCGCGGCGAGGCCTTCGGCGCGATCACCGAGACCACCGGGGAGGTGGTGTTCAACACCGCCATGACCGGCTACCAGGAAGTGCTCTCGGACCCCTCGTACTGCGGCCAGATCGTCACCTTCACTTACCCCTTGCTCGGCAACTACGGGGTGAACGACGAGGACTGGGAGAGCGACCGGCTGCGCGCCCAGGGCGTGGTGTGCCGCGAGGTGTGCGAGACGCCCAGCAACTGGCGCTCCACCGGCCGGCTCCAGGATCTGCTGGAGTCGCGCGGCGTACCCGGCATCTGCGGCATCGACACCCGGGCCCTGACGCGGCATCTGCGCGACCAGGGGGTGATGCGCGGCTGCCTATCGGCGGTCGAGCTCGATCCCGATCTTCTGGTCGACAGGGCTCGCCGCTCCCCCGCTATGCTGGGGCTGGCGCTCGCCGACCTCGTCACCTGCACCGAGCCTTACTGGTGGAGCGAGGCGGGCCCGGCCGAATCCGTCCCGCCCGGGGACGAGAGACGCCCCCTCGCCGTGGTGATGGATTTCGGCGTCAAGTACAACATCCTGCGCCGCCTCAGGGCGGAGGGATTCCGCGTGCACGTGGTGCCGGCGCGGACCCCGGCGAACGAGATCCTGGCGCTCGACCCGGCCGGCGTGGTGCTGTCGAACGGCCCCGGGGATCCCGAGCCGCTCGACTTCGCCATCCGGACCGCCGTCGCCCTGGCGCGCGAGGTTCCGACCCTCGGCATCTGTCTCGGCCACCAGCTCCTCGGCCTCGCCTACGGCGGTACGACCCGCAAGCTCAAGTTCGGGCACCACGGCGTCAACCACCCGGTGGTGGAGCGGAGCACCGGGAGGATCGAGGTGACGTCGCAGAATCACGGCTTCACGGTCGAGCCGGATTCGCTCCCCCAGGCCGAGCTCGAGCTGACCCACTTCAGCGCCAACGACGGCACGCTCGAGGGCATGGTGCATCGCCAGCTTCCGGTGCTGTCGTGCCAGTACCACCCGGAGGCAAGTGCCGGGCCGCACGATGCGCGGCCGTGGTTCCGGGTCTTCGCCGGGATGGTCGAGGCGCGCCGCAAGGGCGCTGTGGCCGCAGCGGCGAGGGGCCGGTGAGCGGCATGCCCTTGCCCGGGCAACGAGCTGGAGCCTAGCCATGCCCGTTCGTTCCGACCTCCACAAGATCCTCATCATCGGCGCGGGGCCGATCGTGATCGGCCAGGCGTGCGAGTTCGACTACTCGGGCACCCAGGGCTGCCGCGCGCTGCGCTCGCTCGGCCTCGAGGTGGTGCTCCTCAACTCGAACCCGGCCACGATCATGACCGACCCCGAGTTCGCCGACCGGACCTACATCGAGCCGCTGCGATCCGAGATCGCCGAGCGCATCATCGAGCGCGAGCGCCCCGACGCATTGCTTCCGACCCTCGGCGGCCAGACCGCCCTGAACCTCGCGGTCGAGCTCAGCCATCGCGGGGTGCTGGAGCGTTACGGCGTGCAGCTGATCGGCGCTTCGCTCGAGGCGATCGAGACCGCCGAGGACCGCGACAAGTTCCGCCGCGCCATGCAGAGCGTGGGGCTCAAGCTCCCGAGAGGCGGCCACGCGAGCCAGGTGGCCGAGGCGGTCGCCCTGGGAGAGTCGCTTCGCTATCCGCTCGTGCTCCGCTCCTCGTTCGCGCTCGGCGGCCACGGCTCGGCCACGGTGCACAACGTGCGCCAGCTGCGCGAGGCGGCGCGTTACGCGCTCGCGGCGAGCCCCCATCAGGCGGTCCTCATCGAGGAGTGCCTGCTGGGCTGGAAGGAGTTCGAGCTGGAAGTGATGCGCGACCGGGCCGACAACTGTGTGGTGGTGTGCTCGATCGAGAACTTCGACCCGATGGGGGTCCACACCGGCGACAGCATCACCGTGGCGCCCGCCCAGACGCTCACCGACCGCTGCTACCAGGAGATGCGGGACGCCGCCTTCACCGTGATCCGCACCATCAAGGTCGAGGCCGGAGGCTCGAACATCCAGTTCGCGGTGCATCCCGACACCGGCGAGATGCGCGTGATCGAGATGAATCCGCGCGTCTCGCGCTCGTCCGCGCTCGCCAGCAAGGCGACCGGGTTCCCGATCGCCAAGATCGCCGCCATGCTGGCCGCCGGGCTCACGCTCGACGAGATCCCCAACGACATCACCCGCCGCACTCCGGCCTGCTTCGAGCCCGCGCTCGACTACTGCGTGGTCAAGATCCCGCGCTGGGCGTTCGAGAAGTTCCCCGCCGCCGAGCAGCGGCTCGGGACGCGCATGAAGTCGGTGGGCGAGGTCATGGCGATCGGGCGCATCTTCCCCGAGGCGCTGCTCAAGGGGATGCGCGCCCTCGAGACCGGGGCCGACCAGCTGCCCGGGCCGGCGACGCCGCGCGAGCTCGAGCGGCTCAAGGAATCGCTCGCCGAGCCCAGCCCCGCGCGGCTGCGCGACCTGTTCCGCGCCCTCGCCTCCGGCGAGAGCCCCGAGTCGCTGTCCTCGATCAGCGGCGTGGATTCCTGGTTCCTGCGGCAGATGAAGCGGGTCTCCGAGGCCGACCGGGCGCTGGCCGGGGCCCGCGGCGACGAGAAGGAGGAGATGTGGAGGGACGGCCGCGTCCACGAGGCCAAGCGGCTCGGGATCTCCGACCGGCATCTCGCCCAGCGCCTCGGCCTCCCGGAGGTCGAGATCCGCCGGCGCCGGCGGGCGCACGGCATCCGGCCGGTGATGAAGGCGGTCGACACCTGCGCCGCCGAGTTCGTGGCCGTCACGCCCTACTTCTACTCCACCTACGAGGAGGAGACCGAGGTCCCGGACGGCGACCGGCCGCGCGTGGTCATCCTCGGCAGCGGCCCGAACCGGATCGGGCAGGGCCTCGAGTTCGACTACTGCTGCGTCCAGGCGGCGCTCGAGCTCAAGGACCGGGGCTACGAGGTGCTGCTCATCAACTCCAACCCCGAGACCGTGAGCACCGACTACGACGTCTCGAGCCGGCTCTACTTCGAGCCGCTCACGGTCGAGGACGTGCTCAACGTGATCGAGATCGAGCGGCCGGTAGGAGTCATCGTGCAGCTCGGCGGCCAGACGCCGCTCAAACTGGCCCGCGCGCTCCACGAGGCCCGGGTACCGCTCTGGGGCACCCCGTTCGACGGGCTCGACCTGGCCGAGAACCGGGCCCGGTTCCGGGCGCTGCTCGATCAGCTCGGGCTGCGCCAGCCCGAGAGCCTCACCGCCACCTCGCGCGACCAGGCCCTCCATTGCGCGCAGGCGCTCGGCTATCCGGTGCTGGTTCGTCCCTCCTACGTGCTCGGCGGCCGGGGCATGCGGGTGGCCTACTCGGCCGCTGACCTGGAGGACTGGCTGACCGGCGAGGCCCTGGTGTCGGAGGACGAGCCGTTGCTACTCGACAAGTTCCTCGAGGGCGCCCTCGAGGTGGACGTGGACGCGGTGAGCGACGGCGAGACCGTGCTGGTGGGGGCGGTGATGGAGCACATCGAGGAGGCGGGGATCCACTCCGGCGACTCGACCTGCGTCATCCCGCCGTTCACGCTCGGCGAGGCGACGCAGCGGGCGGTGCGCGAGATCACCGCGCGCCTGGCCCGCGCACTCCAGGTGCAGGGCCTGGTCAACGTGCAGTTCGCGGTGCGCAACGATCGGGTCTACGTCCTCGAGGCCAACCCGCGCGCCTCCCGCACCGTCCCCTTCGTCAGCAAGTCGGTGGGTCTGCCGCTGGCGCGCCTGGCGGCCCGCGTCATGGCGGGCGAGCGGCTGAGCGACATCGCGCCCCCGGTGGCTCCCGAGCCGCCGCTCGTCTGCGTCAAGAAGCCGGTGCTGCCGTTCAACCGGTTCCCGGGCGAGGACACGGTGCTGGGACCCGAGATGAAGTCGACCGGCGAGGTGATGGGACGCGACCTGGACTTCGGCCGGGCGCTCGCCAAGGCCCACCTCGGCTCGGGAGAGCTCCTGCCCGCGCAAGGCAATGTGTTCCTGAGCGTTCGGGACGACGACAAGCGCGCGATCACTTTCATGGCGAAGAAGCTGGCCGAACTGGGGTATGGATTGATAGCCACCCGCGGGACGGCCCGTTTTCTGAGCCTCAACGGCGTGCCGTGCCGCGAGGTCTTCAAGGTCCACGAGGGCCGCCCCCACGTGGTCGACCTGATCGAGAACGGCGAGATCCAGCTCGTGCTCAATACCCCCCTCGGACGCGCGTCCGAGTACGACGAAAAGGCGATCCGCGAGCGCGCGGTGGCGCTCGGCGTGCCGGTGATCACCACGGTGGCGGGAGCGCTGGCGGCCGTCTCCGGGATGGAGGCGCTGCGACGCGGGCCGCTCGATGTGGCGGCGCTCCAGGAGGTGATGTGACGCGTTCGAATCCGGCCGCCCGCTGGATCCTGGTCGGCACCCTCGCCGCTCTGGCCTCCTCGTGCGCCTTCTACAACACCTACTACCTGGCGCGGAAGTACTACGACAAGGGCACCGAGGGAAAGCCCTACGCGCTCGACAAGCCCGATCCCGCCGATGCCCAGAACTTCACCAAGTCGGTGGAGTATTCGAAGAAGCTGATCGCGCAGTATCCCAAGTCCAAGTGGGTGGACGACTCCTATCTCCTGTGGGCCCGGGCGCTGCTCACCGACGACCCGCGGCAGTCGATCAAGCTGCTGGAGGGATTCTCGGAGCAGTTCCCCAAGAGCCCGCTCCGCGACGAGGCCACGTTCTATCTCGGGGTGGCCTACCGGCAGGCGCACAAGTACAAGGACGCCCTGCGCGAGCTCGACGCGTTCGTCGAGCACTCGCCGCGCCACTCCCTCGCCCCCTACGCCCACCTCGAGCGCGCGCGTGTGCTGATGGCGCTCGAGCGCCCCGGCGACGCGGCCGCGGCGGCGGGACAGGTGCTGGAGCGCTTCCCGAGGAGCGACCTCGCGGTCCAGGCGCGCATCGCGCGCGCGGAGGGGCGACTCAAGCAGAAGGAGTTCAACCTCGCCCGCCAGGACTTCAGGCACCTGGGGCAGCGCTCGAAGGACGACGACCAGCGGCTCGACTACCTCCTGCGCGAGGCCGATTGCCTGGAAGGCGCGCGCGACTACGACGCCGAGCTGGTTCTGCTCAAGGACGCGATCTCGCACGCGCGCGAGCCGGTGGGCGCCGACACGCTGGCGAGCCTGTCGGGCGGCTTCCAGCAGACCCCGGGCTACGACCACCACGGCAAGCTGATGATCCGGATCGCCACCGTCCACATGCTCTCCGGGCGGCTGGACGAAGCGCTCACGGCCTACCGCCGCGTGGCTCGCGACTACCCGCGCTACCCGCTCGCCGCCGAGGCGCACTATCGCAGCGGGTACGCCTTCGAGGTGCTCGGCGACGACTTCGAGAAGGCGCGCTCCGAGTACTCGCAGGTCAAGGACTACATGGGCTCCCCCTTCGCCGCCCAGGCCCAGCAGCGCCTCTCCAATCTCGAACGACTGGCGCAGTTCCGCGGCGCCTCCGGGGACTCGGTCGAGAAGAAGGCCGAGGCCGGCTTCCTGCTCGCCGAGCTCTACCTGTTCCAGCTCGAGAAGCCCGAGCGGGCGCTGGAGGAGTACCGCAAGGTCGAGCTGCAGTTCCCGGGCAGCCCGCAGGCGGCCAAGGCCATCAACGCGCAGGCGTGGGTGCTGAGCCGGAAGCTCGAACGCAAGAACGAGGCGGACTCGCTGTTCTGGAAGGTCGTCCACAAGTATCCCGCGACCGAGGCGCAGCTCGCGGCGCGCGATTACCTGGAGCTCGAGGGCGTCTCGGTCCCCGAAAACCTCATCAAGCTTCCGGAGCGGAAGCTGGCGGTCGTCGACACCCTGCCGCAGCTCGCCCAGCCGCCCGGCACGACGGTGGCGTTCGGGCCGGGCTCGCCGGGCGCTCCCGGCGATCCCGCCGCGGTCCTGGACTCGGTGCCGCACTTCGGACCCCGGGGGCGGCGGCCGGGATACCTGCCCCTGCAAGGCTATCTGCCTGCTTCGGGCGGCTCGCCCGGGATCTCCGGCGACGTTCCCTCGGGCGCCTCGCCGATTCCGAGGTACGGCGCGCCGCGCGCGGGCATGCGCGACACGACCCGGGTCCCCGGTTCGAGCGGCACCTCGCCCCCGAGACCTCCCCAGCAGGCGCCCGCGGACACCACCAAGGGGCCGCGGTGACAGTCGCCGTCTCGGCCTGGCGGCAGGTCCGGGGCCGAGTCGACCAGCAGGCGGATTTCGGGGCAGGCCACCGCTGGCTCGAGCTGCGGGTGACCGCTGAGCTCGAGCCGCCCGATCCCGGTCAGTTCATCCAGCTCCTGATCCCCTCCCATGCTTCCGGGGCGTTCCTGCCGCGGCCGATGAGCGTGGCGAGCGTCCGCCCCCTCCGGGATGGACTGATGCTGGGGTTCCTCTACGTCCCGATAGGCGTGGGCACTCACGCGCTCGCGGCGCTCCCCGCGGGCGCGGAGGTCGAGGCGCTGGGGCCGCTCGGGCGCGGCTTTCCGCTCGATCGACCCGGGACCCCGGTGCTCGTCGCCGGTGGCCGCGGCGTCGCGCCGCTCCTCTTCGCCGCCGAGTCTCTCGCCCGGCTGGGACGCCGCTTCGAGCTCCTGTTCGGCGCGCGCGACCGGGCGCATCTCGTCGGCCTCGATGAGGCGCGGCGGCGCGTCGCGGGCAGGGGGCGCCTTCACCTGAGCACCGACGACGGCAGCGCCGGGATCAAGGGAACAGTGGTCGAGGCGCTCGACCGCCTGAGCCCGCGCCCCGACCACCCCATGGTGATCCACGCCTGCGGACCGCACGCCATGCTGGCGGCCGTGGCGCGCTGGGCCGCCGAGCGCCGGGTGACGGCCTGGGTGGCCATGGAGTCGGTCATGGCGTGCGGCACCGGGGTCTGCCGCGGCTGCCCCCTGGCGCGCAGCGCGCGCGGGCGCGCGGCATTCGGCTCCCAGCCGCCTTCCTTGCTCGGCAACCGCGACTACGCCATGTGTTGCACCGAGGGTCCGGTCTTCGACTCGCGCGACCTGGACTGGGAGCGGATCGAGTGAGGGCGCCGTCGCGCAAGAGTCGCGAGCCGAAGGTCGATCTCTCGGTCCGGATCGGGCCGATGGAGCTCCGCAATCCGGTGCTCACCGCCTCGGGCACGTTCGGGTACGGCGACGAGTACGCGCACGTGGTGCCGCTCCCCTCACTCGGCGGCGTGATCACCAAGACCGTGACGCTCGAGCCCCGGGCCGGCAATCCGCCCCAGCGGATCGCCGAGACCGCCGGTGGCATGCTCAACACGATCGGCCTCGAGAACGTCGGCCTCCTGCGGTTCCGGAGCGAGAAGCTGCCCAGGCTTCGCTCGCTCGGGGCGGTGATCGTGGCGTCGATAGGGGGCGAGACCCCGGGCGAGCTCGAGCGGCTCCTCGGGGCGCTCGGTGGCGAGCCCGGCATCGCGGGCTTCGAGATCAACTTCTCCTGCCCCAACATTGCGCGCGGGGGAGCCCGCTACTGGGCGGTCCCGCGCCGCCTCGAGCGCACGCTCGCGCGACTCCGCCCGCTGACCCGGGGGGCGATCCTCGCCAAGCTCTCACCCGACGTGACCTCGGTTGGAGACCTCGCGATCGCCTGCGAGCAGGGTGGGGCCGATGCCGTGACGGCCGTCAACACGTTCGTGGGGATGGCGCTGGACCTCGCCCGGCGGTCCTCCAAGCTGTCGCGCGCCACGGGCGGGCTCTCCGGGCCGGCCATCAAGCCGCTCGCCTTGCAGCGCTGCTGCGAGGCGGCCCGCGCCGTCCGGATCCCGGTGATCGGCTCGGGCGGGATCCTCTCCGGGCTCGACGCGCTCGAGTTCATGGCGGTCGGCGCCGCGGCGGTGCAGGTCGGGACCGCCTCGTTCATCCGGCCGCGCGCCGCGCTCCAGGTGCTCGAGGAGATGGAAGCGTTCCTGCGCGAGCGGGGCGTCCGGCGCATCGACGACTGGCGCGGCTCCGCGATGCCGTCCGGGGACGCTGTCGATGAGGACCCGGGCCGGAAGCCCGGCCTGCGGGCGGTGACGATCGTGCGGGCCGATCGCTCGCCCCGCAATCGACGGGGCGTCCGGTCTCCCGCCTTCAGCCGGGGCCGCGAGTCGCGTCGCGCATGACCGAGATCGCGGTCGCCTTCGACGTCGAGAGCCTCGAGCGGGCGATCGAGCTCGATCGCGCGCTCGGCGAGGGGCGCGAGTACGCGAAGGTGGGACTGGAGCTCTTCACCGCGGCGGGTCCCGACGCGGTGAGGGCGCTCCGCGCGCGGGGCCGGCGCGTGTTCCTCGATCTCAAGCTTCACGACATCCCGAACACGGTCGAGCGCGCGGCGGCGGCGGCGGCTCGCCTCGGCGCCGAGCTCCTCACCGTGCATGCGGCCGGCGGCAAGGAGATGATCCGGGCGGCGGCACGCGGTGCCCGATCGGCCGGGACCAGCGTGCGGGTCGTGGCGGTGACGCTGCTCACCAGTCTCGACGAGGAGAGTCTTCCGCCCGGGTTCGAGCGGCCATTCCAGCTGCATCAGACGCTCGCGGACCTCCTGCTCATGACCGAGAGCGCCGGTGCCCACGGGATCGTCTGCGCGGCCCCCGACCTGCCGGGCATCCGCGAGCGCCACCCGGCGCCGTTCTTCGCGGTGACTCCCGGGATTCGGCCGTCGGGCTCGCCGGTGCAGGACCAGCGCCGGGTGGCCACCGTTGCCGAGGCGGTGCGGCTCGGCTCGAGCCTGCTCGTGCTCGGCCGCTCGGTCACCGCGGCGCGCGATCCTCGCGCCGCGCTCGAGGCGGCGCGGGCCGAGTGCCGCTTTCGGTAGCCTTCCGCTCCGTCTTGCAGCCAGAGTTCGCTAGCCTCCAGCCCCCCATCGCCTTGACATCCCCACGAGCCAAGGGTAGCGGTCGCGGAATGAAGCCCGCCCCGCGGAGTAGTTCACATTCGGAGGGCGACGAGACCGGACTCGTGCTCGCGGCCCAGCGGGGCGACGAGGCCGCGTTCACGGAGATCGTGCGCCGCTATCAGCGCGCCGTCTACCGGGTGGCCTACGGGTTGACCCGCAACGCCAGCGACGCCGACGATCTCGCCCAGGAGACGTTCGTCCGCGCCTACCAGGCGATCGGGCGGTTCCGCGCCGGCGAGCCGCTCTATCCCTGGCTGTCGCGGATCGCGATCAACCAGGTCTATTCGCTCTTCCGGCGGCGCCGTCGGCGGCCCGAGGCGGCCCTGGAGCCGTTGCTCGAAGGAGGCCGGCAGTGGGCCGCGCCCGACGACCCCGAGGGGGAAGTCGCGGATCGGGAGCACCGGGAGCACCTCCACAGCGCTTTCTCGGAGCTCTCGGACGAGCATCAGGTCGTGCTGGTCCTGCGGGTGGTCGAGGGCCTTTCGTATGACGAGATCGCGCGCACTCTGGCGGTGCCGATCGGCACGGTGATGTCGCGGCTGTCGCGCGCCCGCGCCGAGCTCAAGCGATGCCTCAGGACGCGGACCGGGGAGACTTCATGAAGCACCTGAGCGAGCAGGATCTCGGGGCCCTGCTGGATGGCGAGCTGACGGGGCGATCGAGGGCCGAGGCGGACCGCCACCTGGCGGAGTGCGCCGACTGTCGCGCCGCCCTCGACGAGCTCGAGGCGCGGGAGCGCGACCTGGCCGTGGCGCTTTCGCACGACCCCGGCGAGGCCTACTTCGAGGATTTCCCGGCACGTCTCGGGCGCCGCCTGGGAGCCGAAGGCCCGGCGAGGGAGCAAGCGCCCGAGCGAGGCCGCGGCCTCGGCGCCTGGCTCAGGGGACCGCGGGGGCTCGCCTGGGTGGGAACCGCGGCCGCCCTGCTCGTGGCGTTCGGGCTCGTGCTGGTGACGTCGCGCGAGGGGAACATCCCGAACCTGAGGAACCCCGAGCTGTCGCGAGGCAGCGAGCAGGTCGAGACGCCCTCGCCCGGTGGCGCCACGAAGCCGGAGATGGCGAGTTCCCCCGAGGCAACGCAACCGGGAGCCGCGCCCAACGGGGAGTCGGAGCCGAGAGGCATGGCGAAGGCTCCTCCGGAGAGTCGTGCGGGTGGCCCTGCTCCCGGGCGAGCCCCGACCGAGGGGCTCCAGCCCCCGTTCGCAGCCATGGAGGAGAAAGCCGTTCCCGAGGAGGGTGCCAGGACGCCGCCGCGAGGCGGCGCCGTGGAGGTGAGGCGCGATCGGTTCGGCGACGAGAACCGGGTGCACCGGGAGCAGGCCCCGGCCACCGCGCCTGCCGCCCCCGCTCCCGGGACACCGAGTGACGCCTCCATCAAGCCGCGGGCGCAGTCGCTCTCCGTGACTCCGTCGCGGCTGAACGAGAGGGAGAAGGGCGCGGAGGCCAAGCTCGCCCCGGAGCGCGCTTCCGCGCCCGTCCCGGCGGACGAAGCGGCGCCGATGATGACCAAGGCTCCCGCGCCGGGAGCGCCGGTCGCGCAGGTCTGCGGCGTGGTGCGGGACGCGAGCGGGCGGCCCGTGGCCGGCGCCGAGGTCGCGATCGCCGATCTCGCGCTCACCGCCGCCACCGACGCGGCCGGCCATTACTGCATCGCCACTCCTGCCGGCGACCACACGCTGTCCGTGATGGCGGTGGGCTTCGAGCCCTTCCGCCGATCCATCCAGGCGCGCGGCGCGAGCGTCGAGGGAGACGTGGCCCTGAGGACCGTGACGGTCCTGGAGTCCCCCCTTGCCGCCGGGCGATCGACGGGGCGGGTGCTCGGCTTCCTCAAGGTGGACACGGAGTCGAGCACGTTCTCCGGCTGGCCGGCTCCGGTCCGGGATCTGGCGCGGCGAGCCGAGACGATGACCGAGAAGGCGTCGAGGGCGCGGTCCGCGGAGCGTTTCGATCAGGCAGCCGCGCGCTGGGAGCAGGTGCTCGCGCAGGCGAAGGGGGGGCCGGCCGAGCTCGAGGCCTGCTCGCGGCTCGCGGAGGCGCGGTATCGGGCGTGGGAGATCTCGCCGACGCCGGCCCATCTCACCGACCAAGGCGCGCGCCGCCGTGGCAACGGAAGCGCTGGAGGCGTTGCTGTCACGCGCCCCGGCGGGGCCGGCGCGGAGGCAAGCCGAGGCGAGGCTCGCCCGGATCCGGCGGTAGCCGGACCGGGAATCGCCCTGCGAGCCGGAATTCCGCTTGTTTTCGGTGGCCCCCTTCCGCCAACCTTGAGCCTTCCGTCCGGTGCCCGGACCGGAAACCCGCACGCGAGGCTAAGCCGTGGCCATCGAAACCCTGCCTGAGGTCGAGACCCCGAAGTCGCCCGAGGACATCGAGCGCCACTGGTTCGAGAACGTCTACGCCGGCGACCGCATGCCGCAGCTCACCCTGCGGGCGCTCGTCATGGGAATGCTGCTCGGCGCCGTCATGTCGCTCTCCAACGTCTACGTGGGGCTCAAGGCGGGCTGGGGGCTGGGGGTCGCGATCACTTCCGCGATCCTGGCGTTCGCCGCCTTCTCGGCGCTCCGCAGGCTCTTCCCCCGGTTCTTCCCCGAGTTCAGCATCCTCGAGAACAACGCCATGGCCTCGTGCGCCTCGGCGGCCGGATACATGACTGGCGCCGGGGTGGTGAACGCGATCCCGGCGCTGATGATGCTTCGGCCCGAGGCCGTGCCCGGGACGGGGGTGCTGATGGTGTGGGTCGGCGTGGTCTCGATGCTCGGGGTGTTCCTCGCCGTTCCCGCCAAGCGGCAGATGATCAACATCGAGCAGCTGCGATTCCCATCCGGGATCGCCGCCGCCACCACGCTGCGCACGCTCCATCAGGAGGGCGGCGGGACGGCGGCCAGGCAGGCGAAGTCGCTGGGGCTCGGGGTGCCGCTCGGCGCAACCATCACCTGGTTCCGCGACGCGAAACGGAGTGGGGGCAGAGCGGGTTCGGCTGGGTGAAGGTGACGGGCAACCCGTGGCTCTCGTGGATCCAGTGGCCGCGCCTGCCGGGGCAATGGCTCCCCGGTGAATGGATCGAGGGTTGGTGGCGGATCGGCAAGTACCGTCTCCGCCAGGACCTCACGCTCTCCTTCGAGGGCTCGCTCCTGTTCGTGGCCACGGGCGCGATCATGGGCTTCCGCCAGGCCTGGAGCTTGATGCTCGGCACGGTGATCAACTACGCGGTCCTCGCCCCGATCATGATGAACGCGGGCGTGATTCCCCTCACCGGCGGAGGGGCGTTCCGGCGCATCTCGACCTGGAGCCTCTGGATCGGCGTTCCCATGATGGTGACCTCGGGCCTGCTGCTGTTCTTCATCCAGTGGAAGACGGTGGTGCGGGCGTTCAGCACCATCACCGCGATGTTCCGGCCCCGGCGCGCCGGGCGCGTGGAGGACCCGATGGACCGCATCGAGGTCCCCGGGTCGTGGTTCGTCGGCGGTGTCGTGACGCTCGGCGTCATCACGGTGTGGGTCGGGCACCATTTCCTCCACATCCAGTACTGGATGGGGGTGATCGCGGTGCTCGTGACCTTCCTGCTGGTGGTGGTGGCCGGGCGCGCGACCGGCGAGACCGACATCACGCCCACCGGGCCGCTCAGCAAGATCACCCAGCTCACGTTTGGAGCGTTGGCGCCCGGCAACATCGCCACCAACCTGATGACCGCCAACATCACCGCCGGGGCGTGCACCCACGCCGGCGACCTGCTCACCGATCTCAAGAGCGGCTACCTGCTGGGCGCCAAGCCGCGCCAGCAGTTCATCGCCCAGTTCTTCGGCGTGCTGGTCGGCACGCTGGTGGTGGTGCCGGTGTTCTTCCTCCTGATCCCGAACGCCTCGCTGCTCGGCACCGAGCAGTGGCCGGCCCCGGCAGCGCAGGTGTGGCGCGGGGTGGCCGAGTTGCTGGCGAAGGGGGTCGGGGCGCTCCATCCCACGGCGCGGATCGGGCTCGTGATCGGAGGGTCCCTGGGCATCATCTTCACCCTGCTGGAGCTGGCCTTCCCCAAAGCCAAGAAGTTCATCCCCTCGTGCACCGGGCTCGGTCTGGCGTTCACGATCACCGGCTACTACTCGGTGTCGATGTTCATCGGTGCCCTGATCGCGCTCCTGCTCGAGAGGGCGAAGCCCAAGGTCGCCGCCCAATACGTGGTGCCGGTTTCGTCGGGCATCATCGCGGGGGAGAGCCTGATGGGCGTGGGAATCGCGCTGCTGGCGGTGTTGCACGTCCTCGAGCCCTGAGGCTCAAAGTCTGCCGCTTCGCCCCTTGGCCCGCGCCAGGGCGCCGCGTGGAGCCCGTCGAGTCGCGCTCTTCGCGGCCGACAGGGCCGCTTGCTGCTTCATATCAGGGGTC
Organism: Candidatus Eiseniibacteriota bacterium; assembly: GCA_005893225.1. GTDB lineage: Bacteria > Eisenbacteria > RBG-16-71-46 > RBG-16-71-46 > RBG-16-71-46 > WS-3. The sequence continues at coordinate 16,696 of VBOT01000010.1, forward strand.
CCCGGGGTCGCGTCGCGAGGCGTCGAGGCCGCCGTCGTGACTTCCACGTTGGGCGACAGCCCTCCCGAAAAACGCCGGAAGCGAACCCGCAGAGAATCCGCGGCGGTCTCGCCGTGCCCGAAGAACGTCTCGTGCCACCGCAGTCTTTCTTGCCCATAGGGAATGACGGTCCAGCTTCCCACCTCGATCCAATCAGGACCGAGGAAACGCTTGAGCGTGTCCGGGACGACCGCGACAGTTGCGGCTCGCACCGATGGCAGTGCGGCGACGGTGCTGGCGTTCATCCGGCCTTCGAGCATCAGCCGCGAGATCTCCACGCTCCCCAGTCCAAACAGATCAACGCAACGGATATCGCCAAGATAGCTGGGGGCGCCGAGCTCGCCCACGAGCACCGTGGACCCTGAATAGTGGTCGCGAAGGAGCAAGCGGATGGGGTACTCGATCTCGTAGGTCGGCTGGACCGCGGCGGGAATCACGAACGTCGATGCGGTCCCCTTCGCCAGGGCGGGTGCGATGAAAACCAAAGGCAACGCGGCCGTCCATGACGCCCGCCAGGAAGCTGCTCCAGGCCGAACGCCATGAGGAGAAGCACGGCCGAGGCGACGAGATAGGCGCCGTAACGGAGACTGATGTAGGCGAACTGCAGGTGGCAGACAACGCCGAACACGGTGAGCACGGCCACGAGCTGCCAGCCCTCCCAGAACCCGTGTCGCCGGAGGCGAAGCAGCCAGGCGAGCCCGAGACCGGGCACAAGCGAGAGTGCCGCGACCCCGCTGACAGCGCCCCGCCATGTCAACAAGACGCGGTAGGGCCGCGTCACGTAACGGAGCACGTCACCGAATGAGTGCAGATGCGCTGGCCGGTTTCCTTTGACAAGCACGGAGTTCGGGAGCCAGTAGCCTCCGTGAACGTGTGAGTACCAGCCGAAGATGAGGAGGGGAAGCGCGCTGGTCGCGGCGACGAGGAGGGCCGCGTTCAGCCTGCGCCGCCACGCGAGCAGGCCGCACACGAGCGTCGTGACGAACAAGCTTTCGTATCGTATCGCGCACGCGGCCGCCCCCAGCAGTGCGAGCCCCAGGATGCGGATGGGCGCCACCCGTGTTCGCGGTGGCACCGAGAGAACCGATGCGGCGACCACCACGAACGACACGAACAGCAGCGCCTGAAGGGTGTGCTCCATCTCGATGAACGCGAGCATCGGCAGCGGCGTGGCGAAGACGACGACCAGGAGGCAGGGGAGGAGAGCGCCCGGATGGCGGACCAGCGGTCGCAACCGGTGATGCGCGACCCAGAGGAGTCCGGCGGCGGCGATCAGGTTGAGCCCGAACGGCATGAACATGCCCCGCCACCCGAGCGCATAGCACAGCGCCAGGAGCGGGGGCCATAGAAACGATGACGAGGCCGAGCTGAATTCCCAGCGATTGACTCCCCATACGCCATGCTCTGCGAGGTTCTTGGCCATCGCCATCTGGATGAAGGCGTCGTCCACCACGGGGCCGAAGTAGCCGCGGCACCGCTCCATTGAAAGCAGGACCATCACCGCCACGAGCAGCACGAAGCCGCCTACGGCCGCCAGGAGAGGCCAGTGGGACCTGGGGAATGCGTCCTTGCTCGTCATCCTGAGTACGTTCCGTCGCGGCGCGACGGAACGATGACCTGGCGGGATGAACCATCCATCGGGACACACTCCGGGATCATCTCGGGTGGCCGGCGCGGCACTGGAGCTCGTGGACCAGAAGGGCCAAAGCTATAGGTCACGCTTCGAGCAGGGTCAACGGAAACCTCCACTTGCGGAGGAACTCTCTCCCTCCGCGCTGGCGGCGCATCGCCGCAGGCAGCACCGAGCGCTTCGGAGGCACGGCGCATCACCCGAGCCCCTTGCCCTCCACGGGGTTTGACCCCGATTTTCAGAACCACTACCGTCGCGTGCCTTTTCACGGATGCGGCCCGCCGGGGCGAGATCCGGGTACGCGAAACGAGCGAGGGCGACTCGCCATGAATCTGTTGGCACACCTGCGGCAGCGCCTGGCTGGTCTCATCCTGCCGTTCCCGGCGGGCTTCTCCGACGCTCACACCCGCGCCCAGTACTCGCTCCTCTTCCCCGACGATCACGGTCCCCCGAGCGACAGGCTGATCGATCTGGCGCTGCAGGCCATCCAGCACGCGCGAAGAGAGGACCATTCGAGCATCGCAGCTCGCATGACGTCGACCCCGCGGTGGCCCGAGATCTGGCCGGGCGAACACTACAAGCTGCTGGCCGGAATCGTGAAAGCGCTGGTCCCGAAGACGGTGATCGAGATCGGCACCTTCCAGGGTCTGAGCGCCCTCGCCCTCGCCAAGAACCTGCCGGCGGGCGCCTCGGTCCATACCTTCGACGTCATCCCGTACGGCGAGATCGACGGTCAGACGCTGCGCCCGTCGGACCTCGAGGGTGGTCGCATCGTCCCGGTCGTCGCGGACCTTGCGGGCGAGCGGGTCTTCGGCGAGCACCGGAGCCTTTTCGAGCGGGCAGAGCTGATCTTCATCGACGCCGCCAAGGATGGGCGAATGGAGCGGGTGTTCCTCGAGCGGCTGGAGAGCGTGAGGTTCCAGACGCCCCCGATCGTTGTCTTCGACGACATCCGGCAGTGGACCA
>VBOT01000136.1:0-51056 GCA_005893225.1 Candidatus Eiseniibacteriota bacterium
GCGGGAGCGGTGCAAAAAGCCGTCATGCGGGTGCTCCGACCCGCCGATACATGCCTAGAACCCGCGGCAACTTAGGAACTCCTCGAGCACACTGTCAAGCGAGCCCGATGGCCCTCCCGCCCGAGAACGACCCTCTCAGCATCGCTTCCGGAGCCGGCACCCAGGCCCCGGGACCCGACCCTCATCGAGACTCTCGATCGCGCCGGCTCGATCGCCGCGCTCCGGCGGCGGCCGCCCTCGGCGCCGCCCTGCTCCTCGCGGCGCTGCTCGGCGGCGCGGCCGGGGCCCGCGAGACCGCTCCCGACACCGCGCCCGCGGCCGAGGCCAGGGCCGCGCCTCCGCCGGGAACGGCCAGGGCGGTCCGGGCTTCTTCACGCCCGGGTTCCGTGCGGCGCTCGAGAACCGATTCCCTGAACCCGCCCGCCGACCTGCGGGACCTGTCGGCGTGGCTCGACTACAAGGCTATCAGCCGCCTCGCCGCGCTTCCCCAGGAAGCGCGCCTCTTCTACCGCCGCGGCCTCATGGTCCGCGAGTCCGGCCGTCTCGACGAGGCGGTGCAGCTCGTTCGAGGCGCGGCCGAGCTCGATCCCACCTTCGTGGCCCCGCACCTCACCCTGGCCTCCTGGCTCGTGCTGCACGAGCCCGGCCAAGCGGTGGCGCAGCTCGCGAGCCTGATCGAGCTGGTGCGCCGGAGCTTCACCTTGCAGCTCGCGCTGGTGGCCAACGCGCTCTACCTGGTGCTCCAGACCTGGTTCCTCGCCATCCTGGCGGCCGGGATCCTGATCGTGGCCCTGCGCCAGGCGGAGCTGCGCCACGGCTGGCACGAGCGGCTGTCCCGGACCCTCACGCCCGGCTACGCGCGACTGCTGTCGTGGGCGTTCCTGGTGGTTCCGTACGCCCTGGGGCTCGGGCTCGCGCTGCCCACGGTGGCGTTCCTCGCGTTCCTCTGGCCCCTGCTCAAGACCGCCGAGCGGGCCCTGCTCGTCGCCCTGGTGGCCACGCTGGTGGCGGTGCCCTGGATCACCGTGGAGATGGATCGGCACGCCGCCCCGCTTCAGGACCGCGAGCCCTTTTACGGGGTCATGGCGCTCGAGAACGAGCCCTATTCGCCGGCGCAGCAGCAGCGCCTCGCGGCCCTCGGCCGGGCCCACCCCGGGAACCCGTTCGTGCAGTTCGGCCTGGCGTGGACGGCGCGTCTGGGCGGCGATCTGTCGACGGCCGAGGGAGCCTACCGCCGCGCCCTCGAGCTGTGGCCGGGCGACGACCGCGTGACGAACGATCTCGGAAACGTGCTCACCCTCGAGGGCCGGTACGACGAGGCGCTCGAGTACTACCAGCGCGCGATCGCGGACAACCCCTCCAACGCCGCGGCGTACCTCAACCTGTCGCAGGCCCAGACGCGTCGCTACGACTTCCGCGGCGCCAGCGAGGCGCTGTCCCACGCCTCGGCCCTCGACTTCGACCTGCTGCGCTCGTTCCAGGGAGAGGCCACGGACAGCGGCGTGATGACGGTCGCGGACCAGTGGCTTTCCCCGCGACACTTCTGGAGCGCGCTGATGGAGTATCAGCCGCCTCCCGCGGCCCGGCCCGCGCTGCCGCCCGCGTGGCGCGAGCGCGTCGAGTGCTCGGGCTGGCCCTTCGGCCTCGCGGTGCTGGGCAGCGCCCTGGCCGGCCTGCTGTTCGGGATCCTCATGCACCGGGGTCTGCCGCTGCGACACTGCGCCCACTGCGGCCGGGTGGTGTGCCGCCGCTGCGCGGAGCGCCGCCGCGCCGAGGCCTTCTGCCGCTCGTGCGCCGGGGATACGGGCGGGATCCGGGCTCCGGAGCTCGCCCGCACGCTGCTCGTGGCGCACCGTCCCCGCGTGCGGCGCACGGGGCGATGGATCCGCACCGCCTTCGCCACCCTGATCCCGGGCTTCGGCCTGCTGGCGTTCCGCAAGGTCTGGGCGGCGGTGTTTCTGCTCGGCGTGGCGGCGGCGTTCGCGAGCGCGGCGCTCAACATCGCCGCCCCGTTCGCCTACGAGCCGCGTCTCTGCCTTCCCGACCAGATGCCTCCGCCACTGGTCATGCTGGCGCCGTGGCTCGCCATCTACGCCGTGTCGATCCTCGGTTACGTGGTCGAATCGGCGCGCGCAGAGGCGCAGGTGGTGGCTTCCCTCCGCTCGGCGCGGGGCCGCGGCTCTCACTCGCGTCGCGCCGCCTAGGAGCCCGCCATGGCCTTGCAGGGAACCTTGCGAGAGTTCTCCGCCACCGACATCCTCCAGCTCCTCGCCACCCAGAAGAAGACTGGCTGCCTGATCCTCGAGCTCAGCGGCCAGAAGCTCCATGTTTTCGTGCAGGATGGCCGCATCGTCTCGTCGCGCTCGCCCGGGGCCACGAGCGACGACCCGCTGCTCAAGTTCCTGTTCAAGATCCACCGCCTCTCGAGCGAGCAGTACCGGGGCATCCGGTCGATCCAGAACGAGACCCACCGCGACCTGGAAGACCTGCTGGTCAACGGCCGCTACCTGGAAGCTGAGGAGCTGGCGGGTTACATCGAGCGCCAGATCCTGGACGATCTGATGAAGGTGGCGCGCTGGACCGGCGGAACCTACACGTTCGATCCCGAGCTCAAGTGGACCCACGCCGCGGTGGCGCGACTCGGCATCGAAGGCGCGCTCATCGACGTGGCGCGACGTGTCGACGAGCACGCCCGATTCATCAAGACCTTCGACGATCCGCAGCGGCTCCTGGGAGTGCGCGACCTGCCCGATCCGAGCGACCCGATCTCCGAGGAGGAGTCGGAGCTCTTCGGCATCGTCGACGGCCGACACACCCTGGCGGAGATCGTGGAGGCGGCCCCGCTCTCCGATTACGAGGCCCACGAGGCGCTCTACCGCATGTTCGATGCCGGATGGCTGGAGTTCGTCGGCCGTCGCGACGTGAGTGCCCCGGCTCCGGTGCCGAGTGTCCCCGCGACGGCGTCGGCGATCGACTCCGGACGCCCCCTCGCCCCGCTGGACGAGAGGCGGTTCAATTCGCGCGACCTGATGGTCACGGTGCTGGCGGTCGGCGCGGCGTTCGCGCTGTGGGTGGGAGGACGAGCGCTGGTCGCGAAGCCCGCGGCCCCGGCCGCGAGCGACGTCTTCAGCGCCGCCCAGATGCGGGACATCCGCTTCGCCGTGGAGCTCTACCGTCGCGAGCGGGGACGCTATCCCCGGAGCCTCGAGGACCTGGTGGCGGATCGCTGGCTCGCTCCCGATCAGGTCCGGATCGACGGCCGGCCGCTTCGCTACCGGCCGAGCCCGGAGAGCGACGCCTACCAGCTCGACGCGGATTCCAGCCGATAGTGGCCCGCCTGAATCACTCCCAGCGCCCGACCCGCTCCCGGGCGAGGATCCAGCTCACGGCCGCCGCGAGATCGTCGAACGCGTGGTCGGGCCGCGCCTCGATCCCGGCGCCCCCGAGACTCCGCTCCTCGTCGCGCCCGTAGCCGGTCCGCACCAGGATCGAGAGCGCGCGGGCTCGGTGCCCGGTCCGGATGTCGAGCAGCTTGTCGCCGATCATGACCGACTGGCGCAGGGAGAGGCGGAGGTCCCGGGCCGCGCGCTCCAGCAGCTCGATTCCCGGCTTGCGGCATCCGCAGCCCGAGTCGGGGAGGTGCGGGCAGAAGTGCACTGCGTCGATCTCGACACCGTAGGGCCGCAGCAGGTTCCTCAGGCGTCCCATCGCGCGGTGGACGCTCGAGAGCGGGAAGAGCCCCCGCCCGACACCCGATTGGTTCGAGATCACCTCGATCGGGTACCCGGCCTGGCGCAGCGCGTACAGCGCCTCGGGGACCCCGGGGATGAGCTCGATGTCGTCGGGGTCGGCGAGATAGCCCTTCTCGACCACCAGGGTGCCGTCCCGGTCCAGGAACACGGCGGGCGAGAGGCCCTCGCCGCGGCGACGGGCCAGCGATCTCTCGCACGCGCGCTCCAGCCGGTCCACGTCGGGATGCGCGATCTCCGGCGCTTCGGGAGGAGCCTCCGGCGACCAGCTCTCGAGCCGCTCCGGCTCGAGCGCGGACGCCGGCGCGCTCGCCAGGTCCCGGGCTGTCTCCTCGACCATGGCGCGTGAATCGAGGGAGCTCCAGCACCAGCGCTCGAGCGGGCTCCAGGCCTTCCTCCGCGCGGGGTCGAGGGCGGCCACCATGCCGTGGGCTCCGGCACGCCAGCCGGAGAGCGCCGCGGCCCCGAGTGCCCGGTCGGAGCCGATCACGATGTCGGCTCCGCGGCGATCCGGCTCGTGGTGATCCCGGACCAGCCGCGCCTCCGGCGACGCCGCCGCGCGCGGCGCGTTTCGTCCCAGCCACCTCACCTCGTGCCCGCGCAGCGCCAGACCCCAGGCCGCGAGAAGCATGCGCTCCATGCCCGGCCCGAGCGAGTCTCCTTGGACCAGGAGCCTCACGTCGCGGCCCCCGCCTCCGCGCAGGCGCGCCACACCTCACCGACCTCGACGGCGGTGAGGCAGCGGTAGCCGATCCGGCAGGTGCGCCGGAAGCAGGGCGCGCACACCGGAGCGCGCTGGACGATGCGCACCCGGGGACCGAGGGGCGCCGTCCAGGCGCTGCTGGTCGAGCCGAAGATCACCACCGTCGGAGCCCCGGTCGAGGCGGAGAGGTGGGCGAGCCCGGAGTCGTTGCACACCGCCACGGCGGTTCCCTCGCAGAGGCCGGCCTGGAGTCCGAGGTCGGTTTCCCCGGCGAGCGCGAGGGCACCCCCACCCACCTCGGCCGCCACATTCAAGCAGAGCTCCCGCTCGGCGCCATTCCCGCACACCAGCACCCCGAGGCCGCGCCCGGCGAGAGCCCGGCCCAGCGCCGCGAACCGCTCGGCCGCCCAACGCTTGGCCGGACCGTAGGACGCTCCGGGGCCCAGGATGGCGTAGGGCGCACCCTTAAGCCCACGGCGCGACAGCAGCTCGGCCGCGCGCTCGCGGGCCTCTGGCGGGGGCTCGAGCGCGGGGAGGGGGCCCGCCGCCGCTCCGAGGGGGCCGCCGAGCGCCAGGTACTCCCCGCTCAGGTGAAGCTCGCCCCGGGCGGGGCGCAGAAACGGGTGGGTGAGAAGGGCGTCGCGCCACTCGCCGCGGAAGCCGATCCGGACCGGAGCCCCGGTTTGCCACGCGAAGAGGGCGCTCGAAAACGAGGGCGGCAGCACGACGGCGGCAGTCGGGCGCCACGCTCGCAGGCGGCGGGCGAGGTCCTCTCTTCCGCCTCCCGGGGCCGGCCAAGCCTCGGCACGATCGATCGTACGGTCGGCCCGCAGCAACTCCAGCAACGCCGCCGGGCCGACCGCCGCCACCTCGGCCTCGGGCAGGGCGCGCCGCAGCGCGTGGAGCAAGGGACGCGCGAGCAGCACGTCGCCCAGCCAGTTGGACAGGCGAACCAGCAGTCGGCCGGTGCCGCCCCGCTCTGGATCCTCGGTGGGTGGGAGCACTGCCACGGTGCTCAGGCTGCCGGCCGGCGTCCCCGGTGGTCTCCGGGCCGGGCTAGTACGCGCGAGCGAACAGGGCCACCGGAGCCCCGTCCTTGGACAACCCGGAGAACGGCTTCTGATCGAGCGGGATGCATCGCAGCGTGGCGCCGGTCTTTTGCTTGATCGCGGTCTCGGCGTCCGCGTCGTCCTTCCAGGGCAGCGCCACGAAGCCGCGCCGCTCGGCGAAGTGGGCCTCGAGCTCGGCCACCGAGGTCACGCGGCTCGTGTTCTGGTCGCGGAACTCGAGCGCCGCCTGGAACAGCGCGCGCTGGATGTCCTCCAGCAGCACCGGCAAGCGCTCGGGCAGATGCTCCAGACGGATGGACTCCTTGGCGCGCGTGTCCCGGCGCACGCTCATGACCGCCCCCTGCGCCACGTCCCTGGGCCCGACCTCGAGCCGCACCGGCACCCCGCGCAGCTCGTGCTCGTTGTACTTCCAGCCCGGCGTGTACTGGTCGCGATCGTCGACCCACACGCGCACGCGGCCCTCGAGGGAGTGACGCAGGCGATTCACGAACTCCGTCACCGCCGCGCGCTCCTCCGGCTTGCGCCAGATCGGCACCACCACGGCCTGGATCGGCGCCACGTGCGGCGGCAGCTTGAGGCCCTGGTCGTCGCCGTGGGTCATGATCAGAGCGCCGATCATGCGTGTCGTCAGCCCCCACGAGGTCTGGTAAACGTACTGTCGGCGCCCCTGCTCGTCCTGGAAGGTGATGTCGAACACCTTGGCGAAGTGCTGGCCGAGGTTGTGCGACGTGCCGGCCTGGAGGGCCTTCCCGTCCCGCATCAGGGCCTCGATCGCGTAGGTCATATCGGCGCCCGCGAACTTTTCCATCTCGCTCTTCGGGCCCGCGTACACCGGGATGGCGAGCTCGGTCTCGACGAAGTCCCGGTAGACCTCGAGCATCCGCAGCACTTCTTCCTGCGCCTCCTCGCCGGTGGCGTGGGCGGTGTGGCCCTCCTGCCAAAGGAACTCGGCGGTACGGAGGAAGAGGCGCGTGACCTTCTCCCAGCGCATCACGTTGCACCACTGGTTGATGAGCACCGGCAGATCCCGGTAGGACTCGATCCAGCGCGAGTACATGTGGCCGATGATCGCCTCGCTGGTGGGGCGCACGCAGTAGCGCTCCTCGAGCTTCTCCTTGCCCCCGTGCGTCACCCACGCAACCTCGGGGGCGAAGCCTTCGACGTGCTCGGCCTCGAGCGCGAGCAGCGACTCGGGGATGAGGAGGGGGAAATAGGCGTTCTGGTGCCCGGTCGCCTTGATGCGCCGGTCGAGCAGGCTCTGCATGTGCTCCCAGATCGCGTAGCCGTAGGGACGGATCACCATGCAGCCGCGCACCGGCGCGTAGTCGGCGAGCTGGGACTTCCGGATCACTTCCGTGTACCAGCGCGAGAAATCGTCCGACTGGTCGGTGAGATCCTCGACGAACTGTTTCTGAGCCTGGGTATCGCTCACGGTGTCTCCACGGATCGGGGCGGTCTTCGTAGCCTGACAGTCGAGCCTCGCAGTATAGGTGGTGGCGCAAAGGCCCAACAAGCGCCAGCGGCCCCGGGGCGCGGTCCCGCTCGGCCCGCGCTCGCGGCTACCCGATCCGGGCTGCCGCCCCGGCCACTTCCTCCGGCTGGATCTCGAGCATGCAGCGGAAATGCCGCTTCGGGCACGCCCGCCGCCCGTGCAGCGTGCAGGGCTGGCACAGCTCATGGCGGCAGAGGACCACGTGGCCGGTCCCGGCGGGGGCGAAGCCCAGTTCGGGAGCCGTGCTGCCGAACAGCGCCACCACCTTGATCCCGCGCGCCGCGGCCAGGTGCATGAGGCCGCTGTCGCAGCACACCGCCCCGCGGCAGCGGCCGAGGAGCGCCGCCATGCGCGGCAAGGGCTCGGTGCACCAGTGCGCCCGGGCATCCCGCGCGACGCGCTCCGCCAGCGAAGGGAGCTCGCGGCGCTCGGCCTCGAGCGAGAAGTAGAGCAGCCACTCCCCCGCCCCGACGAGCCGCTCGTGGAGCGAGAGCCACCGCTCTTCCGGCCACCGCTTGGTGAAGTGCCGCGCCCAGGGACAGATCGCCAGCGGTGGGCGATCGGGCTTCCACGCCTCCATCCAGCGCTCGGCCCAGGCCTCCGCCTCCTCTCCGGCGCACTGCCGCGGCGCGGCCGGCACCGGGATGCCGAGCGGGGCGAGGGTGGCGGCGTAGCGCTCGAGGGTAGGGCCGGGGGCCGGGCGGCTCCAGCGGGCGTGCACCCAGCGCGCGCGGCGCAGCCGGTCGGAGCGCGCCCGCAGCACCGGGGCCCGCTGCCGGAACGTGAGCACGCGGGTGCGCAGGTTGCCGTGCAGGTCCACGATCAGGTCGCTGTCCTCGAGCTCCGCCCCCATCGCCACCACGTCCTCGAGGCGCCGCGCGTCCCTCTCGAGGATTCGAACGTGGGACACCGCCGGATCGAACCGCACCAGGTCGGCGTACTCCTGCTTGACCCAGTAGACCAGGCGCGCCGCCGGGAACGCGCGCCCGAGCGCCTGCACCACCGGCAGCGTCAGCACCACGTCGCCGAGCGACGAGAGCCGCAGCACGTCGATGCGGCGAAACCCTCCGGCCGGGGTCTCGATTCTCATGGGGCGGCCGGCCTGCGCGACGCGTCTCTATCCACGGCGCTGGGAGCCTAGGCCACGAACTGGAGGTCGTAGAGGCGGCGGTACAGACCCTCCTGCGCGATCAGCTCGGCATGGGTGCCCGAGGCCACCACGCGCCCCCGCTCGAGCACCACGATCCGGTCGGCGTGCTGCACCGTAGACAGGCGGTGCGCGATCACCAGCACGGTGCGGTTCCGCATCAGCCGCTCGAGCGCCTCCTGGACCAGCCGCTCGCTCTCGGTGTCCAGCGACGAGGTCGCCTCGTCGAGCAGCAGGATGGGAGGGTTCTTGAGCAGCGCGCGCGCGATCGCAAGGCGCTGGCGCTCGCCGCCGGAGAGCTTGGTGCCGCGCTCGCCGATCACGGTGTCGTAGCCCTGCGGCAGCCGCGCGATCCACGAGTGGGAGTGCGCGGCCTCGGCCGCCTCTCGGACCTCGCGGTCCTCGGCGTCCGGCCGCCCGTAGGCGATGTTGCGGCGCACCGTGTCGTGGAACAGCAGGGTCTCCTGGGTGACGATTCCGAGCTGCCCCCGCAGCGAGGCCAGGGTCCCCTCCTGGAGGTCGAGCCCGTCGATCGTGATGCGTCCCGAGGTCGGATCGTAGAAGCGCGCCAGCAGGTCCATGGCCGTGCTCTTGCCGGCGCCGCTGCTTCCCACCAGCGCCACCACCTCGCCGCGGCGGATGTCGAACGACACCCCGGACAGCACCGGGAACCCGGGCTTGTATTCGAACGAGACGTCCTGATAGCGGATCAGGTCGCGGAACTTAGCGAGCGGGCGCGCGCCGGGGCGATCGACGATGGTGGAGGGGGTGTCGAGCAGCCCGAACACGCGGGTCGCGGCCGCCATGCCCTGCTGGACGTTGGCGTTCACCTCGGCCAGGCTCTTGATCGGCGAGAGGGTGCTGAGCAGGGCGGTGACGAACAGCACGAACTGCTGGGGCGCGATGCTCCGGTGCACGAAGATCTCGCGCCCGCCGAGCCACAGCACCGCCACCGCCACCAGCACGATCGCGTACTCGCTCACCGGCCGCGCGGCCGCGGAGATCCGGCGCAGGTGTACGAACGCCCGGAAGAAGCTGCCGTTCGCGGCGTCGAAGCGCGCGCTCTCGAAGCGCTCCATCCCGAACGCCTGCACCACGCGGGCTCCGACGATGGTCTCCTGGAGGATGCTGGTCAGGTCGCCCATGCGCTCCTGGGCGCTGCTCGAGCGCTGGCGCATCTTGCGCCCGATCGCGGCCAGCGTCAGCGCCGCCGGCGGCACGATCACGAGCGAGATCAGCGCCAGCTTCCAGGACACCACGAACACCCAGACCAGGCATCCGAGCAGCGTCAGGGAGTCCTTGACCAGGTTGCTGATCCCGGCCGCCAGCGAGGCGCGCAGGTACTCGATGTCGTTGGTGACGCGGGACACCAGCGTGCCGGTGCGGCGGCCGTGGAAGAAGGAGAGCGGCAGGCTCTGGAGGTGAGCGAAGAGCTGGCTGCGGAGGTCGCGGATCGCCGCCTGCTCGACGAACACCATGAGGAACGCCTGCAGGTAGTCGGCCAGGTTCTTGACCAGGAGGACGACCAGGATCAGGACGCAGAGGCGCCCGAGCGCCACGAGCGGCCGGGCGTCGAGGAGCGTGCGCCCGGCCCACGCCCGGAGCGGCCGGGGCCAGCCGATCAGCCGCGGCGCCCCCTCGGCTCCGGGTGCGGCGGCGCTCGCGCGGGCACCCGCCGGAGGCGGGTCCGCCCCACCGGGCCGCTCGGCGGCAGGACCCGCGGGCGCCACGGCGTTCGCCGGCCCGCTCCCGCCCTCGAACAGCACCCGCATCAGGGGCGAGATCATTCCCAGCGAGACCGCGCTCATCGCGGCGTAAAGCAGCATGCACGCGAGCGCCGCCGCGAGCCGGCCCGAGTAGGGCCTGAGGTAGGAGAGCAGCCGGAGGTAGGTGCCCATCGCCAAGGTTGTGCGCTACGCGCGGTCTCGCGTCCGCGCGGCGAGGATCGGCCCCGCGCGCCGATCCAGGGGTCGCGGGTCGGCCGGAGGCTCGACGATCAAGGCCGGTGCTCGGGTCCCCTGCCGCCCCGCGAGCCGGGGCCGGCCTTTCCCGTGTCGTTCGAGGGACGACCGGCCCTCTCCCCGAGCTCCGTGAGGAGATCCGGTCCCTCCCTGAAGTCCTCCAGGGTGTCCTCGGGGCGCGCGCTTAGCTGCCCGGACTCCACCAGCTGGAAGACGATTCTTCCGATGTCCTCGCCGAGGAGGACTCCCCACTCCCGGAACACGGTGGGAGCCAGGGAACCAAACTCCCGCCGCGCCAGCGCCACCGCACCCCGCAGCAGCTCGCGCCCCGAGAGGTGACGGCGCTCGGGGTCCCGGAGGCGCTCGGGCGGGAGGGTCCGGATCGTGGCGCCGAGCGCCGCCATGACGAAGAAATAGGCTTCACGGCCGTAGCGCCCGTCCGCCTCGCGGATGACGTCCACCGTCTCCCACAGCTGGCTCTGGCTTGAACTCATGGTCGATCGCTTTCGGCCCTGGCCCCTCGCCCCGGCGGGGAGCTTCTCGGGGCCCTCGATCATCTCGCCCCGCCCCTAGGTTCGGCGAAGCCGGCTCGGGCTGCCGCGACTATAGGGCGGCCGCCGCTCGAGCGGCAAGGAGAGGCCGGCCCTCGGGGCCGTGCCCCCGCCTCAGAACCGTGGGACGCCGGCCGAGGGCCGCGACCGGCCGCGGGTGGTCGAGGTTGAAGTGGAGACCGCGGCTCTCGCGGCGGCGCTGCGCCGACTCGACGATCAGGCTCCCCACCAGGGCGATGTTGCGCAACTCGATCAGATCCGGGTTGAGCCGCAGCCGGATGTAGTCGTGCTCGATCTCCTCACGGAGCAGCGCCAGCCGGCGGGCCGCGAAGGCCAGGCGCTGGTCGGAGCGCACGATGCCCACCAGGTCCCACATCACCCGGCGCACCGCGTCCCAGTTGTGGTCGAACACCACGCTCTCGAGCGGCGGCCGGGTTCCGCGCGCGGACCACGGCGCGGCCCGCGGGACGCGACGGGCGGTGCCGAGAAGCCGTCGCACCTCGCCCGCCGCGTGATGGGCGCCGACCAGCGCCTCGAGCAGCGAGTTGCTCGCCAGTCGATTGGCTCCGTGGAGCCCGGTGCAGGCGGTCTCGCCGATCGCCAGGAGCCCCGCGATCGAGGTGCGCCCGGCGAGGGTGGCGCGCACGCCGCCGCACATGTAGTGGGCCGCCGGCACCACCGGGATCGGCTCGCGGGTGAGATCGAAGCCGTAGGAGGCCAGCGTCCCGGCGATGTTGGGGAAGCGCCGGCGCACCAGGGCGGCCGGACGGTGAGTGATGTCGAGCCACACGTGGGGCTCGCCGCGGCGCTTGAGCTCGCGGTCGATCGCGCGCGCCACCACGTCGCGCGGCGCCAGGTCGGCTTGCGGGTGATAACGCGGCATGAAGCGCGAGCCGTCGAGCGTGCGCAGCACCGCCCCCTCGCCGCGCAGCGCCTCGCTCAGCAGGAACGACTTGATGCGCGGGTGGTAGAGGCAGGTGGGATGGAACTGGACGAACTCCAGGTTGGCGACCGCCGCCCCGGCGCGATACGCCATCGCCACCCCGTCGCCGGTCGCGACGTCGGGATTGGTGGTGTAGAGGTAGACCTTGCCCCAGCCCCCGGTGGACAGCACGGTGACGCGCGCGGTGACCGGCCGGATGCGCCCGGTGGCGCGATCCATGGCGTAGACTCCCCAGCAGGCGTCGATCCCGCGCCGCGCGCGGGCGGAGGCGCGCTCTCCGGCATCGGGTCCCCGCTTCATCCTGGACTCGAGGATCAGGTCCACCCCGAGCTGGTTCTCGAGCAGCCGGATGCGCGGGTGGGCGCCCACACGCTCGAGCAGCGCCGCCTCGATGGCGCGGCCGGTGAAGTCGCTGGCGTGCACGATGCGACGATGAGAGTGCCCGCCCTCGCGGCCGAGAGCGTAGCCGCGCGCCGCACGGTTGAAGCGCACTCCGAGCCGCTCCAGCTCGCGCACCCGCTCGGGGGCCTCCCGCACCACCTGCCGGACCACGGCCGGGTCGCACAGGCCCGCTCCGCAGCGCCGCGTGTCGCGCTCGTGGGCCGCGAACGAGTCGCCCCGGCCGAAGACCGCCGCGATCCCGCCCTGGGCGAAGTTGGTGTTGGCATCGTCTGCCCGGCGCTTGCTGAGCACCAGCACCTCGGCCCGCTCGGCCGCCTCGAGCGCGACCATCAGCCCGGCGATTCCGCTCCCCAGCACCAGCACGTCGGCGTCGGACATCATCCCTCCTCCTCTCTGAACACCGCCCGCTCGACCGCCTCTCCCTCCGAGACCCACTGCCACGCGATCTCCACGATCACGATCCGCGCGTCGGCGACCTCACCCGGCCAGCGCACCGCGTCCTTGGCCGAGAGCACCAGCGCGGCGTTCCGCCGCCGCGCCCGCCCGAGCTCCCGCTCCGCCTCGGCGCGCGCGAACCAGTGATGGTCCCGGTAGGTCACGAGCTCGGTGGGACCGAAACCGGCCTCGCGCGCGCTGGTCTCGACCGCACGGGGATTCCCGGTCCCGGTCACCACCACGGCCGGCCCCGCCGCCGCCGGCGCCGGACCGCCGTCGAGGCGCCGCACGCCCTCGACCCGATGGCGCGCCGCGGCGATCAGCGCCGCTGGAGCGTAGCGCCGCGCCTCCTCCATCAGGGGCCGCGCGTCCTCCTCCGGCCCGAGGCGAGAGACCACCACCACCCCGGCGCGCTGCAGCGCGCGGCGGGGCTCGCGCAGCCTTCCCGCGGGCAGGAGGCGGCCGCTCCCCCAGAGGTCGCGGGCGTCGAGCAGCACCAGATCCAGGTCCCGCGCCAGCGTCCAGTGCGAGAAGCCGTCGTCCACCAGCACGAGCGACCGGCCCTCCGCCGCGGCGCGCGCCGCCCCCTCCCGCTTGCTCCGCCCGGCGTACACCGGCTCCGTGCCGAGCGACCGGCGGTAGAGCCGCTCCTCGTCGCCGCTCCCCTCGGGGCCGGGGTGATAGCGCCGGCACACCACCGCCACGTTCACTCCGCGCTCCCGGGCGCGGCGCGCGAGCTCGAGCGTGAGCGTGGTCTTCCCGGTCCCGCCCACGGTGAGGTTCCCCACGCTCACCACGCGCGCCGGCACGGCGCGGGGTCTCCTGAGGCCCCGCGCGTAGGCGCGCCGCCTGATCTCCCAGCCGGCGCCGTAGAGCCTCGCCCCCGCGTCCAGCATCCGGCGCCTCAGTCCGCCGGCCACAGGCCCCATGAGGCGAGCCGCTCCACGGCCCGCCGGGCGGCGCCGCGCCGATCCCGCACGGTTTCCAGGGCGGCGGCGGCGCGCGCGACGCGCAGGCTCTCGTCGGTGAGGAGCCGCGCCAGCGCGGGCGCGAGCTCGTCCTCGCCCCGGACCACGGTGACGGCGTCGCGCTCGCGCAGCGCCCGGACGCCGTCGGCCTGAGCCTCGTGATGACATCCGAGCACCACGGCGGCCCCGCAGGCGGCGGGCTCGAGCGGGTTGTGGCCGCCGTAGGGGCCCAGACTCCCGCCCACGAACGCCACGTCGGCTGCGGCGTAGTAGCCGCTCAGCACTCCGGTGCCGTCGTCCCAGCGCCAGGCTCCCCGGCGCGGGGCGCCGGAGCGCGCCAGGACCTGCGCCGCCCCGCGCGCCTCGTCCAGGAGCTCGCCGCTGGCGCGCGCGTGGCGCGGCACCGCCACCACCTGCCAGCGGTCTCTCACCGCCTCCGGCAGGGAGCTCAGGGCCCGCGCCAGCGGCCCTACCTCGCCCGGTCTCAGGCTGCCGAGCACCAGCAGGGGCCGTTCGCGATCGAGCCCGAGCGCCTGGCGGGCCGCCGCGCGGTCCGGAGGCGAGGGGGGAAGCCCGTCGTCCTTCAGGTTCCCGACCACCGCGGTGCGCTCGGGGCGCGCTCCGATCTCGAGCCAGCGCCGCTCGTCCGAGGCGCCCTGACACAGCACTCCGGCGAGCCCCGCCACGAGCCGCCGGAGCTCGCCACCCAGGCGCCGGTAGCGCGCCACCGAACGCTCCGAGAGCCGCGCGCTCACCACCGCGACCGGCACTCCTTGCGAGCGCGCGCGCAGGAGCCAGTGGGGCCAGAGCTCGGTCTCGACCAGGAACAGGCGATCGGGGCGCACGCCCTCGAAGAAGCGACGTGCGGCCTGAGGGGTGTCGATCGGGGCGAGCGAGACCGGATGAGGCAGCTCCCCGAGGCGCGCCCGGCCGGTGCGCGTGGTGGCGGTGAGGTAGAGCCGCGCCCCCGGCTGGACGCTCGAGAGCTCGCGCACGAGCGGGGGGACCGCCACCGCCTCGCCGAGCGAGGCGGCGTGGATCCACGCGTGGCAGCCGCCTTCGAGTCGAGCGCTTCCGAGTCGCTCGCCCCACAGCCGCCGCTCGGATGGAGAGGCCAGCACCCGCGCTCCCGGGGCGATCGCTCCCGCGCAAGGAGCGAGCATCCGGTAGGCGACCCACGCGAGGCTCACCCCTGCTCCCCCGCCGCCGCGGCGACCTCGGTCGTGAGGCGCGCGATCGACTCCTCGATCCGCTCGCGCCACGACTCGGCGGCTTGCTCGGTGAGGGCGCGCGGCACGAGGAGCGGCGGCCCGTAGGCCACCACGACCCGGGCGAAGGGCCGGGGGACCCGGAACCTGTCCCACGAGCCGAGCACCCAGGCGCGGTCGGCGGCCGAGGCCACCGGCACGACCGGGAATCCGGTGCGGCTCGCCAGGTAGACCAGCCCCGGCTTCAGGCGCTCGGCGGGGCCGCGCGGGCCGTCCGGGGTGATCGCGAGCAGATGCCCGCGCTCGGCCAGGTTCAGCAGGCTCAGCACTCCCTCTTCTCCCCCGCGCGTGCTCGAGCCGCGGGCGGTGGCGAACCCCAGGAGCTCGATCAGGCGCGCGATCCACTCTCCGTCGCGGTGCCGGCTCACCAGCACCGCGATGCCGCGTCCTCGGTGGGTGAAGACCAGGGGCAGCATGCGCGCGTGCCAGAAGGCAAAGATACATCGTTCTCCGCCAGCCAGGATCCGGTCGTACTCCTTCACTCCCCGGTACTCCAGCCGCCACGAGAGACCGAGCCCGCGCACCAGCGCCGCCGCGGCCCTGACGCCGAGCGGCATCCACCAGGGGGAGCCGTCCGGGTTGCTCAGCAGACCATCCTCCACAGGAGCGCGGCGGCGCGGCGGGAGGCTCCGGGGGACCCGAGCCTCTCGCGCACCACTCCCAGGCCTTCGCGCGCGCGCCGGCGGGCGCCCGCGTCGTCGAGCCACGGGGCGAGGACGCGCTCCAGCCGCTCGGCGGTGAAGCCGTCCTGGATCAGCTCGGGAGCCACTTCGGCCCCGGCGACGATGTTGGGGAGCCCGATGTGCGTGAGCTTCACGAGCCGCCGGGCGATCGCGTAGTTGATCCGTCCCACGCGATACACCACGGCGAGGGGCGTACTGAAGAGCGCGGTCTCGAGCGTGGCGGTGCCGGAGGCGACGGCGCAGGCGGTGGCGTGGGCCTCGATGGAGCGGGTGCGCCCGCTGAGGAGCCTCACGCCGTCCTCGAGCCTCGTGATGCGCGCTCCGGTCCCGGCCGGTGCGCCGCCCGCGCCTCGCATCGCGGCGCCCGCTGCCCCGAGCTCATCGGTCCCGTCGATCCCCGGCGCCAGCCCCACCACCACGGCCAGGTCCGGGCGCGCGCCTCTCAGGCGCCGCGCGGACTCGAGCATCACGCCGAGATGCTGGCGGACCTCCTGCTTCCGGCTGCCGGGCAGGAGGCCGAAGATGCGATCTCCGCTCCCGAGCCCGAGCTCGGCGCGGAAGGTCGCTTCGTTCACCTCCGGCTCCAGGCCCTCGAGCAGCGGATGGCCCACGAACTCGACCGGGACCCCGGCGGAGCGGAACAGGGACTCCTCGAAGGGGAACACCACCGCCAGGCGGTCCACCCAGCGGCTCATCGCGGCCGCGCGCTCCGGGTGCCAGGCCCATACCTGGGGCGCGATGTAGTAGAAGATGGGGATGCCGCGTCGCCTGAGCGCGGGCCCGATGCGGAAGTTGAAGCCGGGAGCGTCGACCAGGACCGCCGCCTCCGGGCGGAACCTCCCCGCCTCCTGGAGCAGCCGCGCGTAGGCCCGGGCGATGCGGGGAAGCTTGCCCAGGACTCCCGAGAAACCGATCACCGCCAGGTCTGAGATTGGGGCCACGCGCTCGGCCCCCGCGGCTTCCAGCGCCGGCCCGGTGACTCCGCGAACGCGGCAGGGGCCGAGGCTCCTGAGGGAGGCGATCAGGTGAGCCGCGTGGAGGTCCCCCGAGGCCTCGCCGGCGACGATCAGGAAACGGTGCTCGCGCGGGTCGCCCACTGCCGGGCTCGCTGGCGCAATGCCCCCTGCACTTCGGCCGCGACGCGCAGCGCCTCGCGCCCCGCCGCGCCGGTCGCGGCGCCCCGCGGGGGAGCCGAGACGCCCCGGGCGATCGAGGCCAGGAAGGCGTCGAGCTCGAGCGTGAGCGGCTCGCCCCCCTCGACCGCCAGGGCCTGCTTCTGGATCGCCTCGAGCGGCCGGCCGCGGCGGCTCGCCGCCGCGAGCCCGGCCCTGTCCATACGCAGGAGCTCGCAGGTTCTCCCGAAAAGGTCCACCGACAGGTAGGCGTCGTCCTGGAAGAACCGGATCCGCCGCAGGCGATCCTGGGACACCCGGCTGGCGGTGAGGTTGGCCACGCACCCGTCAGGGAACTCGAGCCGGGCGTTGGCGATGTCCTCGCTCCCGGAGAGGACCGCGACCCCGACCGCCGAGATCTTGACCGGCGGGCTCCCGACCAGATCCAGGACGATGTCGAGGTCGTGGACCATGAGGTCGAACACCACGTCGATGTCGAGCGAGCGAGGCTGGAACAGGGCCAGGCGGTGCGCCTCGACGAACTTGGGGTTCTTCAGGTGCGGGCGCGCGGCGGTGAGCGCCGGGTTGAAGCGCTCCACATGTCCCACCTGGAGCACGATCCCCGCGCCGGACGCGGCGGCCAGCATGGCGTCGGCGTCCTCGAGGGACGCCGCCATCGGCTTCTCGACCAGCGCGTGCCGGCCGGCCGAGGCGGCCCGCTCGAGGGCCGCGCGATGGCCGGCGGTGGGCACCGCGATGGACACCGCCTCGCAGGCGGCGAGCAGGGCCTCGGGAGTGGGGAACGCCGCGCACCCGTAGCGGTCCGCCACCTCGCGCGCCCGATCGGGAATCGCGTCATGGATCCCCACTAGGTCGGCTCGATCCAGCGCGTGGTAGACCCGCGCGTGCTTCTCTCCCCAGGCTCCCACTCCCCACACTCCGACGCGCACCGGCGGCATCCTCCAGCTCCTCGTGAATACTACCGCGTGAGCCCGCGGACCGAGGTCTCGGCGAAGCGGGCGAGATATTCGACCTCGGGCACGTGCGCCAGCGTCGCGCGCATCCGGGCCACCGCCTCCGCCACCGTCAGGCTCTCGCGAAACAGGATCCGGTAGGCGTGCTCCAGGGCCTCCCGGGTCCCGGGTGCGAAGCCGCGCCGCTCGAGCCCGACGACGTTGATCCCGGCGAGTCGCGGAGGGCTGCCCGCGAGCTTGACGAAGGGCGCCACGTCCTGCGGGATCCGCGAGCCGCCGCCGATCATCGAGTGGCGCCCGACCCGCACGAACTGGTGGATCACCGTTCCCCCTCCCACGATCGCCCAGTCCTCGAGCGTGACGTAGCCCGCCATCTGGACCGCGTTGGCGACGATCACGTGATCGCCGATCTGGCAGTTGTGGGCCACGTGCGAGTAGGCCATGAGCATGCAGTGCCGGCCCACGCGCGTGCTCGCCCCGGGCTCGGTGGCGAGGTTGAGCGTCGCGTACTCGCGCACCACCGTGTGGTCTCCGACCTCCAGGTAGGAGGGCTCCCCGGCGTACTTGAGATCCTGGGGCGGGCTGCCGAGCACGGCGCCGTGATGGAGATCGCAGTCGCTCCCGATGCGGGTCCAGCCGGCCAGCAGGGTGTGGCTCCCGACCCGCGTGCGGTCGCCGATCCGAACGTTGGGCCCGATCACGGCGCCGGGTTCGATCTGCACGCCGACCCCGAGCTCGGCACGTTCGTCCACGAACGCCGCCGGGTGAATCGAGGTGCTCATGAAGGCCGCTTGTCCACCACCGTCGCCAGCAGCTCGGCCTCGGCCACCAGCTGATCGTCGACGAAGGCTTCGCCACGCATCTTCGAGGTCCCCCCCTTGAGCTTGAGCAGGGTGAGCTTGAAGCGCACCTGGTCGCCCGGCGTCACCGGGCGGCGGAATCGCGCCCCGTCGATGCCCATGAAGTACATGAGCTTGTGGTTCGGATCGTCCACCGAGTTGAGCAGCAGGAAGCCCCCCACCTGGGCCATGGCCTCGAGGATCAGCACCGCGGGCATGATCGGATGCCCCGGGAAGTGCCCCTGGAAGAAGGGCTCGTTGATGGTGACGTTCTTGATGCCCTCGATGCTGTGGCCCTCCTCGATGCGGGTGATCCGGTCCACCAGCAGGAACGGGTAGCGGTGGGGGATGATGTCCATGATGGCGGTGATGTCCCACTCCTCGGGCGTTCCGCCCGGGCGCCGCCCCGGCAGCGGCAGGGTGTTCTTCAGGTGCCGGACGAAGGCCACGTGCCCCTGGTGGCCCGAGCGGTAGGCGCTCACATGCCCCAGCAGCGGCCCGCCGAGCAGGAACAGGTCCCCGAGCAGGTCCAGGATCTTGTGGCGCACGAACTCGTCAGGGTATCGCAGGGGTTCCTGGTTCAGGATCCCCTTCTCGCCGATCACCACCGCGTTCTCGAGGCAGCCGCCCTTGATCCAGCCGGCCTGCCGCAGGGACTCGAGGTCGCGCTCCAGCACGAAGGTCCGCGCCGGGGCGACCTCGTTCAGGAACGTGTGGTCGTCGATGTCGAGGGACAGGGTCTGACGCCCCACCAGCGGGTGGTCGTAGTCGATCGTGAAGGTGATCTTGAGACCGTCGTAAGGCACGGCGGAGAGGTGGGCGCCGTTCTCCTCCCAGTGCACCGGCTTGGTCACCTTGATGTGTCGCCTGGGGAGGTCCTGCTTCTCGAAGCCGGCCTCCACCAGCATGCGCGCTATCGGCGCGGCGCTCCCGTCGGCGGGCTCGGGGATCTCCATGGTGCTGGTCTCGATGACCAGGTTGTCGATCGAGAGCCCGGCCACGGCGGCCAGCAGATGCTCCATGGTGTGGACCTGCACGCCGTTCTGCTCGAGGATGGTGCGGCGGGCCGCCTTGGGGTCGAAGACCGCGTTCTCGGGCCGCACCTGCACCACCGGCCGGCCCGGCAGGTCGAGCCGCACGAAGTGCACGCCGCTGCCGGCCGGGGCGGGCCGGAAGGTGACGGCGCCGCGCACGCCGGTGTGCAGGCCCACGCCCTCGAACGAGACTGGCCGGGCCAGGGTGCGCTGCATCTTGCCTTTCAAGGCACCTCTTCGCGAACCGGGTACTCGCGCGAAGCCGGGGTCGAGCGCTCGAGCGCGCCGATCCGTTGCTCCAGGTCCTTGGTGCGCTGGAACAACTGGGGGAGCCTCTGGATGAAGGCATTGAGGCGCTTGAACACCGCCTGGGGGAGCGCCGGGTAGCCGATCACGACCCCGTCGGGCGGCACCGACTTGGTGACGCCGCTCTTGCCTCCCACAATCGCGCGAGTGCCGATCCGGATGTGGCCGATCAGCCCCGCCTGCCCGCCGAGCGTGACGTAGTCCTCGAGCTCCGTGCTGCCCGAGATCCCCACCTGGGCGACGATGATGGAATGGCTGCCCACCACCACGTTGTGTCCGATCTGCACCAGGTTGTCGATCTTGGTGCCGTCCCCGATGCGCGTGCTGTCGGTGGTGGCGCGGTCGATGGTGGTGTTGGCGCCGACCTCGACGTCGTCGCCGATCACCACGTTGCCCACCTGCGGCACCTTGTGATAGCGGCCGCTGTCGAACGCGAAGCCGAAGCCGTCGCTGCCGATCACCACCCCCGGATGCATGATGCAGCGCTTGCCGACCTGGCACTCGTCGCGCAGGATCACATGCGGGAAGAAGAAGGTGTCGTCGCCCACCGAGGCGCGCTCGCCCACGTAGCACCCCGGCATCAGCACCACGCGGGCTCCGATCTTCGCCCCGCGCTCGATCACGCATTGGGCGCCGATCGACACCTCCGCGCCGACCTCCGCCTCTGGCGAGACCACCGCGCTCGGGTGCACGCCGGTCTCGGGCCGGTAGGGATCGGGCCGAAACACGCGCACCACGCGCTGAAACGCCAGGTAGGGGTTGTCGACCTGCAGCAGCGGAACCATCGTGGCGCGGCGCGGCTCGCGCGAGCAGATCACCGCCGAGGCGCTGGTCTCGAGCAGGTAGGGCTCGTAGCGCGAGTTGGCGAGGAAGGTGATGTCGCCGGGAAGCGCCTCGCGGATTCCCGCCACCCCGCGGATCGACACCGACCCATCCCCCACCACCTCGCCGCCGAGGATGGCGGCCAGCTCGGCCAGAGTCTTCGTGATCATGAAAGGCCTTCCTATCGGGCTCCGCCCGTTGTGGAACGCGTTCTGAGCTCTTCCAGGACCAGGGCCGTCATGTCCAGGGATTTGTCGGCGTAGATGATGAACCCCCCGGCCGAATCCAGGACCAGGTTGAGATCCTTGTCGTTCGCCACCTTCTCCACCGCGCTGCGGATCTGGGCCACCACCTCGCCGGTGGCGCGCTCGTTCTCGGTCGCGGCCCGGCCCTGGGGACCCCAGACCTCCTGGACGAAGCGCTCGTACTCGGCGGTCGCCCGCTGCAGCGCCTCCTCCTTCTCCTGGCGCTTGAGCGCCGAGAGGATCGGTCCCTGGTCGCGCACCTCGGCCCGCAGCTGGTTGGCGACCTTCTCCTTCTCCGCTGCCTCGTCCCGCCAGCCCTGGACCTGGCGGTCGAAGCGCTGCTGCGCCTCCTGGGCGTCCTTGTACTCCTGGAAGATGCGCGCCGAGTCGATGTAGCCGACGCGGAGGTCGGCCCGGGCCGGCGCGGCGAGCACGAGCCACGCTCCCGCCAGGCACGCTGCGCCGGCCAGGAATCCCATTCGCCACCGGATCAGGGACATGGTCAGAAGTTGAGGTTGCCGATCAGGAAATGCGCCTTGGCGTGCGGGCCGTCGTCGCGGTTGAACCCGTATCCATAATCGAGGCCGACGTTGCCGAGCAACGGGATCTCGAGCCGGAATCCGATTCCCGCTCCGAGCTTGAGGTCGAAGGGCCTGATCTCGCTCCACAGGTCCCAGACGTTGCCAGCGTCGAAGAAGACCACACCGTGGAGGGGATGAACAATGGGAAACTGCTGCTCCACGGTGTAGAGGGTCATGAAGTGGCCGCCCGGGTAACGCACGCGGGTGTAGGTGGTGGTGTCCCGGAACACGGTGTCACGCATCCCCGGAACCGTCGT
This sequence comes from Candidatus Eiseniibacteriota bacterium, assembly GCA_005893225.1. Lineage (GTDB taxonomy): Bacteria > Eisenbacteria > RBG-16-71-46 > RBG-16-71-46 > RBG-16-71-46 > WS-3. The sequence continues at coordinate 21,543 of VBOT01000136.1, forward strand.
CGAGTCGATGCTGGCGATGAACTTGTGGACCGTGCCGATCAGGCGGTCGAACTTCTCCGGCACCACCTGGTAATCGTCGTAGCCGCGCAGCGGATCGGGGGTCGTTCCTCCGCCGAGCCGGAAAGTCTCGTAGAGGGGAGCGCCGCTCTTCTGGTCGGCGTACGCGCCGAGCAGCCCCACCCGGGCCCGCAGCATGGTCGTGATCCCCTTCAGGAACGAAGGCAGGTACACGCGGCCCTCGATCCGGTGCTTGTGGAAGTTGATCTCGCCGCCGAAGGGTCCGCCCGCGAACTCGTCCTCCGACGACAGGCGCGTGCCCTTGGTGGGATAGAAGGGGTTGTCCGCGCTGTTGCGAAGGAAACTGGTCTGCAGGCTGTTCGTGAGCACGGTCCTGCCGAAGCGGAGGCCCGAGAGGGCGATGCGGTCGGCGTCCGAAAGCGTGCCGAGCGAGTCCACGGTCACCGCCTCGATGCTGAACGACAGCGAGCCGCGCGAGTAGTCCGGCCAGGGCAGCGGACGGCCGATGCGTCCCGAGCCGCCCACGCGCTTCTCCTGGTAGAAGTCGAGCTCGCGCCGGGTGTCGAACAGCGAGAAGCCGAGCAGGGTCGGGGTGTCGTGGAACCAGGGCTCGGTGAAGCTCAGGTAGTAGTCGCTGCGCTTGCCGCCACGCTCGAGGTGGAGCGACAAGCTCTGACCGTTCCCGAGCACGTTGTTGTGTCCCAGCTCGAGGAAGCCCGTGACGCCGCTCTGGCTGGTGTAGCCGGCGCCCGCCGAGGCGGTGCCGACCTGCTTCTCCTTGACCTTGAGGTTGATGTCGACGTCGGTGCTGTCGGCCGGGGTGAAGTCGACCTGCACGTCCTCGAACAGCCCGAGGCGGGAGATGTCCCCCTGGGTGCGCACCAGCGCCGAGCGCTTGAAGCGGTCGCCCTCGTGGATCGCCATCTCGCGCCGGATCACCTTCTCGCGGGTGTTCCGGTTGCCGAGGATGTTCACCATGCGGATCGTCGAGGGCCGCCCCTCGGTGATGCCGAACGTCACGTCCACCACCGAGTCCCGCACCGTCTCGCGCGGCTCGATGCCGAGGTAGAGGTAGCCCCGCTCGGCGTACTCCGCGTAGGCCTGCCCCTGGACCTTCTCGACCCGGGAAGCGTCGTACTTCTCCCCAGGCCGGGGCTGCCACAGCTTCTGGAGGGGGGCGGCGTCCAGCACCTGGTTGCCGCTCCAGGCAACCTGGCCGATGCGGTAGAGGCGGCCCTCCTCGACGGTCGCCTTCAGGGTCAGGTGCCGCGGCTCGTCGCCGGGCTCGAGGTCCTGGCTCAGGACCCTCATGTCCCGGTAGCCGTGGCTGTGGTAGTAGGCCTCCAGCCGTTCCTTGTCCTCGGTGAAGTTCTCCTCCTTGACCTCGCCCCCGCCGAAGAAGCCCTTGGTCTTGGTCTTCATGCGCTTGCGCAGCTTGTGCTCCGGAAACGCCGTCACGCCCGCGAACACGATGCGCGTGATCTTGACGCGCTCGCCCTCGCGCACCACGAAGCGCAGCGTCAGATGGTTCGCTCCCGCGCTGGTGTCCGGCACCGCCTCGACCGAGGCCTGGGCGAAGCCTTCCTGGTGGTAGTACCGCAGCAGCGAGTCGACCTGGGAGCGGGTGGTGGTCGGCGAGTAGACCTCGCCGGAATGGAGGAACAGCTTCTTCTCGAGCTCGGAGGTCGCGCGCTTCTGGTTGCCGCTGAACTCGACCTTCGCGATGCGCGGCCGCTCGCGGACATGGATCACCACGTCCACCTGGTCGCCGTGCGGGAGCGTCTCCACCCACACGTCGTCGAACAGCCCGAGCGCGAACAGCTTGCGGATCCCGCGCCGCACCTCCTCGTCGGAGTAGCGGCGGCCGCGCGGCACCTCGAACGAGCGCAGGATGCGCGTGCTGTCGGTGAGGGTGTTGCCGGCCACCGAGACGCGCCCGATCTGGAGCGCTGCCTCGGCTTCCTCGGAGAGCGAGTCGCCGGCGGTCGAATCGGGGGCAGAAGCGGCCGTGTCGGCGGCCGCCTGCTGGCCCGCCGGGGGGAGCAACGCCTCCCCTGCGGCCTGGCGCCCAGCGGGTCCGGCACCCCCCGCCCCGGCGATCGCCCCGGCCGACGCCGGCCAGGCCACCAGGAGGGCGAGCGCGCTAGCCGCTAGGAGCCGCCGCCGCGGGGGTCGGCTCCGGCACGGTGCTGGAATCGAAGTCGAGGTGGTCGTCCTTGCGCGCCACGCGGATGTGGGCGCCGGCGGGGAACTGACCGCGCAGGATGTACTCGGCGAAGGGATCCTCGAGCAGCTTCTGGATCGCCCGCTTGAGGGGCCGGGCCCCGAGCGAGGGGTCGAACCCGCGGTCGATGAGCAGCTCCACCGCCTCTTGGGTGATGTCGAGGTCGATGTCCTGGGCATGGAGCCGGTCGTGAACCTGACCCAGGAGGATCCGCACGATCTGGCGCATGTCGTCGCGCGTGAGCGCGTGGAACACGATGACGTCGTCAATGCGATTCAGGAACTCCGGGTTGAACGCTCGCTTCAGCTCGTCCTGGACCGTGCTCTTGATCTCGGCGAACTGCGCCACTCCGCCCTCGGCCTGCTTGAATCCCAGGTGCCGCCCGCCCGCGACGATCTGGCGACCCCCGAGATTCGAGGTCATGATAATCACCGTGTTCTTGAAGTCCACCCGGCGCCGCGAGCTGTCGGTGAGCACCCCGTCATCCAGCACCTGGAGCAGCACATTGAACACATCCGGGTGGGCCTTTTCAATCTCGTCGAGTAGCACCACGGAATAGGGCTTGCGGCGCACCTTCTCGGTGAGCTGCCCGCCCTCCTCATACCCCACATAGCCCGGAGGTGCTCCCACCAGCCTGGAGACCGAGAACTTCTCCATGTACTCGGACATGTCGACCCGGATCAGGGCGTCCTCGTCGTCGAACAGGAACGCCGCCAGCGCCCGCGCCAGTTCGGTCTTGCCCACCCCGGTGGGACCGAGGAAGATGAACGAGCCGATCGGGCGCTTGGGGTCGCGCAGGCCGACGCGGTTGCGCCGCACCGCGCGCGACACCGCCGCCAGCGCCTCGTCCTGCCCCACCACCCGCCGGCGGATGTCGTCCTCCATCCGCAGCAGCTTCTGGGTCTCCTCCTCCGCCAGCTTGACCACCGGGATTCCCGTCATGGTGGAGAGCACGTTGGCGATCAGGTCCTCGTTGACGTGCACCTCCTTGTCGCGCTTGGACTCGGTCCACGACTTCTTGTGCTCGTTGCGCCGCGCTCGCAGCTCCTTCTCCTTGTCCCGCAGGCGCGCCGCCTTCTCGTATTCCTGCCCCCGGATCGCCGCCTCCTTCTCCTTGATCACTTCCTCGAGCTTCTTCTCCAGCTCGTGGATCTCGGCCGGGACGGTGCTCACCGACAGGCGCGCCCGCGCGCAGGCCTCGTCGATCACGTCGATCGCCTTGTCGGGGAAGAACCGGTCGTTCATGTAGCGGTCGGCGAGCTTGACCGCCTGGATCACCGCCTCGTCGGTGATCTTGACGCCGTGGTGCGCCTCGTACTTGTCGCGCAGGCCCATCAGGATGGCGATGGTGTCCTGGACGCTCGGCTGGTCCACCATGATCGGCTGGAAGCGGCGCTCCAGGGCGCCGTCCTTCTCGATGTACTTCCGGTACTCGTCGAGCGTGGTGGCGCCGATGCACTGCAGCTCGCCGCGCGCCAGGGCGGGCTTGAGCATGTTGGAGGCGTCGATCGCGCCCTCCGCCCCGCCGGCGCCGACGATGGTGTGGAGCTCATCGATGAAGATCACCGTGTCCTTCGACTCGCGGATCTCGTTCATCACGGTCTTGAGGCGCTCCTCGAACTGGCCGCGGTACTTGGTGCCGGCCACCACGGCGGCGAGGTCGAGGGTCACGATGCGCTTGTTCTTGAGACTCTCCGGCACCTGCGCCGACACGATGCGCTGCGCCAGGCCCTCGGCGATCGCGGTCTTCCCCACTCCCGGCTCGCCGATCAGCACCGGGTTGTTCTTCTTGCGCCGCGACAGCACCTGGATGACCCGCTCGATCTCCTTGTCGCGTCCGATCACCGGGTCGAGCTTGCCCTCGCGCGCGAGCTGGGTGAGGTCGCGCCCGAACTGGTTCAGCGCCGGCGTCTCAGGGCGCTCCTCGCGCTCCGAGCCGGTCGACGACGGGGTGCCGCCGAGGAGCTTGAGGGTCTCCTCGCGCACCCGCTTGCGGTCGACGCCGAGCTCGAGCAGCACCTTGGCGGCGACCCCTTCGCCCTCGCGGATGAGCCCGAGCAGCAGGTGCTCGGTGCCCACGTAGTTGTGGCCGAGCGAGCGCGCCTCCTCGACCGCCAGCTCGAGCACGCGCTTGGCGCGCGGCGTGAAGGGGATCTCGCCGATCGTCATGGTGCCGCCGGCGGCGCTCACCATGTTCTCGACTTCCTGGCGGATGCGCTCGAGGTCCAGCCCGAGGTTGTTGAGCACCGTGGCGGCGATCCCCTCCCCCTCGCGGATCACCCCCAGCAGCAGGTGCTCGGTGCCAATGTAGTCGTGCTGCAGGCGCGCCGCCTCTTCGCGCGCCAGGTAAATCACTTTCCGGACCCGTTCCGTGAACTTGTCGTGCATGGCCTTGGTTCGGGTGCCGATGGGCGCGTCGCAGTCGTGATTCCGGACCGCCGCGCGGAGGCGCGGGGACGCCGCCCTCTGGCAGCCGTGGATTCTCCTCTGGTTAAGCCTCCGTCTCGCGCTCGGCGGATGCAAGCCGCTCGCGCACGATCTGGGCGCGGTAGACGTTGCGCTCCCCCGGGGAAAGGTCACCCCCGAAGAGGCGCTGCAGGTGCGCCGGCTGGGTCAGCACCAGGAGCTCGTTGATCACCCGCAGGTGGCAAAGGCCGGGCATGCTCAGCGCCACGCCCAGCCGGACCGCCGAACACAGGTTGATGACCTCCCGCGAGTGAATCGAGCGACAATACCGCAGCGTGCCATAGGCGCGCCACACCTTGTCCTCGATCTGGACGCGGGCGTCCCGCATCATGCGCTCGCGGGCGCGCTCCTCGGTCTCGATGATCTCGCGCGTCACCCGCTCGAGCCGCTCGATCGATTCGCGCTCGCTGCGCCCGAGCGTGGTCTGGTTCGAGATCTGGAACAGATTGCCCATCACCTCGCTGTGCTCGCCGTAGAGGCCGCGCACGTTGAGGCCGACTTCCATGATGCTCTTGAGCACCTTCTGGATCTCCTCCACCAGCACCAGCGCCGGCAGGTGGATGAGCACCGAGGCCCTGAGCCCGGTGCCGGCATTGGTCGGGCACGACGTGAGGTAGCCGATCTCCTCGGAGAAGGCGAAGTCGAGCGACTGGTCGAGCTCGTCGTCCGCGGCGTCGGCCCGCGACCACGCCTCGGCGAGCTGGAAGCCGGGCGTCATGGCCTGGAGCCGCAGGTGGTCCTCCTCGTTGATCATCAGGGACAGCGACTCGTCGGCGGCGATCATGATGCCGCGCGGCTTGACTCCGTCCCCGAGCTCGTGGCTGACGAGATGGCGCTCGACCAGGATCTGCCGCTCGATCGGGCTCATCTCGGTCATGCGCAGGAGCAGGCCGTTCTCGAACGCGCGGGAGCGCTGCGCCGCCCCCGCCACGCTCAGCAGCACTCCCTGGAGCTGCTCGTCGCGGGCGCGGTGGGTGAACGGGACGCTGTGGAGATTGCGGGCCAGGCGGATGCGGGTCGAGAGCACCAGGTCGGCGTGCGGACCCTGGCCCGAGAGCCACGGGCTGGGACGCGCGATCAGGGCGTCGAACGAGGCGGGCGGAGAGGCGCCGTTGGAAGGGTTCATTGTGGCTTCTCCCCGGCCGGCGGGGCGGACGGCGTTCCGGACTCGAGGCGCTTGATCTCGTCGCGGATGCCGGCCGCATGCTCGAACTCCTCGCGCTCGACCGCGCGCTGCAGCTCGTCGTGAAGGCGGTGGATCTGGCGCGAGCGGGTCACTCCCTCGCCGTCCCGGGTCGGCACCTTGCCGCGGTGGCGGGTGTCGCCGTGGATGCGCCGGAGCAGCGGCCGGAGCTGGAACTGGAACGCCGTGTAGCACTCGGCGCAGCCCAGCCGGCCGGTCTCCTTGAAGCCCGAGTACACCATCCCGCAGCGCGGGCACTGCACGTGGCCGACCCGCTCCTCGTCGGTAGTGGTCATGCCGTCCACCATGTTGGCGAGCAGATCCGCGATGTCGAACTTGTGCTTCTTGGAGGCCGCGTGCAGCCCCTTCTCCTCGGCGCAGCGCTCGCACACGTGGATCTCCGACATCTTGTTGTCGTGGATCTCGGTGAAGTGCACCGTCGCTGGATTCTTTCCACACACCTGGCAGACCATCGCAGGACCTTTCACGCCTCGCCGAGCCGGCCGTCCTCGAGGATCATCACGCGGTCCGCTACGGCCGCAAGCCTATCATTATGCGTGACGACCACAAATGTCTGATGCCGCTCTCGGGCCAGTGTTGCGATGAGTTCATGAAGCGACGCGGCGGCGCGACGATCGAGGTTTCCCGACGGCTCGTCGGCGAGCACCAGCTCCGGTTCGCCGACCAGCGCGCGAGCCACCGCGACGCGTTGCGCCTCGCCGCCCGAGAGCTCCATCGGCCGATGCTCCCAGCGTTCCGGCATCCCGGCCGCGGCGAGGGTGCTCTGCGCTCGCGACCGGGCGGCGCCCCACTCGACCCCGGCAATGAGCAGCGGCATCATGACGTTCTCCTCCGCGCTGAACTCCGGCAACAGATGATGAAACTGGAAGATGAAGCCCAGGTGGCAGGCCCGGAACTCGGCCAGCTCGGCCTCGCCGAATCGATCCGTGCGCCGGCCGTCGACGGTCAGCGTGCCGCGGTCGGGCCGGTCCAATGTCCCGAGGATGTTCAACAGCGTGCTCTTCCCCGCCCCTGAAGCGCCAAGGATTGCCAAAATCGTGCCACGCCTGACCGTGAGATCCACGCCTTTCAGCACCTCGAGCCTCCTCCAAGGGCCATCGTAAGCCTTGCAGATGCCGCGCGCCGCCAGGACCTCGTCGACTCGAATAATTGGCTGTCCGGCAGCCAGTTGTCCGGATTCCTTGAGATTTCGGCTCATGCCTGGCGCCGGATCGCGTCCACCGGGTCCAGCCGCGAAGCCCTCCAGGCCGGATAGAGGGCGGCGGTCAAACAAAGCGTCAGGGCGGCCAGAATGACGGCGATGAAATCGCCACCCTCCGGCCGCACCGGGAGGCGCTCGATGAAGTACACGTCGCCCGGCAGCCGCACGAACGGGTAGCGCTGGAGGATCCCGATCAGCAGCATGCCCAACCCGGCGCCGAGCGCGGTGCCCAGCCCTCCGATCAGCAGCCCCTCGCACAGGAACACCTGGAGCACCACGCGCGAGCGGGCGCCCAGGGACTTCAGCACCCCGATGTCGCGGCGCTTCTCGAGCACCACCATGAACAGCGTGCTCACGATGTTGGCGTGCTCACGATGTTGAACGCCGCCACCAGGACGATCAGCGCCAGGATCACGAACATCACCGCCTTCTCGAGCTTCATCCAGGTGAACAGGTTGCGGTTGAGCTCGATCCAGTTGTTGGCCCGGAGCCCGGGAGTCCCGAGCGCCCTCATCAGGCGTCCCTCGGCGCGCGGTGCGTCGAACATGTCGCTGAGCCGCACCTCGATGCCGGTCACCGCGTCGCCGAGGTCGAAGAACCTCTGCGCGGCGCCGATCGAAGTGAAGCCGAAGCTCGAGTCGTAGGTGTAGAGCCCGGAGGTGAAGACGCCGACCAGCCGGAAGGCCTGGAGCTTGGGCGCGAAGCCGAACGCCGAGCCACGGTCGCTCCTCAGGGTGGCGAGCAGCAACCGGTCTCCCACCCGCGCGCCGAGCCGCGCCGTCAGCTCCGAGCCCAGTACGATCCCCGGCAGGCCTTCGGCGGTCGCGATCGGGATCGAATCGAGCGGCGGCGCGATGTGCTGCCCGATGCTGGTCACCGAGCGCTCGGCCGCGAGGTCCACCCCTTTGACCACCAGGCCTTCGGTGAGCCCGTCCCGGTACACCATGGCCTTGACGTAGGTGAACGGGGCCACTCCCAGCACGCCCCGCTCCCCCTTGAGCCGCGCCACCAGGGCGCCGGGCTCCCGCACTCCGCCGGTGTTCTCACCCAGGAACACGACGTGGGCGTCGGTCCCCGCGATGCGGGTCTGGATCTCGTTCTCGAACCCGTTCATCACCGCCAGCACGGTGAGCAGAGCGGTCACCCCGAGCGCCACCCCCGCGATCGAGATTCCGGTGAGGAGGGTGATGAATCCGCTCTGCCGCCGCGTCCGCAGGTAGCGGGCGGCGATCCACAGCGGGAGATTCACCGTGCCGCGTTCCCGGGCTGCGCGTCGCCCGCGCGCGCGCCGACCGCGGGGCCCTCCGGCTCGATCTCGCCCCGTCCCTCCTCGGGTCGGAGCTGGGGGAACAGGATGACGTCGCGGATCGAGCGCGAATCGGTGAGCAGCATCGCCAGCCGGTCGATGCCGATGCCCACGCCGCCGGTGGGCGGCATGCCGTACTCCAGCGCGCGGAGGTAATCGTGGTCGATCACCTGCGCCTGCTCGTCGCCGTTCGCGCGGCGCGCCATCTGATCCTCGAACGCCCGGGCCTGCGCCTCCGGGTCGTTCTGTTCCGAGAACGCGTTCGCGAGCTCCATGCCCGACACTACCAGCTCGAAGCGCTCCACCAGGGTGGGGTCCCGGCGGCTCGCGCGGGCGAGCGGCGAAATCTCGGCCGGGAAGTCGACCACGAAGGTGGGCCGGACGATGCGGGGCTCGACCAGCTCCCCAAACAGCGCGTCGAGCAAGCCGCCGGCGCCGAGTCCCGGTCGCGTCGCCACCCCATGGGCGGCCGCGAGCCGCGCCAGCTGCCGGGCGTCGAGCGACTGCACCGGCTCGCCCACCCGCTCGCCGACCGCTTCCAGCATCGAGAGGCGCGGCCAGGGAGGAGCGAACTCGAGCCGCTGACCCTGGTAGTCGACCTCGAGCTTCCCGGTCACCGCCTGCACGGCGTCGCACACCAGGGACTCGGTCAGGTCCATCATGTCGTGGACGTCGGCGAAGGCCTGATAGAACTCCAGCATGGTGAACTCGGGATTGTGTGTCCGGTCCATGCCCTCGTTGCGGAAGTCGCGCGAGAACTCGTAGACGCGCTCGAGCCCGCCAACGATCAGACGCTTGAGATAGAGCTCGTTCGAGATCCTGAGGTAGAGCTCCATGTCGAGGGCGTGATGGCGGGTCACGAACGAGCGGCTGGAGGACCGGGGTCTCGACCTCGAGGTAGCCGCGCCGGTCGAGGTGGGCCCGCAGCGCGGCGACGAGACGCGCGCGGCGCCGGAACGCCTCGCGGACCTCGAGGTTCATGAACAGGTCCGCGTAGCGCTGCCGGAACCGCGTCTCCGGGTCCTTGAGCCCGTGCCACTTCTCGGGCAGCGGGCGCAGCGACTTGGCCAGCAGCTCGAAGGAGTCCACCCGCACCGTGATCTCGCCGGTGCGGGTCCGGAACGGCGCCCCTTCGACCCCGATCCAGTCCCCGACGTCGAGCAGCTCGTAGCGGGCGAAGGCATCGCCCAGGTGGTCGGCGCGAAAATAGAGCTGGATCCTGCCGCTCCCGTCCAGCAGGTGCGCGAATCCGGCCTTGCCGTGGCCGCGCAGGCTCAGGATCCGCCCCGCGAGGCGCACCGGCTGCCCCGGCTCCTGGGTGACGGCCTCGCCGCGGCCCAGGACGTCCGCCGCGTGGTCCGACGCCGGGTAGCCGTAGGCGTAGGGCTCCACCCCGAGCGCCCGCCAGCGCTCGAGCTTCTCGCGACGCTGGCGCATGAGTTCCTGGAGCGACATTGGGACCTTTCGGAAGGACTTGCGCGGTTGGGAAGGGCCGTGGACACCCCGATCCACGAGGCACGCGCGCGATTCCCGCGACTCTAGGAACGGCTCCGGGAGGTGTCAAGGAGCCGCGCTCCCCGCGGCGATCTCGATGCCGAATGGCGAAAGGCGCGCCCCCCATCGATGACCACCCATTATCACTGGCATAACAAGCGACCCGGGGGGTATGCTTTTTCCCACGGGGCTCCTTTGTGCGACAGGAGGGCTATGGTCATGAGTTGCCATCCAGGCGGTCAGGCGGCGGGGGCGGCGGCGAGGGACTCCAACCTCCGGTGGCTCCCGAGGATCGTTGGTCCGGCGTTCCTGCTGGTGATCGCGACGGTGACGTGGTGGTCCGGTGCCTCGGCCCAGACCTTGCGGGACGATTTCTACGTGACCGACGGGGCCGTGAACGCCTCCGCGCTCTCGGGGAACACGCTCTACATCGGCGGCACGTTCACCCAGGTGGGTCCGGCGACCGGATCGTTCGTACCGCTGGACGCCGGGACCGGCGCCCCCCTGAGCGGCTTCCCGAAGGTGGCGGGGTCGGTGTTCACCATGGCCCCCGACGGCAGCGGGGGCTGGTTCATCGGCGGCGCCTTCACCGCCGTGGGTGGCACGTTGCGAACCAATCTGGCCCATATCCTGTCCGACAACAGCCTCTCGCCCTGGAACCCCTTCGCCAATGACGCGGTCCTCTCGATCGCGGCAAGCGGCGGCACCGTGTACGTGGGCGGTCAGTTCACCAGCGCCGGCGACAGCGCACGCAACTACGTCGCGGCCCTCGACGCCACCACCGGGACGGCCACGCCGTGGAACCCGATCGCCGACAGCTTCGTCCGCGCCATGGTCCTCTCCGGCAGCGTCCTCTACGTCGGCGGAGACTTCACCGACTTCGGTGTGCCACCCGCCGACACGCCGCGCAACAAGATCGCGGCGCTCGACATCGCGACCGGCATTCCCACCGCCTGGAACCCGGGCGCCAACTTCCCCGTCCGGGCACTGGCGGTGAGCGGGAACACGGTCTACGCGGGCGGCAGCTTCTCGGGTCTCGGCGGACAGGTGAGGAGCCGGATCGGCTCGGTGGATGCCACGACCGGTCTCGCCACGTCGTGGAATCCGGGCGCGAGCAGCGACGTGCGCGCCCTGGTCCTGAACGGGAGCACGCTCTACGCCGGCGGTTTCTTCACCACCATCGGGGGCCAGGCGCGCAACCGGATCGGCGCCCTCGACGCCACCACCGGCGTCGTCTCCGCCTGGAACCCGAACGTCAGCAGCGCCAGCAGCAGCGTGCTCTCGATCGCGCTGAGCGGAGGCGTGGTGTACGCCGGTGGGACCTTCACCGTCGTCGGCGGCCAGTCGCGCAACAACTTGGTGGCGCTGAACGCCACGACCGGAGCGGTCAACGCCTGGAACCCCAACTCCAACGCCAGCGTCTCCGCCCTGGGCGTGAGCGGGTCCACGGTGTACGCGGGCGGAAGCTTCACCAGCATGGGCGGGCAGCCGCGCAACAAGATCGCCGCCGTCGACACCGGCACCGGGGCGGTCACCGCCTGGAACCCCACCGCCAACAACACCGTGAACTCGCTGGCGGTGGGCGGGAGCACGGTCTACGCGGGCGGAATCTTCACCAGCATCGGCGGCCAGACGCGCAACCGGATCGCCGCCCTGGATGCCGCGACCGGGCTCGCCACGGCGTGGGACCCGAACGCGAACAGCGACGTGCGCGCGCTGATCCCGAGCGGCAGCAGCGTCTACGCGGGCGGTTTCTTCACCACCATCGGCGGCCAGCCCCGCAGCGACATCGCGGCCCTGGACGCCACCACCGGGCTCGCCACCTCCTGGAACCCGAGCGCCAACGGCGGGGTGAACGCCCTCGTGCTGGACGGCAGCACCCTCTACGTCGGGGGAGCGTTCACCATGCTCGGCGGGGACGCGCGCAACCGGATCGCGACGGTGGATGCCGGCACCGGCGTCCTGCAGCCGTGGAACCCGAACGCGAACGACGCCGTCAACGCCATCGCGGTCGGCGGGGGCATGGTCTTCATCGGCGGGGCGTTCACCAGCCCGCGCAACAAGATCGCGTCGCTCGACCCGAGCACCGGGCTGCCCCTGAGCTGGAACGCCGCCGCCAACGGCAACGTCAGCGCCCTGGCCCTGAGCGGGACCACGCTGTACGTCGGCGGCGCCTTCACCAGCATGGGCGGGCAGTCACGCTCCAACGTCGCCGCCCTGGATCCCTCGACCGCCGCCGCCACCAACTGGAACCCCGGTCCGAACGGCGCCGTCTCGACCCTGGCGCTGAGCATCGACACCGTCCACCTGGGCGGGGCCTTCACGGCCGTGGGCTTCCAGCCTCAGAGCTACGTCGCCGCCGTGAGCGTCCAGGTCAACGCGGCGCCGCCGATCCCGGACGGAGCGGGGCTCACGCTGCTCCAGCAGATCCGTCCCAACCCCTTCAGGGCGTCGACCGTGATCCGCTTCTCGCTCGCGAGCTGGCAGCAGGTGTCTCTCAAGATCTACGACGTGCAGGGGCGCGAGGTGGCGAGCCTGATCGACAACCAGCGCCAGTCGCCCGGGGTTCACACGGTGGGATTCCAGCGCGGTCGCCTCGCGAGCGGTGTCTACGTGGCGTTCCTCAAGGCCGGCAAGGCGGTGGACACGCGAAGGATCATCTGCATTCGCTGACCGCCGCGACGCGGGGCTGAAAAGAGCGGCCGCTCGGGTTTCCGTCCGGGCGGCCGCTCAGCCTTGGGTCCCTCGCGCGGCTCCGCGGTGCAGGTTTTCGATCTCCAGCTTGCCGGCGGCGGCGTTCACCGGCACCGGGTACTGGCCGCTGAAGCAGGCGTGACAGAACCGGCGCCCGTCACGCTCGCACGCGAGCAAGCCCTCGAGCGAGAGATATCCCAGCGAGTCGACGCCGAGGAAGTCGCGGATCTCCTCGACGCTCTTCAGCACTCCGATCAGCTCCTTCCGGCTCGGCGTGTCGATGCCGTAGAAGCAGGGATGGGTGACCGGGGGCGACCCGACGCGGAAGTGCACCTCGGCGGCTCCCGCGCGGCGGATCAGGCGCACCAGCTTCCGGCTGGTCGTCCCGCGCACGATCGAGTCGTCCACCAGGACCACCCGCTGGCCGCTCACCACCTCGGCCACGGGGTTGAACTTGATGCGCACGCTCGAGTCGCGACCCGCCTGGTGGGGCTGGATGAAGGTGCGCCCCACGTAATGGTTGCGGATCAGGCCGAGCTCGAACGGCAGCCCGGACGCCTCGCTGAATCCCAGCGCGATCGAGTTGCTCGAGTCCGGCACCGCCATCACCAGGTCGGCCGCGGCGGGGTGCTCGTCGGCGAGCCGGTGCCCGATGCGCCGGCGCACGCGATCGACTCCCTCTCCGAACACCCGGCTGTCGGGGCGGGAGAAATAGATGTGCTCGAAGATGCAGTGCTGGGGCGGGACCGCCGCCGGCAGCGCGCGTCTCACCTGCATGCCGCGCGGGTCGAAGCGCACCAACTCGCCGGGCTCGACGTCACGCAGGTACTCGGCCCCCACCAGGTCCAGCGCGCAGGTCTCGCTCGCTACCGCGTAGCCGTCGCCCAGCCGCCCGATACAGAGGGGCCGGATGCCGTGGGCGTCGCGCAGGGCCAGCACGGCGTCGGCGGTGAGCACCAGCAGGGCGTAGGCGCCTCGCACCTGAAGCGCCGCCTGGATCAGGCCGTCGGCCGGGGTCTCGGCATCCGAGACCGCCATCAGGTGGAGGAAGATCTCGGTGTCGAGCGTGGTCTGGAAGATCGAGCCGGAGGCCTCGAGCTTCTCGCGCACCTCCCGGGCGTTCACCAGGTTCCCGTTGTGGGCCAGCGCGAGTGGCCCGCCGCGGTAGACGACCCGGAGCGGCTGGGTGTTCTCGAGCGTCACGCTGCCAGACGTGGAGTAGCGGTTGTGCCCGATGGCCAGGGTTCCAGGCAGCTCGGCCAGCCGCGCCTCGGTGAAGACCTCGGAGACCAGGCCGAGCCCCTTGTGGCTGTGGAAGGCGCCGTCCTCGCCGCAGGAGACGATGCCCGCCGATTCCTGGCCGCGGTGCTGGAGCGCATGGAGGCCGAGCCCCACGATCTGGGCGGCCTCCGGCACGCCGATCGCCGCGAACACGCCGCACTCCTCGCTCCAGCCCTTGACCCGGCTCCATCCGCCGCAGGCGGGAGCAGGCGCACCCGCGAGATCTCCTCCCGGACCGGCCCCGACGCCGCTCTTCACCATTCCTCCTCCTCGGTGTTCCACGGTTCGCCCGGCTCCCCGCCGGGCGTGATCCAGGGGAGCGGGATGCCGCTCCCCGGAAGACTCGGGATCTGCGAGAACGGATTGCACAGGAGCCCGTGGCGGCGGTCGCTCAGCGCCACCAGCTCCGCCGCCGCCGCCGGTCCGTCGACCCCGGCGGCGAACCCCAGCGCCCAGGCCACCGCCTCCCGAACCTGCACCGCTTCGCCGGTCTCGTGGGCCCACCATCGCTCCGCGGCGCGCCGGCGCCCGCCTCCGCGTTCTCGCACCAGCAGGGCGACCTCGCCGGCCCGCACCGGTGCGGGGTCCCCGGGCGCGTTGCGAACCGTGCAGCGCTCCTTGTTGGGATTATAGAACTGGGTCGAGCGGTGCAGGCACGCCGCGAGGTCGGCCGCCCCGGGCAGCGACCCGCCGAGCTCGACCAAGCGCCAGCGGCGGAGCGACTCGAGGCCGCGCGCCGCGGGAAGGCGCGCCCGCGCCACGCTGAGGGCCGACCAGGCTTCCGGGTCGGAGCCGACCAGCTCGATCCAAGCCTGGTGGCGGCGGAGTCCTTCGAAGAGGCGGAGCCCGGGGCCGGCATCGTCGACCGCCTCGGCGCCGCCCGCGCCGTCGTCGAACGCCCGCGATCGCGCCTCCGGCCAGGGGCCGACCATCTGTCGCGGGACCGCCCCCAGATCCTGGGCGCGCTCGGGATGCGGCAGGATGGCGAGCACGTTCCCGCGCGGGTTGCACACCGCCGCCACCGACTCCTCGGCCCCGTTTGGGTGCTCGGGAAACGCGGTCGCCAGCGCGCCGTCGTGGCGCGCGTAGCGCAGCGGAGTCTGTCCCGCCCGCACCAGGGCCGGCACGCGTCCCGGAGAGCCCACGAAGCGTCCCTCGGCATGCGCGACCGGCAGGGGCAGCACCGTGCCGGGCTCGAGCTCGCGGGTGAAGACGCACGGAGAAGGTTCCACGCGCGCGTAGACCCAGCGCGAGAAGTAGCCGGTGCGCCCTCGCATCCGGTTACGAGCCAGGGCGAGCTCCACGCCGCCTCCCCCCGGGATCAGGCCTGCCTCCACCAGCACCTGGGCGCCGTTGCAGATGCCGAGCGCGGGCTTGCCGCGCTCCAGCTCGCCGTGCAGGACCTCCACCAGCGGATCTTTCGCGGCCAGCGCCCCCGCGCGCACGCGGTCCTGGTACGAGAAACCGCCGGGCAGCACGTAGGCCTGGAAGTCGCGCAACTCGCCCGCCGGGCGCGTCCAGCGGAAGACCTCGGCGACGAGGCCCACGCGCTCGAGCGCGCGCAGCGTCTCGGCCTCGCAGTTCACCCCCGGGAACTGGATCACCGCCACCCTGGGGAAGGCCGTCACAGCTCCTCGTTCCACAGCCGCTCGAGCGGGGCCGCCGCGGCGGCCTTGAGCTCGGCGCTCTGCCAGGTGCGCACGCCGCCGTCGGGCAGGAGGGCCCGGAGGAGGGGCGCCTCGATCACCGTGCCGGCCGGCCAGGCCAGCAGCGAGCGCTCGCGCGCCGCCTGGAACAGGCGCGCGGCGCGCTCGGGGCTCACCTCGAAGACGATCGCGGGGCGCTCGCTGAAGAGCGCCAGCTCGGTGCCGGCCTCGAAGGCGGACAGGTCGATCTCGGCGCCGAGCCCGCGCTCCGGAGCCGCGCTCATCACCATCTCCGCCACCGCCACCCCGAGGCCTCCGTCGGAGATATCGTGGGCGGCGCGGGCCCACCGGCCCTCGGCGGCCAGCACGGCCAGCTCCTGGAGCCGCGCCTCGCGAGGGAGGTCCAGGGACGGCGGAGCCCCGGGGCGCTCGCCCAGGACTTCCCGGACGTAAGCCGAGCCTCCGAGCTCGTCGCGCGGCTCTCCGACCACCACCAGGAAGTCGCCCGCGCGGGCGAGCCCGTGGGGCGTGAGGCAGGAGAGGTGACGCACCACGCCGGCGCACAGCACCACCGGCGAGGGCGGCACCGCGGCCGAGCCCGACTGGTTGTAGAGGCTCACGTTGCCGCTCACGAACGGCAGCGGCTGACCGCGGTTCGCCAGCGCGCCGAGATGCTCCGCCGCGACCGCCAGGCCCTCGAGCGTGGCCTCGAAATCTCCCATCACCGCGGGATCGCCGGGGTCGCCGAAGTTGAGGCAGTCGGTGAGCGCCCAGGGCCGACCGCCGACGCAGGCCACGTTGCGGGCCGCCTCGGCCACCGCGTGGCGAGCGCCCAGCTCCGGGTCGCTCTCGCACCAGTACGGGTTGCCTCCGACGGCGAACGCCAGGCCCAGGGCGCGCCCCGGGTCGGGGCGGATCACGACCGCATCGGCCTCGCCGGGCCTGAGCCAGGTCCGCCCCTGCACCTCGCTGTCGTAGTGGCGGAACAGGTACTCGCGCGAGCACAGGTTGAAGCTTCCCAGCAGGGCCAGGAGCGCCGGGCGCGGGTCGGGATGCTCGGAGCGATGCTTGTAGGGCGCGGGCGGAGGGCGCCTTCGCGAGGCTCGCTTGACGTGCCGGGAGGAGGTGATCGCCTCGACCGGGCAGTCGACCACCACCTCTTCCTGCCAGCGGACGCGATAGCGCGGGTCCCGGGTGGCGCGCCCGATCACGCGCGCTCCCGCGCCGGGAGAGACCGAGGCCAGCGCGAACTCTCGGTTGTAGAGATCGCACAGCTCCGGCGCGAAGCCCTCCGGCACCACCCAGCAGAAGCGCTCCTGGGTCTCCGCGCACAGCACCACCTCGGGGGAGAGGGAGCCCGCCTGGTGCACGCGGTCGAGGTCGATTTCGGCGCCACACCCGCCGGCTGCGGCCAACTCGCTGGTGGCGCACGCCACGCCGCCCGCGCCGAGGTCCTTGAGACCGGCCGGGATTCCCCGCGCGCGCAGGCGCGCAAAGGCCTCGAGGTTCGCCACCGTGAGCACCCGCTTGAGGAACGGATCGGGGAGCTGCACCGCCGGCCGCCGGTCCTCGCCGCCGAGCCGCTCCGAGGCGAAGGCGGCGCCGCCGAAGCCGCTCTCGTCGGTCGGCTTGCCGACCAGCACGAAGGACCACGGGCCCTCGCCCTCGGGCACCCGGCTCCGCAGCACGCCGTTCCTCGGGGCGAGGCCCACGGCCATGACGTTGACGAGGCAGTTCCGGTCGAAGGCGCCGTCGAAGGTGACCTCGCCGCCCAGGTTCGGCACGCCGAGCGGGTTGCCGTAGCCCGCGATCCCCTCCACCACGCCGCGGGCCACGTCGCGCGCCTGCACGCCGCTCCTTGGATCGCCGAGGCGCAGGACGTCGAGCACTCCCACGACCTCGGCTCCCATGCACGCCACGTCCCGCACGATCCCGCCGATTCCCGTCGCCGCCCCCTCGACCGGCAGGACCTGGCTCGGGTGGTTGTGGCTCTCGTGCGCCAGGACGAGCAGCAGGTCCTCGCACGGCGAGGGCAGGCTCACCACGCCGGCGTCCTCGCCGGGACCGATCACGACCTGGGGCGCGCGCGTGGGAAGGCGGCTCAGCAGATGGCGCGTCGACTTGTACGAGCAGTGCTCGCTCCACAGGATGCCGAACAGCACCACCTCGGGCCACGAGGGAGGGCGCCCGAGGAGCTCGAGGAGCAGCGTCACCTCGTCGGCTTCGAGTCCCACGCCGCGCGCGCGCAGCCGGCGGGCCACCTCGGCCGGCTCACGGGCCTCCTCGGCGGTGAACGCGGGATGGAACCGGGCGGTGACGCTCATGGATCGGGCGGAAGCGCGCGGGCGTAGAGCGCGCCGACGTTCCTCAGGAAGGGCTCGAGCACGAAGCAGCTCGCGAGCCGCTCGCGACTGAGGCGCTGGCTCACGCGGGGATCGCGCTCGAGCGCGAGGCGAAACTCGGGCCCGCCGTCCAGGGCCTGGAGGGCGTGCTCCTGGACCACGCGGTAGGCCTCGTCCCTCGACAGGCCCGCCTCGGTGAGAGCCAGCAGCACGCGCTGCGAGAACACCAGCCCGCCTCCGGCCTCGAGGTTCCGGGCCATCCGGTCGGGGTGGACCACCAGATCCCTGAGGACCGCGGCCACCTCGGAGGCCATGAAGTCGAGCACCAGGAACGAGTCGGGCAGGATCACCCGCTCCGCCGAGGAGTGGCTGATGTCCCGCTCGTGCCACAGCGCCTGGTTCTCCAGCGCCGCCAAGGCGTAGCCGCGCAGGAGCCGCGCCAGCCCGCACACCCGCTCGGAGCGCACCGGGTTGCGCTTGTGGGGCATGGCCGAAGAGCCCTTCTGCCCGCGCTCGAACGGCTCCTCGGCCTCGTGCACCTCGCTCCGCTGCAGGTGCCGCACCTCGAGCGCGATCCGCTCCAGCGTGCCGGCGGAAACCGCCAGCGCGCACTGGAGCGCCGCGTGCCGGTCGCGGTGCACCACCTGGCTCGCCACCGGCTCAGGAGCGAGCCTCAGCCGGGCCAGGGCGGCCTCCTCGATCTCCGGATCGAGGTGCGCCAGCGTCCCGACCGCCCCCGAGAACTTGCCGACCCGGGCCTGCTCGAGAGCGCGGCGCAGGCGCTCCTCGTCGCGCCCCAGCTCCTCGCTCCACGACAGGCACTTGAGCCCGAACGTGATCGGCTCCGCGTGGATGCCGTGGGTTCGCCCGACCATGGGAGTCTCACGGTAACGGCCGGCCAGCGCCCAGGCCTCGCGGCGCGCGGTGGCGAGGCGGCCCAGGAGAACCCCGCCCGCCTCGGCAATCTGGAGGCCGAGTGCCGTGTCCACCAGGTCGGACGAGGTCAGCCCCACGTGCAGGAAGCGGGAGTCCTCCCCCACCGACTCGCCGATCATGGAGAGGAACGCGATGACATCGTGCCGGACCTCCCCCTCGATCTCGAGCATCCGCCGCTCGTCGATCCGGGCGCGCCGCCGGATGCGGTCGCTCGTCCCCGCGGGCACGTGGCCGCGCGCCTCGCGCTCGGCGGTGGCCGCCAGTTCGACCTCGAGCCACAGCTCGAGGCGCCGGGCGTCGCTCCACACCCGACTCATCTCGGGCAGCGAGTAGCGCGCGATCACGGCTCTTCCCTCGGGGCCTCGGCCAGCGTCAGCCCGAGGTCGAGACGCCGGTCGCCGCGCTCGATCGCGAGCTGGATCCGGTCCCCCACCGCGGCTCCGTAGATGCTGCTCTGCGCGTCGTCGACCGAGTTGATCACGCGCCCATTGACGCGCCGGATGCGGTCGCCCACCCGCACCCCGGCGCGGGCGGCCGGGCCGCCGGGATCGACCCGCGTCACGATCAACCCGCCGAGGTCGGTGAGGCTCAGCCGCCGCGCGAGGTACGGGGTCACGGGCTGCACCAGCATCCCTGGCCAGGCGGCGCGCACGTGCCCGTAGCGCTGGATCTCGCCGAGCACCCGCCGCGCCAGGTTGATGGGGATGGCGAACCCGATGCCCAGCGACCCTCCGCCCTGGGTGAAGATGAAGGTGTTGATCCCGATCACCTCGCCGTCGCCGTTCACCAGCGGTCCGCCGCTGTTGCCGGGATTGATCGCCGCGTCGGTCTGGATCATGTTCTTGTAGACGCCCGACTCGGTGGCCTCGGCCTTGATGTCGCGCCGGGTGGCGCTGATCACCCCGGCCGTCACGGTCGGCTGCGTGTCGTTCAGCAGGTAGCCGAACGGGTTCCCGATCGCGATCGCCCATTCGCCCACCAGCAGGTGATCGCTGTCTCCCAGCGGGGCGGCGGGGAGGTTCTTGCCGTTCACCTTGAGCACCGCCAGGTCGTAGGTCGGCGTGGCGCCCAGGAGCGTGGCGGGAAACTGGCGGCCGTCGGTCAAGGTCACCGTGATCTGGTCGGCGTTCCGGACCACGTGCTCGTTGGTAAGGATCAGACCGGCCGGATCCACGATCGCGCCCGAGCCCAGCCCGGGGATACGCTCGCGGTACTCCATGGGCGGGTAGAAGCGCTCGAAGAACTCGTCGTGGAAGAGCCCTCCGAACGGATCGGCGCGCACCACGCGCGTGGTCACGACGCTCACCGACACCACGGCCGGGCTGGCGCGCTCCGCCGCGACCACGATCGCGTTGCGCCGCGACGACGACAGGGTCTCGCCGGCCTCGGCGTGGCCGACCGCCGGCCGCCGCCCCGGGCCCTCGGAGAGCCAGAGCGCCGCGCCCGCCCCCATCAGCAGCCCGAGCCCCAGCGTCGCCATCCCGCGCGCTCGCGGGCTCATGGCTCGAGTCCCTCCGGGTAGAACACCTGCTCCAGGCACAGGCCCTGGGCGGGGGCGGTGACCCCCGCCCGCCGCCGGTCACGCGACGCCACGATCGAGTCCATGGCGGCGGCGGGATCGGGTGCGGCGGCCACCTTCAGGGCGGTGCCGACGATGTTGCGAACCATGTGATAGAGGAAGTGGTCGGCCACGATGTCGAAGCGCAGGAACGGCCCGTGACCCGTCCAACTCGCCCGCATCACCCGGCACACCGGGCTTCCCTGCGAGCTCCCGGAGGCGCGGAATGCGGAGAAATCGTCCTCGCGCTCGAGCGCGCGCGTCGCTCGAGCGAGCCCCGAGAGGGGCAGGGACCTCCTCGGGAACCACGCCATCCTGCGATACAGCAGGTCCTCCTCGGGAAGCAGGTGGTAGCTGTAGCGGCGCGCGCGCGCCGTCAGGCGAGCGTGAAAGCGCTCGGGCGCCTCCTCGCTGGAGCGCACCCTCACGTCGCCCGGGAGCCGCGCATTGAGCGCCGGCGCGAGTGCCGGGGCCGGGAGCCGGGTCGGGGCCGAGAACGACGCCACCTGCCCCCGGGCGTGCACCCCGCGGTCGGTGCGTCCCGCCCCCGCGACCCGCACCAGGTCGCCACCCACCAGGTCCTGAAGGGCCGCCTCGAGCACGCCCTGTACGGTACGCTGCCCCGGTTGCGACTGCCAGCCGTGGAAGTCGGTCCCGTCGTAGGCCACCACCAGCTTGAACCCGCGCACTCACTAGCCTCGCCACAGGATCGCCACGGCGGCGAGCCCCGCACCCAGGCCGCTGGCCGCGAGCGGCGGGCGCGGGCCCGCCGCGATCGGCCGCATCCGGTAGTGACGCGCCTCGAGCGCCAGCGCCGTCCACTCGGCGCGCTCCAGCGCCGAGACCAGTGTGGGCACCAGGCTGGCGCGGCGCCGCTCCAGCCGCTCGCGGAGGCCGCGCGGCGGGCGTCCCGCGCGCAGCTCCTGGATGGCCGCGATCCGGCGCGCCTCGTCGACCAGCAACGGCACGAAGCGCAGCGCCAGGCCGACCACCACGCGGCTCTCGCGCACCGGGACGCGCAGCCGCTCGAGCGGCCGGGCCAGGCGCGCCAGTTCGTCGGCCGCGCGCTCGCCGGGCCACGCGGCGCGGAGACCATGGAGCGCCGCCGAGGCGCCGGCGAGCCGGAGGCCGAGCAGAATGCCGAAGCCAAGCCCCTCGCGGGTGGGCCGGAGTCCGAGGAGGCGGGGCAGCGGCAGCGGGCGACCCGGAGTGAGATAGAGGTTGAGCCCGAGCGCGATCGACATCCCGATCGCGACTGCGCCGAGCCAGCGTCCCCCCGGCCGCCTCGCCCCCGCCGCTCCGGCCGCCAGGGCGGCGATCGAAAGGCACGCGAGCGCGGTCTCGAACCGGCCGGCCACCATCGATCCCACCAGGGCGCCGATCAGGAGCGGCGCCGGCCACTCGCGAACACCCACGCTTCCGGGCTCGGCGGAGCGCGCCGGAAGGCCGCGGGTCACGACGCGCCGGCCTCCGCGTGGCTCAGCGCCTCGGCGATCTGGATGGCGTTCAGCGCCGCCCCCTTGCGCAGGTTGTCCGAGGCGACGAAGAACTCGAGGCCGTTCTCCTGGGAAGGATCGCGCCGCGCGCGGCCCACGAGGACGGGGTCCCGTCCGGCGGCGGCGAGCGGGACCGGATAGCGCGCCTGGGCCGGGTCGTCCACGACCTCGAGGCCCGGAAACTCGCGCCACAGGGCGCGTGCTTCCTCGGGGCCGATTCCCCGGGACAGCCGCACATTCACCGCGGCCGCGTGTCCGACCCGCACCGGCACGCGCACCGCCGTCGCCGTCACCGGCAGTTCCGGCAGGCCGAGGATCTTCCGCGTCTCCCAGACGATCTTCATCTCCTCGCGCGTGTAGCCGTTGTCCTCGAACCGGTCGATGTGCGGCACCACGTTGAACGCGAAGGGAGGCCCGCCGTCGCGGCGCGCCGGAGGCTGGCCGTCGAGGCCCAGCCGGACGCCGCGCTCCAGCTCCTCGAGCGCCTGGGCACCAGCACCCGACACGGACTGGTACGTGGCCACCGCCACGCGCTCGAGGCCCGCGGCGCGCTGGAGCGGGGCGAGCGCCATCACGATCGCGATGGTCGAGCAGTTGGGGTTGGCGACCAGCCACGGCAGGTCGTCGAGCGTCGCGCCGTTGATCTCCGGGACCACGAGCGGCACGTCCGGCTGGTAGCGGAACGCGCTGCTGTTGTCGATCACGCGCGCTCCCGCCTCGCGCGCGGCGCCCGCCCACTTCTGGCTGATGTCGTTCTTGGTCGCGAACAACGCGATCTCGACGCCGTCGAAGGCGTGGCTCGACACCGGCTCGACCGGCAGGGACTCGCCGCGGAACGGGAGCCGGCGATCGGCGAGGCGCTCGCTCGCGAGCAGGCGGAGCGAGTCCAGCGGGAAGCCGCGCTCCTCGAGGAGCGCGAGGATGGTGCGGCCCACCAGGCCGGTGGCGCCGAGGATCGCCGCGCGCCGTTTACAGGGTGCCTTGACGAACGCCATGGAATGGAAGCTCCCGCTCGCCGCCGAGGCCGAGGAACGAAGCGGCATCGTATTCACGACCGATTCGCGGTGTCAATTCGCGGGCCGCGGCGACGCCTCGCCCAGGCCGCCGCGGAGAGCCCCGCCACCGCGAGCCCCGCCAGGAGCCCCGGCCAGTCGCCGGTCCGGGTGTAGAGCGTGGGGATCCCGCGCGGGGGCAGCGGGGCCGAGAGCACCGCGGCGCGGAACACCGGTGCCTGGCGCACCACGCGGCCGTTCGAGTCCACCACGAAGGTGAGCCCGGTGTTCGCGCAGCGCAGCAGCGGCACGTGACTCTCGACCGCCCGGAACACCGCCATCGCGGCATGCTGGTAGAGCGCCGCGCTGTTCCCGAACCATTCGTCGTTGGTGATGTTGACGAGCCACGCGGCGCCGCGGCGCACGTCCTCGCGCGCCAGATCCGGGAAGATCGACTCGAAGCACACCAGCGGCGCGAACGGTCCCGCCTCGCTCGGAAACACCACCGGCTCGGTTCCCGCCGTCCACTCCGCCTGCCCCAGGTCGATCTTGCCGAGCCCGGGAAGGAACCACTGGAACGGCATCCGCTCTCCGAAGGGCACCAGATGGCGCTTGGCGTAACGTGGCGAGGTCGTGCCGTCGGGCAGGAAGAGCCCCGCGGAGTTGTAATAGCGCGGCCGGCCGTCGGGCCCCAGAGCGTAATCCGCGTAACCGCTGAACACCGGGACTCCGGTGCGCGAGGTGAACTCGGCGACCTGAAACGCCTGGTCGAGCTGCAGGCGCAGGTAGCTGCCGGTCGCGGTCTCGGGCCAGACCACGAGGCGCGGCTGGGGCGTGCCCGAGAGCGCGCGCTCGGAGAGCTCGAGGAAGGTGTGCAGGATCTCGCGCTGGTGCCGTCCCGACCACTTGATCTCGCCTGGGATGTTTCCCTGGATCAGCGCCACCGGCACGCCGCCGCCCTGCGGCGCGGCCCCCAGCACCCGCTCGCCCCAGAGCCAGGGGAGTGCGAGGGCGAACAGCGCTCCCAGCGCGGCGCGGCCGCGACCCCCTCTCCCGAGCGCCCGCCACAGCAGCGCGTTCAGGACCAGCACCCACAGCGTCACCAGGGTCACGCTGCCGAGGCTCGCCATCTGGATCAGCGGGGGTATCCCGTGCTGCGTGTAGCCGGGCTGGAACCAGGGAAATCCCATCTCGCCCGAGGCGCGCAGCTCCTCGACCGCGAGGAAGCAGGGCGGGAACACCCAGGCGAGGCCGACGCCGGAGCTTCGGGCGAGGGTGCCTGCGAGCCAGGTTCCGAGCCCGGTGAACAGCGACAGGTAGGCGGCTGCCGCGAGCCATGCCGGGTACTTGAGCCAGGGGACGGTGATCGCCACCTCGGAGAGCAGCGCGATCCAGTGCGTCCCGATCAGGAAGAAGACGAGCCCGAAGACGTAGCCCAGCCCGAAGAGCCCGCGGGCCTTCACGCCGGCGCGCCGGCGCGCCTCGAGCGCCCAGAGCAGCGGGACGAAGCCGAACCATGCGAGCGGGCCGAATGGTCCCGGGAGGAAGGAGACCCCCAGAAGGATCCCCGATAACGACGCGAGCCCCAGCTCCCGCCCGCGCGATCGGGACGCGACGGGAAGTGGGGCGGGCCCGCTCTCGGCGGTCGGGACCGAGCCTCGAAGCACGAGCGAGCTCGAGCCGCGACTACCCGAGCCGGACCTCCTTCCCCTGCTCCGCGGAGCGATACATGGCGTCCAGGAGCTCCATCACCGGCACGATCTCCTCGGCGCTTCCCATCGGCTTGGTCCCCTTCCGCAGCGCCTCGGCGAAGTGTCCGATCTGAGCCTCGATCGAATGCTTGTACTGGTTGCGCGAGTTCTCCATCGTGGGCGTGACGTTGACTAGGTTGCCGTGCATCCCCTTGTGGATTCGCAGCGGGTTCCAGAGCGCCGCTCCCCCGGAGCCGAACAAGTTGAGGTAGGCGAAGTCCTTCTCCATCAGCAGCCCCCAGGTGAGCTCCAGGGTCAGCGTGGCGCCCGACTCGAGGCGGAACATGGCGGTCGCGCTGTCCTCCACCTCTCCCTTGCGCGAGCGGTGGACGCTGGCCGTGACCGACTGCACCTTCGGGCTGCCGAGGGTCCACAGCGAGAGGTCGAGCATCTGGAAGCCGAGGTCGAGCACCACACCGCCGCCCGACTCGCGCTTCTGTCGCCGCCACTCGGGGGAATCCCACTCGGTGCGCTGGCGCAGCCAGCCGGCCTTGGCGAAGAAGATGTCGCCGAGGTCTCCCTTGTGGACGAAGGTGCGCAGGAGCTGCGCGTCGGGGCGGAAGCGGTGCTGGACGGTGCAGAGGAGCAGGCGCTCCGCCTTCTTGGCCGCGCGCGCCATCGCGGCGGCCTCCTCGGCGCTGCGCGCCAGGGGCCGCTCGCACAGCACGTGCTTTCCCGCCTCCAGGGCCGCCGTGGCCATCGGAGCGTGCAGGAAGTTGGGGGTGCAGATGTCGACGGCGTCGATGTCGTCGTCGAGCAGATCCTCGATCCGGGTGTGCGAGCGCGCGATCTGGAACTTCTGCGCCACGCGGCCGGCCTTCTCCGCGTCGCGATCGCACAGCGCCACGAGCTCGAGCCCCTCGGTCCGCTTGAGCGCCGGGATGTGGCTGATCTGGGCCATCGCTCCGACGCCGATGAGACCGACCCGGAGGTTCTTACGCGCCACGAGCTCGCTCCATCTCCATATCGCGGCTGCACTCTAGGGAGGGCCCTCGGGGCCGTCAAGCGCGATGGCCGAGCGCTCCGCCGCGGTGAGGCCGTAGCGCCGCAGCTTCTTAAGCAGGCCCTGGCGCGAGAGGCCCAGCGCCCGGGCGGCGCGCGACTTGTTGCCGCGCGTCCGCTCGAGAGTCTCGCGCAGGCGCCGCTCCTCGAGCGCGCGGGTCTCGGCGTGGAGCCCGCGCGCCACCGCGTTTCCCGGCAGCAGCGGGCTCTCCGGCCACTGCTCGAGCAGCACCCGGCCGCGCGCTCCGGCGACGCGCACCGCGTAGGCGCAGGCGTTGGCCAGCTCGCGCACGTTGCCGGGCCAGGGATGGCGGAGCAGCATCTCGGCGAGCTCGGGCGCGAGCTCGGGCGGGTCGGCCTCGCAGGCCCGGGCGGCGCTCGCGAGATAGTGCCGCGCGAGGAGCAGCACGTCGGCGCCGCGCTCGCGCAGCGGCGGCAGGTGAAGCCGGACCGCGTTCAGCCGGTAGTAGAGGTCGGCCCGGAAGCCGCCTGCCGCCACGGCGTCCTCGAGCCGCCGGTGGGTGGCCGAGACCACGCGCACGTCGAGCCGTCTCAGGCGCGTGTCGCCGACCCGGCGGGCCTCGCCTTCCTGGAGGACGCGTAGCAGCTTCATCTGGAGCAGCGGGCTCGCGTCCCCGATCTCGTCGAGGAACAGCGTTCCCTGCTGGGCCGCCTCGAACAGCCCGATGCGGTCGGCCACCGCCCCGGTGAACGCGCCGCGCGCGTGGCCGAAGAGCTCGCTCTCGATCAGGCTGTCGGGGGTGGCGCCGCAGTTGTGCGCGACGAGCTTGGCGCGCCGCCTTGGACTCATCGCGTGCACGGCGCGGGCGATCAGCTCCTTGCCGGTGCCGGTCTCGCCCAGCACGAGCACCGGCAGGTCGCTCTCCGCCACCCGCGGGAGCGCCCGGCAGACCTCGATCCACGCGGGCGACTCACCCAGCAGCTCGGGCGCGCCCGCTTCGCGCCCCGGATCCCGAGAGAAACGCTCCATGCCCTCCTCCCCTCCTCCCATCCACCCACGACCGCTCCGGCCCAGGCCGGTCGACGGTCCCCGCGGGGGCAGGGTCACCCTTCCTCGATCCACTCCACGCCGCGCTCGCCCGCCACCACCTCGCCGATCCGGTGGACCTGCTCCCCCGCCCGGGCCAGATCCTCGCTCAGCCCGGGGGCCGCCGCCCCCGAGCACACCACCACCATCCCAATCCCGAGGTTGAAGGTCGCGCGGGCTTCCTCCTCCTGAACCTCGCCCGCCTCGATCAGCCACCGGAAGACTCCGGGTCGCGGCCAGGAGCCCGCCCGGATCCGCGCGCGCACCCCCTCCGGCAGCACCCGCACCAGGTTCCCGGCGATGCCTCCGCCGGTGACGTGGGCGAGGCCGTGGAGGCGTCCGGATGGGAGCTCGGGGACCAGGGCCGGGCCATACCAGCGATGCGGGCGGAGCAGGGCCTCCATCACGGTCTCGTCCTCTCCATGCGGAAGTGGGGAGGCCGCGGTCAGTCCAGACCGGGCGAGGATCCGGCGCGCGAGCGAGTAGCCGTTGGTGTGGAGTCCGCTGGAGCAAAGGCCGAGGATCTCGTCGCCCGCGCGGATCCTCGATCCATCGATGAGCTCCTCCCGGCTCACGCTCCCGACCATGCATCCGGCCACGTCGACCACGCCGGGCCGGTAGGTGTCGGGCATCTCAGCGGTCTCGCCCCCGAGCAGGGCCGCCCCAACCTCCAGGCACGCCCGGCTCAGGCCCTGGACGACCGCCATGACGACCTCGGCGTCGAGTCGCTCCTGGGCGATGTAGTCGAGCAGCGCCAGGGGCCGTCCGCCGTGGACCAGGAGATCGTTGGCGCCGTGGTACACGAGGTCGGCGGCCACATCCGCCACCCGGCCCGCCTCGAGCCCGAGGTGGAGCTTGGTGCCGGCGCCGTCCATCGAGGCGGCAAGCAGGAGGGGCTCCGGCTCGAGCCCGGCGCCTCCGGGTCCCGGCACCCGGGCCGGCCAGCTCATCACTCCCGCGAAACCGTCCGGAAGACGGCACACCCCGGCGCCCCAGGTCGAGCGCACCAGCGGCCCGAGCCGCGCCTTCACCGCATGCGAGCGTCCGAGGTCGACGCCGGCGTCGCCGTAGCGCATCAGCCGCGGGCCTGGAGGGGCCTGAGGCGTAGCAGGTCGAGATCTTCGCTGGTGGGGCTCGGAATGAGCGGGAATCGCCCGCCCCGATGGAGATCGAGCAGGCACTGGACGACCGGGTCGTCGAACTGGGTGCCCGCCCCGCGCCCCAGCTCCTTGAGCGCGGCGTCGACGGACAGCGCCCGGCGGTAAGGGCGGTCCGAGGTCATGGCGTCGAACGCGTCCGCGACGTTCAGAATCCTGGCTCCGACCGGCACGTCCCGGGCGCTCAGCCCGACCGGGTAGCCCTTGCCGTCGGGCCGCTCGTGATGGCTGCGGACGATCTCCGAGGCTCTCCGGAGCGCCCGGACCTTGGAGACGATCTCGGCCCCCGCCGCCGGGTGAGCGCGCAGCGTGCGTTGCTCGTCGCGGGACAACGAGCCGGCCTTGCGGATGATGTGCTGGTGCTGGGGCCCGATCTTGCCCAGGTCGTGAACCAAGGCGGCGTACTCGATCTCCTCCACCTCGCGCTCCGCGAGCCCCAGGCCGCGCGCGATCCGCACCGCGTACTGGGACACGCGTACCGAGTGGTGGCGCGTGTAAGGATCCACCTCCTCCAGCACTTCCGAGAGCGCCCTCACGAAGTCCTTGAGGTCGGAGCGGATCTCGACGTAGAGGCGGAACGAATGGCGTGCCACGAGTGCGGGGATGGCGAACAGGCCGAGGCCCCAGGAGCCGACCCCGAGATAGGTGACGGTGACCAGGGCGCCGAGCGCGATGAACGACACGTGATGGAGGATGCCCTGCTGGAAGTTGCGCTGCCACACCCGGTAGGGGTTGGGACCCTCGGAGAGGCCGATCACGGTGGACACCAGCGCCGCGTTGGTCAGGAAGTAGGCCATCCCGCATGCCGAGAGGGGACCCAGATCGTGCATCAGGCCAAGCTGCCCGATCCGGCCTCCGGCGGCCGTGAAGGCCAGCCCGGCGGCGAAGTCCGTGATCGCGAAGTTGGCCAGGTTGAAGACCACCCGGATCGTGGGCTTGCGCAGCACGAAGGCCTGGACCACGAGCGCGCTCAGCACGTCCAGCGCCGCGGTGTAGAAGGGACCGATGAGGATCAGGCAGGGGATGTCGATGACCGCGCCGGCGTTGGCGAAGCCGCCGCTCGGGAGCGTGATGGGCGCCGCCTCGTCGAAGCACATGAGGAGGACCACCAGCGCCATCACGAGCAGCGGGGGGCGCGCCGCATGCGGCGCCGCCAGCGCGAAGAGCGCTCCGGCCAGCGCCACGGCGCTCGCGTAGTAGGCCCGGAACAGCCACGGATGCCGGGGGCTCGGCAGGTCCAGGTGCATGGGCGGCTTTGCGGGGGCGAGTGGGTCCGGGGGGAAGCTCAGGAGACCGACATCTCCGTCGAAGGTCTAGGCCTCAGATGCTACTGGCAGTACCGGGTGGACGTCACCAGCCGGCCTTGCCGAAGAAAGTCAGGAGAAACAGGATCAGGTCGTCCACGGGAACCCACCTCCTTTGCGAGTGACTCACCAGGAAGCAACGACTCCAACTCGGTGTGGGTCCGCTTCGCTACCCGAAGGCTCTCCGCTTCGCTCTCCTCCTTAGGACGATGTCGGTCTCAGGACGTACTCGGTGGGCTCCTTGGTGCGGAGCCCGCCGATGACACGGTTCATAGCGGCCAAGGTGGCGAGGACCACGGCCTGCTGCCGGTCCTGATCGATGGTGCAGCAGCCCGCCAGGCTCTTGCGCTCGCGGTGGGCCAGGAGCTCCACTCCGACCACCGCGACGTCGCGC
>VBOT01000136.1:51105-61463 GCA_005893225.1 Candidatus Eiseniibacteriota bacterium
ATGGTGGCCGAGGCGATCAGCGGATCGGCTCCCTCCCGCGTGGTGTGTCCGGAGGCGCTTCCCATGCGGGGCACGCCCTTCCACTTGAGCTCGACCTGGGCCTGAACGCGCGGTCCGGAGACATAGAGGTTGGCACTCACGAACCGGATCCTCTCGTCCCGCATGGACTTGGGCGATAGCTCGGGGACCTGGGCCCGCTGCGGGGCAGCCCCCGTCACGGGATGGGCAAAGGCCACCGACACCACCCGGTGGTCGATCTGGCGGTTGAAGCGGGTGAGCAGCAAGGTCTGGACATCCCGCACGATGTGCTTGGCGGGCCGGTTCGAGGAGGTGAGGACGTGAATCTCCCGGATGTCGTCCCCCTCGCTCTGGATATTCACCCCGTCCACGTCCTTGAGGGCCCGGATGGCGGCTTCCACCTCGCTGGTCCACGAACCTTGCGCGCTGTCCACCGTCAGTAGGCCATCCCTCATCAACCCTCCTCCAAAATCAACTCCCCGGACCTTAGCACAGGCTCCACGGGCTGACCATGCTCAGGAGGGGTCGGGAGGGAAAGCGGCTTCGAGCTCGTAGTTCACCATGCGGTGCAACACCTTGAGGCGGGACGAGATGTCCTCATGGCTCGCCTCGACCAGCCGGCGCGGGCTGAAGTCCTCGATCGCGAGAGAGGCCATCACCGCCCCCACCCCCAGCGCCTGCCTCAGAGCCTGGCCGTCCCGGCGGCCGGAGCGCGCCAGCCAGCCCAGGAAGCCCCCAGCGAACGAGTCCCCGGCCCCCGTCGGGTCCCTCAGGGCCTCGACCGGGAAGGCGGGGGTCACGAACCGGTCCTCCCGGGACTGGTAGAGCGCCCCGTGTTCCCCCTGCTTGATGATCACCGACTGCGCCCCCTGCTCGATCAGCCGCTCGCCGGCCCGCACCACCTGGGTTTCTCCCGCCAGGGCGCGCGCCTCCTCCTCGTTGAGTAGCGCCACGTCGACCTCCCGGAGCACCTCCAGGACCCGGTCCGGCTTGCGGGCGATCCAGTAGTTCATGGTGTCCGAGAGGGTCAGCTGCGGCGACCGGATCTGCCGTCGCACCTCGAGCTGGAGGTCGGGGTCGATGTTGGCGAGGAACACGAACGGGCTCGAGCGGTGCCTCTCGTCGAGCCGCGGATGGAAGGTCGAGAACACGTTGAGCTGGGTCTCGAGCGTGTGGGCGTGGCCCAGCTCGACGGTGTACTCGCCGCGCCACCGGAAGGTCCGCCCGGGCGCGGTCTCGAGCCCGCTCAGGTCGACTCCCCGGCCCTCGAAGAGGCGGCGGTGCTCGGCCGGGAAGTCGTCGCCCACCACGGCGAGGATCTTGACCGGGGCGAAGTGGCTGGCCGAGAGGGCGAAGTAGGACGCCGATCCCCCGAGCGCCTCCTCGGCCGCGCCGAACGGCGTGCGCACCGAGTCGAGCGCGACCGAGCCCACCACCAGCACGTCCGGCGCCGGGCTCATGCCACCGACTCGGCGTCGCGCTCCATCCGCTCGGGGGACGTGACCCCCATCAAGCCGAGCCCGTTCCTCAGCACGATGCGGGTGGCGTCGACGATGGCGATGCGCGCCCGTGAGCGCTCCCGGTCCTCCGACACCACGCGGCAGACATGGTAGAAGCGATGGAAGAGGGCGGCCGTTTCCATCAGGTAGGCGGGAAGCCGGTGAGGCTCGCGCGCCACCGCCGCGCCGCGCACCACCTCCGGGAAGGCGGCCAGCTTGCGCAGCAGCGCGCGCTCCTCGGCGGCCTCGACCGGGATCGGCCCACGGGCCGGCTCGAGTCCCCGCTCCGAGGCGAAGCGCAAGATGGAGGCGATGCGGGCGTGCGCGTACTGGACGTAGTAGGTCGGGTTCTCGTCGTTCTGCTGCTTCGCGAGGTCGAGATCGAAGTCGAGATGAGCGCTGGTCGACCGGAGCAGGAAGAAGAACTTGGCGCAGTCGGGGCCTACCTCGTCCATCAGGTCGCGCAGCGTGATGAACTCCCCCGCGCGCTTGCTCATCTTGACCGGCTCGCCCCCCGCCAGCAGGTTGACCTGCTGGACGATGATGACCTCGAGGAAGTCGGGCTCGAGCCCCAGGGCGTCGAGCGCCGCCTTGAGCGGCAGGATGTGACCGTGATGGTCGGGGCCCCACAGATCGATGGCGCTCCGGAAGCCGCGCGCCCGCTTGTCTCGATGGTAGGCGACGTCGGGGAGCAGGTAAGTGGCCACGCCGTTGCTCCGCACCACCACCCGGTCCTTGTCGTCTCCGAACGCGGTGGTCCTCACCCAGCGCGCGCCCTCGGCCTCGTAGACGACGCCGCGCTCCTCCAGGGCCTCGAGGGTCCGCGCCACGGCCCCCGACCGGTGGAGCGTCGACTCGCGGAACCAGTTCGAGAACACCGCGCCGTACTGGTCCAGGTCGCTCCGCTGGCGCTCCAGCATGAGCTCGAGCCCGTGGTCGCGAAACCAGGCACTCCCGCCGGGCTCCCCGAGCGCTCGCCTCGCCTCCGCCGGCGGCAGCTCCCGCCCCAGGTCCCGGACGTACTCGCCCTGGTAGCCGTTCTCCGGGAACGCTCGCTCGATCCCGGCCCGCTCGGCGAACCGGGCCGCGAGCGACTCGCCGAAGACCTCGACCTGGGCTCCGGTGTCGTTGACGTAGAACTCGCCCTCGGCCCGATGCCCGGTGGCCTCGAGGAGCCGCACCAGGGCCGCCCCCACGGCTGCGGCCCGGCCGTTCACCACGTTCAGCGGCCCGGTCGGGTTGGCGCTCACGTACTCGACCTGGACCCGGGTGCCCGGATCGTGCGGCCCGTGGCCGAAGGTCTCTCCCCCGGCCCGGACCGCGGCCGGCAGCCCGCGCAGAAAGGCGTCGCTGTACGTGAAGTTGAGGAAACCGGGGCCCGCCACCTCGACGGAGGACCAGGTCGAGGCGTCGGCCGGGAATCCCGCGGCGAGCTTCTCGGCCACCGCGCGGGGCGGCATCGACAGCTCCCGCGCGAGCAGCAGGGCCAGGTTCGTGGTCCAGTCGCCGTGGGCGGGATCGCGCGGCACGGCCAGCTCCAGCCGCCCGAGCCGCTCGTCCGTCAGCCAGCCCGCGCGCCGGAGCGACTCCCCGAGGCCTTCAGTCAGCTTCGCCCAGACCAAGGTCCACGCTCCTCGCGTCGCCCCACAGGCGGTCCAGCATGTAGTACTCGCGGGTCTTCTCGTGGAACACGTGGACCACCACCTCCACGTAGTCGAGCAGCACCCAGCGCCGGCCGCCGAGCCCCTCCACGTGCCAGGGCCGCACGCCCGCGCCGCGGAGCTTCTCCTCCACTCCCTCGGCGACCGCCTTCACCTGGACCTCGCTCGAGGCCGAGCAGATCAGGAAGTAATCGCACACGCCCGCGAGGTCGCGGAGGTCGAGCGCCAGGATCTGGCGGGCCTTCTTCGACTGCGCCGCCGCGGCCGCGGCCTTCAGAACCTGGACGGCGGTCGGCCGCGCTGGAGTGCGGAGCCGCGCAGTCAAGAGGTGCGGAGTCCCGGACGACGGAGGGCCGGCGCCGTCAGCACTGCCGGTCGACCGCGTAGTCGACGGCTCGATCGAGAGCCCGCCGCGCGAGGGCGGTGCCGCGCCGCCGGTCGATCGCGCGAAGTCCTGCACGCCGCCGCCGGGCCGGCAGGCTCGAGGGGCGGCGGGAGCGCTCGCGCCTCCCGGAATCTCCGTCGGAAAGCGCCCGCGCCCGGGCCGCGACCTCGAGGGCCCGGCGCCGGGCGTAGGCAAAGCCCCCGCACCGCTCGATCAGGCGCATCAGGACCACCCACTGGGCGCTGCTCAGACGCTTGCTTCCGGCGAGCCGCTTCAGGCGCCGCCGATCGGACTCGGTCGCCTCGCGCAGCGCCGCGATCAAGGGCAGCGTCACCTTGCCCTCGGCGAGGTCGTAGCCGACCGGCTTGCCGGTGACCTCCGCGGTTCCCTGGTAGTCGAACAGGTCGTCGACGATCTGGAACGCCACTCCCACGAGCTCGCCGAAGCGCCGGTAGCGAACCCGCAGCTCGAGGTCGCCGCCGCCGCCGTTCAGTCCCGCTCCGATCTCGGTCGCGGCTCCCATCAGCGAGCCGGTCTTGGCGCGGATCAGCTCCTCGTACTGCTCCTCGGCGACGCCCAGGTCGTGGGCGTACTGCAGCTCGAGCGCTTCCCCGCACGACATCTCCGCGACCACCCGCGCCATCACCTCCATCGCCATCCCGAGCTTGTGCTCGACCAGCACCGACATCGCCTGAGCGTACAGGTAATCGCCCATGATGATCGCCATCTGGTCGCTCCACAGCCCGTTGACCGTAGGCCGGCCGCGGCGGAGCTCGCTCCGGTCGACCGAATCGTCGTGGATCAGCGCGGCGGCGTGCACCATCTCCACCACCGCGGCGCAGCGCACCGCGTCGAGGCCGAGATGTCCCCGCAGGCGCGCCACCAGGAGCAGCAGGGTGGGGCGAAACTTCTTGCCGCGGGTGGCGAGCACGTGGCCCCCGACCTCGTTCAGGATCGGAATCGGGGTGCGGAAGAGATCGCGGAGCTGAGCCTGCACGCGCTCCAGTTCGCGTCGCACCGGTTTTTGAACCGCGGACAAGGACATGGGGTGCTTCATGGGGAACCAGAAGGGAGGCGCACGCTTCACAAGGCGCGGCGCAGGATACGGGCCTCGTTCAAAGGGTGTCAAGCGTTGGCCCGGCTTGTTCATGAGCCCGCGTCGCCGCCCGGCGCCTCTCCTTCACGTGCCTGGGGCCGCTGCTCGCGGAGACGCGCGAGGCGATCGAGCAGGTACTCCCGCCGGTTGCGACTCGGATCGTCGAGAACCTCCTCGAGCAGCGCTTCCAGGACCGCGCCGACCTCCCGGCCCGGAGGCAGCTCGAGCACCCGCATCACGTCGCGCCCGCCGACCGCCAACTCGCGCACCGTGAGGGCCCTGGATTCGCGCAGCAAGCACTCGATCCGGCGCCGCATCTCCTCGAGGTAGGTCGGGAACCCCTGCCGGAGGCCGTTCCCCAGGACGTCCGCGATGCGCAGATCGAACAGGTCGGCGACCGCGTCGATCCCCACGCGACGCAGCCAGCGCCTCAGCCCCGCGTCGCTCCACTCGGCCCGGAAGTCGAACATGTGCTCGCGGACGAGGTGCACGATCGCCGCTCGCTCATCGGCCGGGAAGCGCATCCGCTCCAGCAGGCGATCCGCCAGCTCGGCCCCCACGAACTGGTGGTTGTAGAACGTGCCCTCGCCGCGGCGCTCGACCCGCGTGTCGGGCTTGCCGATGTCGTGCAGCAGCGCCGCCCATCGCACCTGGGGCTTCTCCGGCGGTGCCGCGTCACAGGTGTAGAGGCTGTGCTCGTAGACGTCGTAGGCGTGGTAGCGGTTCTGCGGCACGCCGTAGCAGCGCTGGAGCTCGGGCATCCAGAGCCCGAGGAGCCCCGCCTCGCGCAGCAGCTCGAAGCCGCGCGATGGCTTGGGCGCGCGCATCATCTTGACCAGCTCCTCCCTCACCCGCTCGAGCGCCACCCAGGTCGCGCGCTCCCCGACACTCGCCAGGGCGCGGCGCGTTCCCTCCTCCGGATCCATCTCCAGCGTGGCGGCGAAGCGCGCCACGCGCAGGGGTCGCAGGGCGTCCTCCTGGAAGCGAAGCACCGGATCCCCGACCGCCCGGAGCAGCCGGCGCTCCAGGTCGAGCGCGCCGCCATGGGGATCGAGCAGCCGCCGCCCGATCGGGTCGAGGGCCAGCGCGTTGACGGTGAGGTCGCGGCGCGCCAGGTCCTCGAGCGGATCGTGGGTGAAGAAGACGCGCTCGGGATGGCGAGCGTCCGGATAGGCGCCCTCGCGGCGGAAGGTGGTGCACTCGACCAGGAGCTCGCCCTCGACGATCAGCACGGTGCCGTGCTTGATGCCGGTCGGCTCGACCCGGGCGAAGCGCCGCGTCACCTCCTCCGGCTCGAGCTCGGTCGCCAGGTCGAAGGCCGGCTCCGCGGGACGCCCGAGAACGGCGTCGCGTATCGTTCCCCCCACGAGGTAGGCTGGGGAGCGCTCCCCGGCGAGGCGCGACACCACGTCGAGCAGGGCCCGGGGCCAGGCGTGGCCCAGGAGTCGCTGCTCGGCGCGCGCGCGGGCCGCTTCGCGCGCCGCGGGCTCGTCGAGGGCGCGGCGACGGAACCACGAGAGCATGCGGATGGAAGCTCCTCTTCTAGGATGTGCGGCGCGACCCCGAGGGACGGCCCGGCGCGCGGGACGATGCTCCGCGGCGGCAGCCCTCGGGCTCGGATTGGCCCTGGCGTTCAGGGGAGCCGCCGTCGCCGAGCCGGCGAACGAGCTCCCGCCGCCCCAGGTCAGGGCGTGGCAGACCGGCCTGCTGAGGCCGGACCGCATGCTGCACGCCGGGTTCGCCCTCTCGATCGGTCTTTCCGCCGGCATCGCGACGAGGAAGCCCGCCGCGGCCCTCGGCGGTGCGATGGCGCTCGGCCTCGCCAAGGAGCTGTGGGACGGCCGCCGCAGGCGCTTCGACGTCCTGGATCTCTGCGCCGATCTCGTCGGCGCGGGGATCGCAAGCGAGGTGACCGACGTGATCCGCCGCTGAGGCGGCGGCCCGGAGGTCCTCCCCGGCGCCCGCT
This sequence comes from Candidatus Eiseniibacteriota bacterium, assembly GCA_005893225.1. Lineage (GTDB taxonomy): Bacteria > Eisenbacteria > RBG-16-71-46 > RBG-16-71-46 > RBG-16-71-46 > WS-3. Next base: position 57,731 of record VBOT01000136.1, read on the forward strand.
AGGGGAGCCGTGGCGTCCCGCCGCCGGAGTTCTCGGAGCCGTTGTCGCTCCTCGCGCTCAGCCCGGCGGCGACCACCGCGGCCAGCACCCCGCCGCCGATGAGACCGGTGCGGTACCAGTCGACGCCGCGTTCCGACAGACGAGCCACGTCCTCGAGCGGGACCGCCAGCGTGGCGTAATCCTCGGCCGGCCCGCCGACGTCACGGCGGCGATAACCCAGCAGCGAGTCTCCGGCCACCTTCACGTAGTCGAACTCGTACGAGAGCCCGGTGCGCGTCACCAGGCGGACGTGGCGCCGCTCCGGCGCCACCGCATACAGGCTGGGCGGGATCTCCCGCAGCGCCGTGCATCCAGTCCCGAGAAGCCATAGCGAAGCCACCCACCATCGCGGCCATCGGCTCTTCATCGGCAGGGAACTCCTCCCCCGGTCTCGATTCCGCTCGAGGATACCCCAAACCGGGGCCCGGGGTGAGGACGGCCGCGTGGCGTGCCCCCGGTCATGCGGGGGCCAGGCTCAGGACTTCAACGCCAGTAGAGGATGCGCCCGCAGGACTCGCACACGGTGAGCGACTCCTGGGCGTTCGGAGAGGCCGAGGTCGGGAGCGTGATGAAGCATCCCTGACAGACGCGATCGCGCACCACCGCGACCGCCCGCCCGTAGCGCTTCAGGGCGCGCTCGTAGTGGTTGACCCAGCGCCGGTCGACGCCCTGGAGCAGGCGCGCTCGCGCGCGCTGGAGCACCACCGGGTCCTGGACCTCGAAGCCGAGCTTCTTGAGCCGGGCTCGCGACTTGGGATCGAGCGCCTCGTTGAGCAGCAGGTCGAGGTCGTGGAGCTGGAGCACCGTCGCGACCTCGCTCATCCCGAGACCTCGCGCAGCACGGCCGCCACGGCCTCGAAGCTCGGAGCCTCGATCAGCTTCTGGCGATTGCGCTGCAGGCGCGCCACCGCCACGGCGCGCGCCACGAACTCGTGATGGATCTCCTCGGAGTGCTCGGGGGGCGAGAGCGCGAGCAGCACGAGCTGGACCGGCAGGCCGTCGGCCGCGCCCCAGTCGATGCCGCGCCGCGAGCGGGCGACCATCAGGCGAGGCTCGATCACGGCGATCGAGCGGGCGTGAGGCAGCGCCACTCCCTTGCCTATGGCCGTGGTTCCGAGACGTTCCCTCAGCTCGAGCGTCTCGCGCAACAATGACGGCTCACGGACCGCTCCGGCCTCGTGGGCGCGGGAAACCAGATCGGCCAGCGCGGATTCTTTTCGCTTGGGTCTGAGGTCCGCGATGTATAGCGAGGAGTCGAGCACCGAAGGACCGAGCGACAGGGTCATCGGTATTTGTGCCTCCGACGCACGAACACTACCAGACCGTCCGCCTCGGCCGCCACATCGGTTCGTTCGTCATCGCGCCTCCGGGCGGATGCCCTCTCGGGCCGCAGGACCCGCCTCCGGCGGGTGCCCCAGCGAGCCCTGGCCCGGGTGCTCCACCGGTCCCTGGCCGGCCGCGAACCGACGGGCGGCCAGCCAGGCGCAGCAGAGCCCGATCGCTCCCCCTGCCACCACATCGCTCAGGAAGTGGCGGTTGAGGTAGATCCGGGAGGCCGACACCAGGATGGCCAGCGCCCACCAGACCGCAGCGCCCCGCCACCAGCGCCGCGACAGGACGGCGGCGAGTGCGAAGGCGTTGGCGGCGTGGCTCGAGGGAAACGACGCGTTCGAGCGCTTGTGCTCGCCGTCGGGGCGGCGGCGGTCGATCGCGACCTTGAGCCCCTCGACCACCAGGTTGGCGGGGATCAGGGTCAGGACCGCGAGCCGGGCGGTGGCGATCCCGGCGGATGGGTCCAGCAGCGCGATGGCCAGCAGCCCTCCCATCACGGTCGCGGGCGTCCCCACACCCGAGAGGAACCGCATCGGCCCCTCGAGTGTGGGGCCCCGCAGCCGCTGCGAGCCGTCCTGGACCCGCGAGTCCACCCGCTCCAGCGACGAGAGCAGGGAAAGGACGAGGAGGAGCGTCCTCACAGGGCGTCCTCCACCGAGAGCGCATCGGCCGGGAGCCAGCCCGAGACCCCGGTGCCAGCGGCCACTCGGGCCCGCCCCCGCGAACGCTCGAGCAGCGTGACCACCTGCCCGGGCTCAAGCTCCAGCCCGGCACCCTCCAGCCGCGCCGGGTTCCGCACCACGCCGCGCAGGGATCGGTCGGCCCACCAGCCCTGGATCGGGTAGACGCACGAGCTCGCCAGGGCCAGCGCCACGAGCGCCGCATTCCATTGCGGCTTGCCGAGCCCGAGGGCGCCCGCGGCCGCGAGGAGGAGCGCCAGGAGTGCCCATTCGACGGGGCGGAGCGGCAGCCGGCTCGGCGCGAAGCCGGTGAGGCCACCCGTCTCCCGGATCTGCCCGATCACCCACTCCAATGAGGGATCCCGGGGCTCCCCGTGGTCGCCCTTGAGCACCCAGAGCGCCGCCGGCCCCACTTCTCCCGAGTTGCCCTCGAGCCAGGCGAGCCGCGCGGCGAGACCCGGGACCCGCGCTCCTTCACGCCATAGGCGCCCCCATCCCGCGCGCGCCCGGTCGAAGTCGCCGGCGCGAGCCGCATCGTCGGCGGCCCGCGCTCGCGCAACGCCGCTCTCCGTCCCCGCATGCGGGGAGAAGAGCGCCAGGGCCGCGACCCCCACCACGGCCAGCCCGGCGGCGGCACCCCTCTTCAAGGCGATCCCGCTGCCCCCTCGGTCGCCTCCGGCAAGGGGGACGATCAGGCGGCGGCGCGCCAGGTCGCGCTTTCCCGTGCCGCCCCCGTAGCGGGCGGCGGCGATCTCGCGACGCACGTCCGCGAGCCTCAGGCCCTCGCGTTCGAGCGCTTCGCAGGCGCGCTCGGCGGCGCTCCAGAAGTCCGGTCCGTTTCCCCGCAGGCTACGGATCCATGCCGACCGCTCGGCGCTCCGCTCCCCCTCCCCCGGCGCGCGGGCTCCGCGGCGTCCCAGACGAAGCGCCGTTCCAAGAGCAAGACCCGCGAGCGCGAACGCCCACGGCCGGCATCCGCGCGCGAACGGATCGAGCGGATGGCTGGAGAACACCGGAGGGAAACTCGCGCGGTCCGAGTCGGAAGCGTTGAGCGGCGGGCCGACGTCGACCTGGATCGCCGGCGGCGAGGCCCGCCGGTAACCGGCCGCGGCCGGGTCGAACCATGAGAACTCCGGCCCCTCCAGGGTCAGCCGGCCCTGGCGGCGTGGCAGGACGGTCCACTGGAAGCGCCTGAGCCCCGGGCCGGTCGAGCCGGGCGGCCCCATGCTGTCCTCCACCGTGCTGGCGAAGGTCTCCACCTCCGGGAGCTCGAGCCTGGGGGCGTGTGTCAGGGGCAGGTTGCCGGCGCCGCGAATCTCGAAGCGCACCGTGATGGGCGAGTCCTGGGAGGTGCGCGCTCGATCCGCGGCCCACGTCACGGAGAAGCCGCCCACCGCCCCGCCGAAACCCGAAGGAGCACCCTGGGGCAGCGGCCGGACCCGGACGCGCACCGGCTCGCTCCTCGCCATCGCTTCGCGGCGAGGAACGTGTCCCCCCAGCCACTGGAGAGGATCGAAGGGGTTCTCGGGCATCGCGAGCACTAGTGTCGCGATCGCCTCTCCTACCTCCGCGTCTCCGGCGGCGAGCGGGTAGAGTCGTGTCCGGGTCTCGGTGACGAGCACCCGCGTCTGATTCTGGTCGGCGTAGTAGGACTCCGGCTCGCCGGACTTCTCGGACCAGAA
>VBOT01000136.1:61501-69704 GCA_005893225.1 Candidatus Eiseniibacteriota bacterium
CCTCGGCCAGCGGGGCGCGCTGGACGAGGCGCACGCGCATGACCACGGGTTGGCCCACGAAGGGCTCCCGCGGCGCCACGTCGACCAGCAGGGTGGCGGGCCCGCTCCCCGCTCCCCCCACCCGGGTCTTCTCGGCCGCGACCGAGATCGAGAGCGCGGGGCACCGGTACACCTGGCTGCCGACGCGCACCAGGATCGGGCCGAGGGTGAAGTCGCCCGCTCGGCGCGGGGCGATCTCGTAGCGGTACACGATCCCGGCCAGCGTCCGGCCGTTGATCGACGAGGAGCCGCGCCTGCTGCCGCTCCCCAGGACCTCGAGACCGTCCGGCACGTCGAACTCCGGCTGGCCGGCCCCCCGCTCGACGCCGCTCACCACCACTTCCAGCGAGGTCGTCTCACCGAGCGTCAGAGACCTCCGGTCGAGCCGGGCGTGGACGTCGACATCGCCGAACGCCGGTGGGCCGGCCACGACCAGGGCCGCCGCCCAGAGGCCCACCGCCGCGAGGAGCCTCATCTACCAGTCCCTCCCGCGCTTCTCCTGGGCCGCGCGCACCTTGCGCTGGCGCTGCTGGTCGACCCTCGCGAGCTCCTCGAGAGCGTTCAGAAGCTGCTCGGCCTGAAGGCGGCTCATGCCGCCCGCAGCACCGGTCGAGGTCTGCTCCTCTCCGCCCGCGACGGGCTGCGGCGATCTCGGCTGCGCCTGCGGGAGGGCTTGAGGAGTTCCACCGCCGCCCGAACCCCCGGCCGCGGGCGAGGGCTTGGGACGCTGCTCCGGCCGCGGGCTCTGGCGCCGCTCCTCCTGCCGGCGGCGGAGCAGCACCTCGTAGTTCCAGCGCGCTTCGGCGTCCGCGGGATCGCGCTCCAGCACGCGGCGAAGCTCGATCAGGGCCGGGTCGTACTCCTGGCGCTGCCCGAGCAGCGTGCCGAGATTGTAGGCGGCGGCGTTGCCGACGGGGTCGTCGCGCCCCGCGAGCCTCCTCAGGTCGTCGTCGGCCTCCGTGCCGGATCCCTTGAGTGCCTCCGCCGTGGCGCGGTTCAGCCGCACCGGAGCCGGAGCGGCGAGCCCCCCGAAGATCCGGCCCAGGACGCTGGGGCGGAGCCGCAAGGCGTAGAGCGATTCGGCCTCTGCGAACCGGCCGGCCTTGAAGGCCCGGTCCCCGCGCGCCCAGTAGCTCTGCGCCCGCGCGGTCGAGGGTACGAGCAGGCAGAGCAGCACCGCCGCCGCGGCGGCCGTCGCGCGCTCGGAATGGAGCGGCGTCTCCGCTCCGCGCCTCGGCTCGCGGCGCCGCCGCAGGGGGCCGCGCTCGATCCCGAGCAGCAGGGCCGCCGCGGCGGCCAGCCAGGGGAAACGCGCGACCGGGCGCTCGACCAGGCGCTGCCCGCGCCCCGCGCGGGCCACGCTCCCGAGCGCGCTCATCAGGCGCGGCATGTCCCCTCCCGGACGGGTGGCGGGGAAGTAGGCGCCATGGGTGCGGCGCGCCAGCGCTCGCATCAGGCCCTCGTCGAGCCGGCTCTTCACCGCGTTCCCCTCCGCGTCCCGCTTCACGTCCACCACCCGCTCCTCCTCGTCGAGCACCGGGACCGCGTCGCCGGCCGGAGTTCCGACTCCGACCGCGAACACCCGGACGTTGGCGCGGGCCACCTCCTCGAGCGCCGCCCGAGCTCCGCGCTCCAGGTCCTCGCCGTCGGTCCACAGCACGATGGCCTGCTCCTCACGCCTGCCCGACGGCAGCAGGGGCAGGGCGGTGTGGAGCGCGCGTCCCAGATCGGTGCCCGGCTGGCTCAGGGTGGCGCTCGACAGGGCCCCCACCACCAGGCGCGCGGCCGCGCGGTCCAGGGTCAGGGGACAGAGCCGCACCGCGTCGCCGGCGAACGCCAGCACCGCGACCCGGCTGCCCGCGAGCTGATCGATCACCGCCAGCGCCTCGCGGCGCGCCTCGGCGAGACGGCTGGGCGGCACGTCGCGCGCGTCCATGCTGGCCGAGACATCGAGCATCAGCACCACGTCGGAGCCGTTGGCGCCGCGGCGCACCACCTCGCGCCCCCACTCGGGCCCCGCCGCCCCGACCGCGAGGAGCCCGAGCGCGGCGAGGCGGAGCGCCCCGCGCATCCACCGCTGGGCGGGCCGCCGCTGGGCGAGGAGCGCGTGGTCGGGCCGCTTGCCCACGAGCCGGCCGAGCGCGCGCTCGGCTCGCCACGCCGCCCAGGCCTCGAGCAGCCCGAGCGGCGCCAGAGCCACGAGCGCCCACAGCCACCGTGGATCGCTGAACGTCATCGCCCCTCCCTCGTGAGCCCGGCGGTCGCGAAATCCAGAGTCGCTCTCATGGCAGCCGGAACGCCCAGGTGGTCGATCCCAGCAGGTAGACCGCGAGCAGCAAGGCGGCGACTCCCAGCAGCGCCGGGCCGAGATCGAAGTACTCGCGGTACTCGATGGCGTGGATCGGGGCGCGCTCGAGCCGGTCGATCGCGGAGTAGATCCCGGCCAGGGCGGCGGGATCCACCGCCCTGAAGAAGCGCCCGCCGGTGCGCCGCGCGATCTCTCTCAGGGTCTCCTCGTCCACGTCCATCCGCACCATCTCGGTGCGCCGCCCCACCAGAGGATCGTCCACCGGAACCGGCACCACGCCCCCGCGCCCCACGAGCACGGTGTAGACCTTGACCCCGAGCGCCCGCGCCAGGTCGGCGCCGGTCAACGGGTCGATCGCGCCCCGGTTGTTCTGGCCGTCGGTGAGCAGCACTACGACGCGGCTCGGGGTCCGGCTCTCCTTGAGGCCCGCCACCGCCGTGGCCAGTCCCATGCCGATCGCGGTGCCGTCCTCGGCGAGGCCGATATCGAGCCCCTCAAGCAGCTCGGTGAGCGCGTCGTGATCGAGGGTGAGCGGGCACTGGCTGAACGCCGTCCCGGCGAACGCCACCAGGCCCAGGCGGTCGTGGGCGCGCTGGCGAATGAAGTCGCGCGCGGTTTGCTTGGCGACCGCCAGGCGATTGGAGGGGCGGAAGTCCTCGGCGGCCATGCTGGGCGAGATGTCGAGCGCGAGCTCGATGTCCACGCCGCGCGTCTCGGTCTCGGTCTGGCGGACCCCTTGCTGGGGTCGCGCGATGGCAGCGACCGCGAGCGCGAGCGCCACCCATGGCAGCACCTCGAGCGGGCGGACCGCCAGGGTGGCGAGGCGCGAGCCGAAGCCGGCGGTGCGGACCCACAGCACGGCGGCGGGCCGCTCCGCCGGCCGGCGCGTCCGCCACCCGAGCCAGGCCACGAGCAGGAGGAGCGGAAGGGCCCAGGGGATCTCCCAGCGCATCAGGCCGCCCTCTCGACCGGCTCGGGGAGGCGCCGCCGGACCATCGCCTCGACCGCCTGCTCGGCCCTCGACGCCTCCTCGGCCGAGGAGGGGGCGCGCCCGAACTTGAGCCGATCCCAGAGCCCGAGGAGCGGGGCGAGCCGGTCGAGGTCGTCAGGGTGAACCCCGGCGCCCTCGAGGTGCTCGAGCAGCTCGGGCGTACAGTCTCCGGGGCGCGGCGTCATGGCGGTGGCCTCGAGGAAGCGGCGAGCGATGTGGCTGAGCTGGAGCGCGTGCTCGGCGAACCGCCCCTTGCCCGGCAGGCCCAGTCGCCTCAAGGCGGCCAGCTCGGCGAGCGCCGCCTCTCCCGGCTGAAGGCGCCGCGCCGCGATCGGAGGTTCCACGGGGCGCCGCCGGCGCCACCAGACCAGCGCGGCGATGGCGCCGGCGACTCCCAGGACCCCGGCCGCGACCAGGCTCCAGGAGACACGCTCCCACCACGGCGCCGCGAGCGGCCCGCGCGGCGGCTTCAGGTCGGCGTTGCTGTCGGCGGGGCCCAGCACCGGGACCACGATCAGGTTGACGGCGGGAAGGCGGTAGATCGCCGGGTCCCGCGGGTCGACCGATCGGAGCCTGACCCCGGGAATCGTGACCACCCCGGTGCGGAACACCTGGAGCGGGGCCTCGATCGTCAAGGTGTCCGGCACGAAGCGCGCCGGCGCGCGGGCCGCCTTTCCGACCCGCGCCGGCGGATGAGCGCGCTTGAGCCCCGGGCGCCGGGCTCCCCAGGTGAGGTCGCCGTCCAGCTCGGGGGGCAGCAATTTCATGCCTCCGTTCCACTGGATCACGCGCCCGCGGTACGTTACGCGCTCTCCCAGCCGCGCCACGCCCGGATCCACGCTGGCGCTCGCCCCACCGCCCGGGATCGAGGCCGGTGTCTCCGCCGCGGCGGCGCCCTGGGCGAGCAGGCCGGCCACGACCGCCGCCGCGAGGCCGGCGCTTCTCACGGCTGCGCCCTCGCCTGCCGCCGCGACGAGAAGTACCGGATCAGCGTGGGCAGGTAGGACCGATCGGTGCGGATCTGGAGGATCGGACAGCGCGCCTCGCCGAGCAGGCGCTCGGTGCGCTGGCGCCGCTCGCGGGCCTCGCGCTGGTAGGCCCGCCGCAGCCCGGCGCTCGAGGTGTCGACCAGGGTGCGCTCGCCGGTCTCGAGATCCTCGAGCTCCACCCAGCCCACTCCCGGCAGGATCTCGTCGCGCGGGTCCTCGAGCCGGATCGCAGTCAGCTCGTGCCGCCGCCCGAGCACTCTCCAGTCCCGCGAGTCGAGCGTGTCCTCGAAGTCCGAGATCCAGAACACCAGACTGCGCCTCCGGCTGACGCGGAGGATGAAGCGCGCCGCCTCGGTGAGACGCGTGCCGCCCGCCCGCGCCGTCACCCCGAGCACGTCGCGCAGCAGCCGCAGCAGGTGGGTGCGCCCGCGCGAGGGCGGGACGAAGTGCTCCACCCGCTCGCCGGCGAGCACCAGCCCCACCCGGTCGTTGTTGCTGATCGCCGCGAAGCCCAGCACGGCGCACAGCTCGGCGGCGAGCTCGCGCTTCTCCGGGCCGGCGGTGCCGAAGCGCATCGAGCGCGACACGTCGACCACCAGCAGGACGGTGAGCTCCCGCTCCTCGACGAAGCGCTTCACGTAGGGGGAGCCGAGCCGCGCGGTGACGTTCCAGTCGATGTCGCGGACCTCGTCCCCGGGCACGTAGGGCCGCACTTCCTCGAACTCGACGCCGCGCCCCTTGAAAACGCTCCCCGAGCGGCCGGCGAACAGATCCTCCACCAAGTGACGGCTGCGGATCTCGAGCCGGCGGACCTTGCGCAGCAGCTCCGCCGTCTGCATCAGGGCACGCGCACCTGCTCCAGGATGCGGCGCGCCAACTCCTCGCCGTCGATACCCTCGGCTTCCGCCTCGTAGGAGACGTGGATGCGGTGGCGCAGCACCTCGGGCGCGATCCCCTTGACGTCCTCGGGAAGCACGTAGGGCCGGCCCTCGAGCACGGCCAGCGCCTGGGCCCCGCGCACCAGGAACAGCGTGGCGCGCGGGCTCGCGCCCATCGCCAGCAGGGTGTCGAGCTGGAGCCCGTAGTCGCGCGGGCGGCGGGTCGCCGAGACGATGTCGAGCACGTACTCCTGGATCTTGTCGTCCACGTAGACGTCGGCGAGGGCTTCCCGCGCCTCGAGCACGTCCTCGTGGCTGGCGCGCGGCGTCAGCTCGGGCAGGCTCTGGAGCCCGGCGCGGCGCAGGATCTCCTTCTCCTCGGCGCGCCCCGGATAGCCCACCTTCACCTTGAGCATGAAGCGGTCGCTCTGCGCCTCCGGCAACGGGTAGGTGCCCTCGTGCTCGATCGGGTTCTGGGTGGCGAGCACCAGGAAGGGCTCCTCGAGCGCGTGGCTCTCGTCCCCCAGGGTCACCTGCTTCTCCTGCATCGCTTCGAGCAGGGCCGACTGGACCTTGGCCGGGGCGCGGTTGATCTCGTCCGCCAGCACGAGATGGCTGAAGAGGGGCCCCTTCTTGGCGGTGAACGAGCCGTCGCGCGGGTTGTAGATGAGCGTCCCGGTGAGGTCGGCCGGCAGGAGGTCGGGGGTGAACTGGATGCGCCTGAACTTGAGCGAGAGCGAATCGGCCAGGCTCTTCACGGCCAGCGTCTTGGCGAGGCCCGGCACGCCCTCCAGGAGCACGTGCCCGCCGGTCAGGAGACCGACCAGCAGGCGATCCACCATGCGGCGCTGGCCAACCAGCGCTCTTGCGACCTCTTCCCGGACCCCGGCGAGAATCTCGCCGGCGCGTTCGATGCGCAGTGCCTGCTGGGTACCCACGGTCATGGTTCGGCTCCTTCCGGTTCGCGCCTCCTCGCCCGCTCGTGAGCGACCGCGCTCACGGTCGGGCGGGGTGCCGGGCCACTTCATGCGGTGCGCTGCCGGCGCGATGAAACTCGTTCCGACGCCGCAGTATAGCGGAGGCCTCGCGGCGATCAATCACGGGAGCGCAACGCCAGGGCCCGCAAGCTCCGTGGCCGCGGGAAGGACCGGACAGCCGGCCCAGCCCGACGCCGCCGGCTCCGCCCGCGAAGCCCGGGGGCCGGGGCGGCGGGCTCCAGGCGCCTCGCGCCGCGTCGTCTCCATCTCCATTCTATCGGCGAGGCGGCGGTCGGGGTGCAGCGCCGGCGCGGAGGCCGCCGGGCCGGGCACTCCCGTCAGGTGCGGAGCACGGGCTCCCAGGCGAAGAGCGGGAAGCCCGAGCTGACCTCCAGCACCTCGCATCCGACCGCGCGCGCGGTCTCCAGGTCGTCGGGGCGCTCGAGGATCCGGGCGATCCAGCCGGCGATCAGGCCCATCTCCTCCACCCCGAACCCGCGCGTGGTGAGGGCGGGCGTGCCCAGACGGATCCCGCTCGTCACCCAGGGCTTCTGCGGGTCGTTGGGGACGGCGTTCTTGTTGACCGTGATGCGGGCGCGATGGAGCGCCTCCTCGGCCGCCTTGCCGGTCATGCCGCGCGCTCTCAGGTCCACGAGCATCAGGTGGTTGTCGGTGCCGCCGCTCACCAGGTCGAAGCCGCGCGCGACCAGTCCCCCGGCCAGCGCGGCCGCGTTCTCCACGATGCGGCGCTGATAGGCCCGGAAGCCGTCGCCGAGCGCCTCCCCGAAGCACACCGCCTTCGCGGCGATGATGTGCATCAGCGGGCCGCCCTGGAGGCCCGGGAACACCGTCTTGTCGAGCTTCTCGGCCAGCGCGGCGCGCGCGAGGACGAAGCCGCCCCTGGGGCCGCGCATCGTCTTGTGGGTCGTGCTGGTCACGAGGTCCGCGTGCGGCACCGGGCTGGGATGGAGGCCAGCGGCCACCAGCCCGGCGATGTGCGCCATGTCCACCACCAGCGCCGCGCCCACCTCGCGCGCGATGGCGGCGAATCGCTCGAAGTCGAGGATCCTGGGATAGGCGCTGGCACCGGCCACGATCAGGCGCGGCCGATGCTCGCGGGCCATCCGCGCGAGGGCGTCGTAATCGAGCCTGCCGTCCTCCGGCCGCACGCCGTACTGCACCGCCTTCCACAGCCTGCCGGTGAGCGAGACGGGATGGCCGTGGGTCAGGTGCCCGCCGTGCGCGAGGCTCATGCCCATCAAGGTGTCGCCCGGCTCGGAGACCGCCAGGTAGGCGGCCAGGTTGGCCGAGGCGCCCGAGTGAGCCTGGACATTGGCGTGCTCGGCGCCGAACAGGGTCGTGACCCGCTCGATGGCGAGGGTCTCGGCCACGTCGACGAACTCGCAGCCTCCGTAGTAACGCTTGCGCGGCAGCCCCTCGGCGTACTTGTTCGTCATCACCGAGCCCGCCGCCTCGAGCACCGCCGGGCTCACGAAGTTCTCGGAGGCGATGAGCTCGAGCGTGGTGAGCTCCCGGTGACGCTCGCCGGCGATGGCCTCGAAGATCCTGGGGTCCTGCTCCTGGAGCGACGACACCGGTCTCAGCTCCTCACCAGGTGGGCGGCTTCGTAGTCGAGGATCTTCCGCAGGCGGCGCTCGTGCCGGCCGCCCTCGAAGGGCGTCTCGAGCCAGATCCGGAGCCAGCGCACCGCGTCCTCCGGGTCGCGGGTGGTGCGGCCGCCGAGCGCCAGCACGTTCGAGTCGTTGTGCTCGCGGGTGAGGCGCGCGGTCTCGTCGCTCGTGACCAGGGCGGCCCTGACGCCGGCCACCTTGTTGGCGGCGATGCTCTCCCCGATCCCGCTACCGCCGAGCACGATTCCGCGGTCCACCTCGCGCCGCGCCACCATCTCCCCGACCGGGAAGCAGTAATCCGGGTAGTCCACCGGCTCGGTGGAGTGGGTGCCCAGGTCCACGACGTCGTGACCCTCCTGCTCCAGCACGCGCTTCAACCGCTCCTTGAGC
>VBOT01000011.1 GCA_005893225.1 Candidatus Eiseniibacteriota bacterium
GCGCCGCCCCACCACCGGATAGGGCACGAAGCGGTCGAGGTCCACGCCGATCAGGCTCTTGATGGTGTTGATGAGCGAGAGGCCGTGGACGCCGGCCTCGACGGCCGCCAGGCCGGGCTCGAGGATGTCGCCGACGTTGGGCGTGAGCTTGATCAGCACCGGGATGGGCGAGAACTCCACCGCCCAGCCCGCCACCACCTTCAGCACCTCGGGCTCCTGGCCCACCGCCGAGCCCATGCCGCGCTCGCACATGCCGTGCGGGCAGCCGAAGTTGAGCTCGATGCCGTCGGCGCCGGTGTCGACGGTGCGCTGGATGATCTCGCGCCAGTCTTCCTTCGACTCCACCATCAGCGAGACCACCACGGCGCGGTCGGGGAAGCGCCTCTTCAGCTCGCGGATCTCGCGCAGGTTGACCTCGAGCGGCCGGTCGGTGATGAGCTCGATGTTGTTGAACCCGACCATGCGCTGGCCGCCCACGTCGAGCGAGCCGAACCGGCTCGAGGTGTCGATGATCGGATCCCCGAGCGTCTTCCACACCACGCCGCCCCAGCCCATCTCGAAGGCGCGCGCCACTTGGGCGCCGGTGTTGGCGGGCGGGGCGCTCGCGAGCCAGAAGGGGTTGGGGCTCTTGATGCCAGCGAATTCGACCGAGAGGTCGGCCATGGCGTTCCTCTGATTTGGGTGCAGACGCCGCCGGCGTCGCGGGTTGGGCGGCTCACGGACCGCTGGATTGACGTGTGATTCGATTCTAGCCGGGCTTCGCGGCCCACGCCAGGACGCAGGGGGCGGGGAGCTCGAGCGCGCCGTCGCGCTGGTAGGCCCGGGCGCCCTCGTGGACCGCGGCGCGGATCGCCGCCAGGGCCTCGGGGGTCTGGGCCCGCAGCAGCGCACGGGTGCGCACGCCGCTCTCGAGGAAGAGATCGAGCAGCGCGTCCGCCGAGGGGACCCGCCACGACAGCGGCAAGGTTCGCACGGACGGCGCGGCGAATCCCGCCTCGGCGAGGGCCCGCCGGCACTCCTCGGCGTCACTGAAGCGGAAGAAGCTCGGGCCGGACGGGATCGGCACCTCCAGGTCTCCTCGCGCCTCCACCGCCCTCAGAACGATCCCGAAGGTGGCCGCGGAGCGTCCCACACCGTGAAGGCGACCCGGCCGCCCGGCCCCAGCACGCGCAGCGCCTCGGCCAGCGCGGTGTCCGGACGCGCGAGATGGAGCAGCCCGAACGGGATCGTCACGACGTCGAACGTGTCCCGCTCGAACGGCAGCGCCTCGGCGTCTCCCTCGCGGAACTCGACCGCGGGATGGAGCCTCCGCGCCTCCGCCACCATGCTCGAAGAGAAGTCGATACCCAGGGCGCGAGCGCCGCGGCGCACCGCGGCGGCGGCCACGTAGCCCGGGCCGGTCGCGACGTCGAGCAGCCGCGTGCCCTCGCCCACTCCGGACGCATCGAGCATCGGCTCGACCGCCTGCGTGGTGAGCCGGCCGAAGGAGTCGTGATAATTGTGCGCGACCTCGCCCCAGCCGGTGTGCTCGAAGCGCTTGAAGGCTTCAGGATCGATGGGGAGGTCGGACGGCATCCTAAGCAGCACCACCACGCTTCTTCCGGCGAGAGTGGCTCGCGGCGTCCCTTCGCATCCTCGCGAGGTCCCCGCTCAGCACAACACTTCTGCGTTTCATGAGAACAGCGTCCGACGCGCCGGCGAGGATTGTCAACCGGTGATCTCCGGCAGCCCGGCTCCTCAACAGGTTGCGCCTCCCCCAACCGAATGCTTACATTCCCCGCTCATGCTGCGCGCGGGCGTCGTGAGAGAAACCGCCCCCGGCGAGACTCGCGTGGCCGTGGTCCCGGATGCCGCGGCCAAGCTCTCCCAGGCGAAGCTCGAGGTCCTCGTCGAGGCCGGCGCGGGCCTCGCCTCGGGCCATTCCGACGAGGCCTACCGCGAGGCCCATGCCCAGGTGCTGCCCGACGCGCGCGCGGTCTACGCCGGCGCGGATGTGGTGCTCAAGGTGCGCGAGCCGCGCGAGGTGGCCGGGGGCCCAGAGGCCTACCTCCTTCGCGAGGGCTCGGTCCTCATCGGCTTCCTGGATCCGGCCCGCAACACCGAGCTGATCGCGCGGCTCGCTGCGCGCCAGGTCACGGCGTTCGCGATGGAGCTGGTGCCGCGCATCTCGCGCGCCCAGAAGATGGACGCGCTCTCCTCGATGAGCACGGTGGCCGGCTACAAGGCGGCGCTGATCGGGGCGAACTCGCTGGGCAAGTTCTTTCCGTTGCTCATGACCGCGGCCGGCACGATCGCGCCGGCCCACGTGTTCGTGCTGGGGGCCGGCGTGGCCGGGCTCCAGGCCATCGCCACCGCGCGGCGTCTCGGCGCGGTGGTCGAGGCGTTCGACGTTCGCCCGGCGGCGCGCGACGAGGTGAAGAGCCTGGGCGCCAAGTTCGTGGCCCTCGAGATGACCGACGAGAAGCTGGTCGGCGAGGGCGGCTACGCGCGCGCGCTCACCTCCGAGCAGGAAGCCCGGGAGCGCGAGCTCATCCACGCCCACGTCAAGACCGCCGACCTGGTGATCACCACCGCGATGGTGCCCGGCCGGCGCGCGCCGCTCCTCATCACCGAGGGGATGGTGCGCGACATGATGCCCGGCGCGGTGATCGTGGACATGGGCGCCGAGATGGGCGGGAACTGCGAGCTCACCCAGCCCGGCGCCACCGTCATAGCCCACGGGGTCACGATCCACGGCCCGATCAATCTCGCCGCCACCTTGCCGGTGCACGCGAGCCAGATGTACTCGCGCAACATCTCCTCGTTCCTGCTGAACCTGGTGAAGGACGGGGCCCTGGCCCTGGACTTCAACGACGAGATCGTCCGCGAGAGCTGCGTCACCCACCAGGGGCGCGTGCTCAAGGGCGGGGCCGCCCCGGCGCCGAGCGACAGCCGTGGCGTCACGGCCGGCGCGCTCGCCGGCGCCACGGCCAAGAGCGCGACATGAGTGCCACGGCCATCAACCAGCTCTACGTGTTCGTACTGGCCGTGTTCGTGGGCTTCGAGGTGATCTCCAAGGTTCCGGTGGTGCTTCACACCCCGCTCATGTCGGGCACCAACGCCATCCACGGCATCGTCATGCTGGGCGGCGTGCTGGTGCTCGGCACGGCCGACACGCCGGTGCTGGTGGCGCTCGGATTCACCGCCGTGGTGTTCGGGGCCATGAATCTCTTCGGAGGCTTCGTGGTCACCGACCGGATGCTCGAGATGTTCAAGAAGAAGCCGCGGGACAAGCGGTGAGCGAGACCCGGGCGCTCCCCACGGTCTTCCAGCTGGCCTACCTGGCCTCGGCGGTCCTCTTCATCGTCGGGCTCAAGTTCCTGAGCTCCCCCGCCCGCGCCCGTCGCGGCAACCTGATGGCGGCGATCGGCATGGCGGTGGCCACCGCCGCCACCCTCGGCGTCCTGTGGATGCCGGGCGGCGGGTTCCACAACCAGGGGCTCATCGTCGCCGGGATCGTGATCGGGGCCGCGCTCGGCACCGCCGGCGCGCGCTGGGTGCAGATGACGCAGATGCCCCAGATGGTGGCGCTCCTCAACGGCTTCGGGGGCGGAGCGGCGGCGCTCATCTCGACCGGCGACTTCCTGCACGCCGCGTTCCACGGCGAGCGCCTGTCGGGGACCGCGGTCGCCTCCACCATCCTCGGCTGCATCATCGGCTCGCTGTCGTTCAGCGGCAGCCTGGTGGCGTTCGGCAAGCTCCAGGGCATCATCTCCGAGCGCGCCATCACCTCGCCGCTCCAAAAGGTGATCAACGGAGTGCTGTTCTTCGCCATCCTGGCCACCGTGGCCGGGATCGCGGCACGGGGCGGCAGCACGTGGTTCCTCGCCTTGCTGATCGAGGCGTTGCTGTTCGGGGTGCTGATGGTGATCCCGATCGGCGGCGCCGACATGCCGGTGGTGATCTCGCTGCTCAACTCGTTCACCGGCCTCGCCGTCGCTGCCACCGGGTTCGCGCTCACCAACAACGCTCTCATCATCAGCGGCACGCTGGTTGGGGCCTCGGGCACCTTGCTCACCACGCTGATGTGCAAGGCCATGAACCGCTCGCTCGCCAACGTGCTGTTCGCCGGGGTCGGGGCGGGCCCCGTGGCGGCGCCCGGCGCGCCGGGAAGCGCGGCCGCCAAGCCGGTGCGCGAGATCGGCGTGGACGATGCCGCGGTGCTGCTTTCCAACATCCAGTCGCTGATCGTGGTTCCCGGCTACGGCATGGCGGTGGCCCAGGCCCAGCATGCGGTGCGCGAGCTGGCCGACCAGCTCGCCCAGAGAGGCGTCGAGGTCAAGTACGCGATCCACCCCGTGGCCGGCCGCATGCCCGGGCACATGAACGTGCTGCTGGCGGAGGCCAACGTACCCTACGATCAGCTCTTCGACCTCGATCAGATCAACCCCGAGTTCGAGCACACCGACGTGGCGCTGGTGATCGGCGCCAACGACGTGGTGAACCCGGCGGCGCGCACCGACCGCCAGAGCCCGATCTACGGCATGCCGATCCTCGACGCCGACAAGGCGCAGCACGTGATCGTGATCAAGCGCAGCCTCAATCCTGGGTTCGCAGGGATTGACAATCCGATCTATTACGATCCCCGTACGCTCATGCTGTTCGGCGACGCCAAGGGCGTGGTCGCGCGGCTGGTCGAGGCCATGAAGGCGGCGGCCTAGCTGCCTTGCGCCGGCTTTTCGTGAACCCCCGGCCGTCCGCGGGGTATCACTAACGGTTCTCGCGTATTCCGAGGATGCCGAGCATGAACCCGCTCAGAGGCCCGCTGGCTGCCTCACTCGTGATCGCGCTGCTCGTCCCCGGGTGCGTGGCGAGCCTCAAGCGCGAGCTGACGCCGCCCGAGCGCTTCCACACGCTCGACCACCGTTCGCCCTATCTCAAGGCTCATCTGCGCGACGGCCGCCTGTGCGTGTTCGACCGCTGGGTGCTCTCCCCCTCTCGGACCCAAGTCATGGGCAGCGGCGAGCTCCTGGACCCGAACCGCGACGTGATCCGGGCCGGAGCCGTCGCCGCGCCCCTCGACTCGGTCGCCCTGTTCGAGACCAACGTGGAGGTGAACGAGCTCCCGCCCGTCATCTCGGCGCTCGCCATTGTCTTCGGTGTCACGCTGGCGATCATCGCCATTGGCTGCGCGCTCGATCCCAAGGCATGCTTCGGCTCCTGCCCCACCTTCTACGTCACGGAGGCCGGGCGGCCGGCGCTGGTCGCCGAGGGGTTCTCCAGCAGCGTCGCGCCCTCCCTCGCGGCGACCGACATCGATGCGCTGTATCGCGTGCGCCCGACCGAGGGCACGCTCGACGTCGGGATGCGCAACGAGGGGCTCGAGACCCACGTGGTGGACCGGGTGCAGTTGCTCGCCGCGCCGCGGCCCGAGGGGGGACGGGTGTTCAAGACCGGGGCGGGCGAGTTCCGCGAGGCCCGTGCGCTGATCGAGCCCGCCAGCGCCACGGCGCCCGAGGGGGACTGTGCCACGGCGCTCCGGGAATTCGACGGGATCGAGCGCTGGAGCCTCGCCGACTCGACCGACCTCGCGACCCGGGAGACGATCGACCTGGTCTTCGCGGACCCGCCAGCGGGAGATCTCGGCGTCGTTCTCGCGGCGCGGCAGTCGCTCCTCACCACCTTCCTCTTCTACCAGACGCTGGCTTACATGGGTCGTTCCGCCGGCACGTGGATCGCGGCGCTGGAGCGCGGGGACAGTCTCGCGCGCCAGCGCTCGAGCGGGATCGGCCGCGAGTTGGGCGGCATCGAGGTGTGGGCAAAGGACTCCTCGGGCGTGTGGCGGAAGGCCGGCGAGCACTTCGAGACCGGCCCGCTCGCGACCGACGTGAACGTCGTCCCGCTGCCGCCCGCGGTGGCGGGTCCCCGGGCCGCTGACCCCGCGAGCGGGAGCCATGCCCGGCCCCACCGCCCGCTCGAGATCCGCCTGCGCATGACCCGCGGGCTCTGGCGCCTCGACTGGGTGGGGCTCGCGCGCCTCGGGCAACGCGTGGAACCCGTGAGGCTCGATCCGGAGCGGGTGCTGCGCGGCGGCGTCCCGGACGAGGACGCGCGGGCCAGCTTGCTCGATCCGGGTCGCTCGCTCACGACCCTGAGGGGCGACGCCTACACGCTCTCGTTCCGGCTTCCGCCCCGGCCGGAGCGCTACGAACTGTTCCTCGAGAGCCGGGGCTACTACCTCGAGTGGATGCGCGAGGAGTGGCTCGCCGAGGAGAACCCCGCGCTCGCGGCGCGCGCGTTCCTCGATCCGCGAGGCACGCTGCGGGCACTGGCACCGGAGTTCAAGCGACGCGAGGCGAGGATGGAGGGCATGTTCTGGGGGAGCCGCTATGCGACGCCGTAGGGGCGCGGTCGTGCTGGGCTGCGCGCTGGCCGCGGCGCTCAC
The DNA here is from genome assembly GCA_005893225.1 of Candidatus Eiseniibacteriota bacterium. Taxonomy (GTDB): domain Bacteria; phylum Eisenbacteria; class RBG-16-71-46; order RBG-16-71-46; family RBG-16-71-46; genus WS-3. The sequence continues at coordinate 6,425 of VBOT01000011.1, forward strand.
GTCGTGCGCCCTGTCGCCCGCGCCGCGCGGCTGGCTCCCTCGTCTCGGCGAGGTGGGCAGCGATCCCTACGGCGCGTGGACCGAAGTCTCGTACTGGATCCACGGGCACCGCCTCGACGTCCGGGGCGAGTTGGTGGCCGTTGAGCACGACAGCCTGTTCGTGCTGTCGGATTCCACTCTCGTTGGGGTTCCGATCGCCGCACGGGCCTTCGCGCGGGTCTGGGCCTACGAGGGAGGGAGCACGGTGGCCACCGCTGACTATGAGCACCGGCGCGTGATCACCTCGTCCGGCCGCCTCGAGTGGCTCTACAAGTACGCCCGCTTTCCCGATGGCTTCCCGCCGGGCTTCGATCGCGGATCGCTGCGACCGCGCGCCCGCCTTCGCTGACCGGTCGCGTCTCGAAGCGGTTGTGCCGGGCCACGCCGCTCCCTACCGCTTCCCCTCCATCTCGCGATCGAGGTCCGGCATCCGGCTCCCCGCCCCATCCGCGAGCAGGCCGCGGATGCGCAGCGTGTGAGGAAGCTCGGTCGGGATCGAGCACATGAAGAAGGTGGCGTTCTTGACCGCCGAGCGCCACGGGGAATAGGCCACCGTCTGATCGATCGCTCTCACCAGCTCGGTGGTGCAGTTGCGGGCGAGCGTGTGGTACATGAGCTTCATCCCCGAGCGGTCGCCCAGACGCACCGCGTGCACGAACAGCTCGCGCCGCTCCCGGGGCGTGAGCTTGAGCCGGAGCTGGATCACGCGATGATGGTCGGTCACCACCATCCGCCGGTAGCGGTCCGACAGCGAGACCATCCGGTAGGCGGTGCCGAAATGGTCTTCCATCCCCTTCACCAGGTCGTAGGGGTCGCCGCCCACCACCGGAACCGCCTCGACCGAGTAGACGAGATCGCGGAGCCGGACCCGGTCTTTGGGGGCGCCGCCGCGCTGCGGGACGAGCACGGGCTGCCGCCCGGGCGCGAACCGAAAGCGAAGCTGGGTGTGGGCGGCCGGAACGATCGCCGGGAAGAACTCGATCTGGACGATCGCCGCCTCGACCGCTCCGGGGTCCACGGCGGCGAGCCAGAACCGATCGGCGTGCCGGACATTGGCGAGGTAGAGAAGCCCCGGCCGCGCCGCAAGCCCTCGCGCCTCCGCTTCGCCCCGCGACACCACGCGCAGCGAGCGGAGTTCGCGCGTATCGAGACATCTCCCCTTGAACGGCCCGCTGGGTATCTCGGCGCGCGGATCGTACCTATCGCTGGGGTCGAGGAGGCACGAGGCGGAAGACGCCCGGGCGAGTAGCGCGAGAGCAAGAAGGATCGGGCCCAGGCCCATTGGGGCCAGGCGGCCAAGCAGGACGAGACTCGACCCTCCGGGGACTCGGTTCCGCATCGCCCTCAGTGTACCGCGGCGAGAAGCGGAGATGGCCGCGCTCCCTTCGGGATATGCCGCCAAAGCCTCCTGCAGGCCGCCGGTCGAGATGCCGAGAACTGGGCCATGCCTTCCTCGACGACTCATCGGGGCGCCGGCTCCCCGCTCGACCGATGACGGCCTCGACACTCGAGCGTTGGGCGATCGGCGCGGTCGTTCTCTACACGGTCGTGCTCCTGGCCGTGACGGTGAAGCTCCATCCCACCCCGCTCTACTTCGTCGAGACCGATCTCGTCGGCGAGTACATCCCGGCGGCGCGTGACCTCGCGGCCGGCCACCTCGCGGACGGGCACTACAGCTACAAGGGGCCGGGCTACCCGCTGCTCCTGGCCGCCGCGGCCGGACCGTGTCGCGGCGACTCCTTCCTGGCCGCCCGGCTGCTGAGCGTGCTGGCCTCGGGATGCGCCGCCTGGCTGGCCTTCCTGATCGCGAGGTCCTTCGCCGGCCCCGCGATCTCCCTGTTCGTCCTGGGCGGGATGCTCTTCAACCCCACCTTTATTCGCTACGCCATCGAGGCCGGCACCGATGCCCCCACCCTTGCCGTCGCGCTGGCGGCCACCTGGTGGGCGCTGCGGACCGGGTCTTCGCGCTGGCTGTTCCTGTCGGGCCTCGCGGCCGGATACGCGACCCTGATGCGCTACAACGCGGCGTTCCTGGTCCCCGCGGCGGCATTCGTGCTGCTCGGGCGCCGCGAACCTCTGCGCCGCCTCGCTTCCTATGCCGCCGGAGTCGCGCTTCCCCTCGCGGCGTGGCTCGCCCTCGACCCCAGCGCGATCGGCCATGCGCTGCACAACAACAACTATCTCAACGTCGCCTACGAGCTTTACGGCCGTGACATGCCGTGGGATCTCTTCGAGGCACAGATCGGCTCGAGGTTCCACTCCTTGGGCGACGTGATCGCCTTCGACCCCATCGGCGCCGTGGCCCGCACCGCCTGGAACCTGGGCGATCACTTGGTTGCCGATCTCCACGAGCTGGTACCGCTGTGGATCGGCGTGATCGCGGCTCCGGGGTTGATCCTGTGGCTTCGCCGCCGCGATTCCTGGCAGGCGGGAATCCACGCCGGGCTCTGCGCGCTGGCGCTGGCCCCGGTCTTCTACTCGTCGCGCTTCTCGCTCTACCTGCTGCCCTTTTACCTCGCGGGAGCGGGAGCTCTGCTATCGGAGCTGCCGCGAATGCTGGGCCGATGGATCCCGAAGGTGATTGCCGCCGGCGCTGCGCCGCCCCGCTCCTGGTTCCCCGCGCTCGCGGCGGCCTTGCTTCTCCCCTCGGCCTGGTTCGGCTTCCAGCAGCTCGAAAAGAATCTGGCCGACGCCCCTCACGAAGCGCGGCTCGCCGGCGAGCGCCTCGCGGCCGCCGGACTCGGCGGCGATAGGATCATGGCGCGGAAACCCCACGTCGCCTACTTCGCCGGAATGCAGCAGGTTCCCTTCCCGCCCTCCGGCTCGCTCATCGACCTGATCTCGAGGGCTCGTGCGTCGGGAACTCACCATCTCTTCTACTCCCCGATCGAGCAGATCCTGAGGCCCGAGTACGCGGTCCTCAGCGACTCGGGCGTGTCGCTCCCGGGCCTCGAGCAGGTGACGTATTGGTCCTCTGGGCGCGGCCACTTCTACGCCGTCTACCGGATCACCGATACGCCGCTCGACTCGCTGGCGATGGACGCCGCCCTGGAGCGGACGGTGCTCCGCTATGTCCAGCGGCGCCCCGGCAGCCCCGAGGCCCAGGTCTTCGCCGCCGCCGAGCTCGTGAGCATGAAGCACCACCGGGAAGCGCTCGATCGACTCCTGGCGCTCGAGCGGGCAGGCGTCCTGGATCCGGCGGTCGCCACGCTGGCTTCCACCGCCTATTTCGAGCTCGGCGACTACGAGCACTCCTATCGCGAATGCGAGCTCGCGATGAGGCTCCAGAGACCGACCGGCTGGAGTTTCGCCCGGCTGGCCACCGCCCGCCAGAGGCAGCATCGCTACGGGGAAGCGCGGGACCTGTATCGCCGCGCGGCCGAGATGGAGCCCGGCAATCCCGAGCACCTCGAGAACCTGGGGCTCGCCTGCGTGGCGCTTCGCGACTACCCGGGGGCGGCGGCGGCGTTCGAGCGCTGCGTGAGGCTCGCTCCCGGCGACGCCCAGGCTCGACGCTATGCCATGGGGGCCTACCAGCTCGCGGGCAACCCGCGCCGCGCCGCGCAAATCCTCGCCGAGGCCGCTCGCTGGGGGATTCCCATCCAGCAGATGCTGGATCCCGAGAAGCGACCTGCGAAGGACTGAAGGGGCCAACCACCCCCAGCCCCGGATCGAGCCGTGTGGGCCCCAAGCGGAGTGGCCCCTGCGTTGCCACCCCCACAACAGAGCGCCACAGTCAGCGCCACACTGCCCGAAGCCCAGACGAGGACTGCGTCGGAACCTGTTGCGACAGACAAGGCTGGTGAGGCGAATCGGGGGCTGACCTCTTCATTAGCGATGAGCCCCGCGGGGGCCAGAGAGGACTTCATCTCGCGACGTGGTCAGGTCTAGACCCCAGACAAGCGCGATTTCATAGCTGAGGAGAGAGAAAGAGCTCGAAAGGCCCGCCCAGAGCGGCTAAGAAGGAGTTGTTCAGTCAACCTTCAGATGCCAGGGAGGGCCTTTCGAGTGAGCTCA
>VBOT01000012.1 GCA_005893225.1 Candidatus Eiseniibacteriota bacterium
GCCCGCCTCGTCGGGGACTCCCTTCTGCTTCTCGACCCTCGTGCTGATGCGGAGCGTCCCGCCGGCGCCCAGGCGGTCCCGCACCTCCTGCACCAGATTGACCACGATCTGCTGCAGCAGCAGCGCGTCGCCGAGCATCGGCGGGAGCGCGGGATCGAGCTTGAGCTCGAGCGCCACCGAGGGCTCGAGCGTGCTGCGCAGCAGCTGATACGAATCCTCGATCACGCGGTTGAGCTGCACCGGCAGGCGCTCGAAGCGGGCGCTGCGGCTGAAGGTGAGGAGCGCCCCGGTGAGGCGCGAGGCCCGGTCGGCCGCATGCACGATCTCGAGCAGCGGCTCGCGCCGGGGATCGCCCTCGGGGGTCTGCTCCAGCAGCAGCGAGCCGAAGCCCATCACCGTGCCGAGCAGGTTGTTGAAGTCGTGCGCCACGCCGCCGGCGAGCCGCCCCATGCTCTCCATCTTCTGGGCGTGGGTGAGGCGCCGGTGCATGAGCCACGACGAGGTCACGTCCTCGACCGTGATGATGCGGCCGACCACGCCGCCGTCGGCGCCGCGCACCGGCGCGGCGTAGCGGCGCAGCACGCGGTGGGGATCCCTGAGCTCGGCGATCTCGTCGCGGGTCTCATCCGAAGTGACCCGCCGCTCGAATTCCGACTGGCCGCCGCATACGATCTCGCGCGCCGCCTCGGGCGCGTGAGACAGCAGGGTGCCGCGCTGGAGCGGCTCGTCGAGGCGCAGCAGGTCGGCGAGGCGCCGGTTGCACAGCACCACCTCCACGCCGCGCGGGCCGGGGCGCACCACCAGCACGCCCGAGGAAATCGAGTCCAGGGTGTGCCGCAGGTTGGACTCGGTGGCGCGCAGCTCCACCTCGAGATGGCGCTGGGCGCGCTGGTCCTCGATGAAGCCCTCGCAGCGGTCCAGGAAGCCGCGCTCGTCGGCCACCGGCACCACGCGGTTGACCAGATGGGGGAGGTCCCGGTGATCGCGATGCATGCCGGTGAAATGGATCTCGAAGGGGCGCCCGGCTCCGAGTCCCTTGCGGAACTCGGCCCGCACCCGTTCGCGGTCGGCGGGATGCACCAGCTCGTCCCACAGCTCGGGCTGCGGGCGGAACGCCGCGGGCTGGTAGCCGAACAGGCGCTCGACCAGCGGACTGATCTCGAGCAGCCGCTCCTCGGGGAGCGCCATGGTCCAGGCCACGGCCGGCAGGGCCTGGAACAGCGCGTCGTGGAGCTGCTCCACCGCGCGCAGCGCGCTCTGCGTGTGCAGCACTACCGAGGTGTCCTGGATGTGGAGGAGCGTGCGGCCGCCCCCGATCGAGATCGCCTCGATACGACACTGGAGGGGGCGGCCCTCCGAGTCGCCGATCGAGATCTCGTCCGAGACCGGAGTCGGGTCGGTCTTCACTCGCTGCAGGATGCTCCCGGCCGTGAGCAGCCGGGCGAGCAGGTCGACTTCCAGGACCGAGACGCCGCGCAGCGCGCCCGCGTGGCGGGTCAGATAACGCGCGGCGGCAGGGTTGGCGTCGAGGATGATGTGGCTCTGATCGAGCACCAGCACGGGGTCGGCGGTCAGCTCGAACAGCGCCTGGAGCCCGTGGTCCTCGGTGCCCCGCGACGTGCCGCCGGTCGAAGACGCCGACCAGTGACGAGGAAGGCCTAGAGCGAGGGGTGGAAGGATGAGCCAGTGTCGCCCGGCTCGCCGGCCCCGACGATTCTTCATGGGAACCTCGAGTTCCAGCGCGAAAAGCGTGGACGGCCCGATGCTCGACCCGATCGCGCGCCAGGTCAAGCGGGGACTATCGACTCGACCGCAGGCGGTATTTCGTTCCGGCTGCCCCCGGAGTATCGGCGCGACCCATGGCGTCTATCACATCTATCAGATGAATCACCGGCGGGGACGTCCGAGCCGGGAGCCGGCCCCACCCACTCCGGCGGGCCGCCCGCGGTCCCGACTGGCGGCTCATGAGCGGTTCGGGCTAGTGTCCGTGCCCGGCGAGCCGCAATCGCTCTCGAGCCCTGGAGGAATCGGTGTCCTTGGTCCAGTCCGTGAAAAATGTCCGAGCGGTCGGTCTCCTCTCGGGCGGCCTTGACAGCGCCTTGGCGGCGAGGCTCCTGATCGAGCAGGGCATCGAGGTGATCGGCGTCCACCTGGAGTCGCCCACGGCGTGCCGGACCGAGGTGAGAGAGGTGGCGCGAGAGCTCGGGATCCGGCTCGAGGTGCGGCCGAAGGGGGAGGAGTACCTCCGGCTGCTTCGCCACCCGCGATTCGGCTACGGCAGGAACATGAACCCGTGCATCGATTGCCGCGTGTTCATGTTCCATCTCGGCCGGCCCTACCTCGAGGAGTACGACGCGCGCTTCCTGTTCACCGGCGAGGTCCTGGGCCAGCGTCCCATGTCCCAGACGCGCCCCAGCATGGCCACCATCGACCGCGAGTCCGGGCTCGAGGGATGGATCCTGCGGCCGCTCTCGGCCCAGGTGCTTCCCGAGACCGAGCCGGAGCGCCTCGGCTGGGTGGACCGCACGCGCCTGCTCGGCATCTTCGGACGCTCGCGCCGCGAGCAACTCGCGCTCGCCGAGCGCTACGGTCTCAGGAGCTACCAGTCACCGGGCGGTGGATGCCTGCTCACCGATCCCGCCTTCGCGGGCCGCCTCCGCGACCTGTTCGATCACACCGAGGAGCACGAGACCTCGCTCGAAGATGTGGAGCTCCTGCGGCTCGGCCGGCATCTCCGGATCTCGCCCGCGCTCAAGATCGTGCTCGGACGCAACGCCGACGAGAACCGGCGCCTCCCCAGGTTCGAGAGCCGGGGGCGCTGGCTGGTGGAGCCGGTGGACTTCAGCGGGCCGAGCGCGCTGGTGTGCGGCGCCGCCGGCGAGGAAACGCTGCGGCAGGCGATCGACCTCATCGTTCGCTACGCGCGCAAGACGACCCCGGAGGGCCGGGTGCGCTGGCGGAGCGGGGACGGCTTCCGTTACCGGACGCTGGGCGAGCCGGCCGGAGCCCGCCCTCTCGCCCCGGGCCCCGCGGACGGGGCCCTGCCGATCATCTCGCGTAACGCGCCTTGAGCTCTCCCCACGTGTAGCGGGTGGCTGCCGTGGCCACGTCCCCATCCAGGATCAGGTCGTCGAAGTAGACCGGGATGTTGCCGAGGTCGAAGCGGAAGTTGTAGCAGCCGACCCAGCCGCTCGGGAGGTCGGTGTCCACGATCGGGGCGCTGGTGAGCTGGAAGTCGTCCCAGAAGCAGCGGAAATTGGAGCCCGAGGCCACCACTTTCATGTGATGCCACGAGTTCGTGCTGGGCGGTCCGCCCGGCAGGATGTCCGCGAACCAGGTGGCGAGCGTGGTCGGGTTGCCGTTGACGAGCTTGCGGAAGTTGAGCTGGAAGAGCCCCGACTGGATCACGAACTGGTAGCACGAGGCGAAGCCGTTGTTCGGGTCGGCGCGCACCACCAGCCCCCGCCGGGTGTTGCCGGCGCCGGTGAACATGTAGCCTTCCCAGACATAGTTGGAGAGCCCGGCGGGCTCGGTGCAAGTCAGGATGATCCCGCCGCTGTCCGGCGCCATCGAGTTCGTGGCGCAGGCCACGGTGTGGTCTCCCGACGGGTTGTCGTAGCCGGCGCTGTCGGGACCGATGGTGAGGGTGAGCGGCTTCATGTTGTTCGAGACGCCGAAGCCGGGTGCCCACACCAGATCCAGGCTGCCGTTGGTCACGTGCTCCTGGCGCAGCGGAGCGGCGGACGCGGACGCGGCGAGGGCCAGTGCGAGCACCGGGGTCGTGAACCGTCGAAGCGTCTTCATGGGGACTCCTTGCGTGATGGGTTCGCCTTCTCCTACTTGAGCATCAGGAACTTCACCGGCTGCGAGCGACTACCTTCCAGCCGCGCCAGGTAGACTCCGGCCGCGGCCGTCCCGCCGGCGCGATCGCGGCCATCCCACCATGCCAGCCCTTCGCCGGAGAGCGGCAGGCGCGCCATGAGACGCCCGTCGACCGAGAACACCCGCACCGCGCGGCTTCCACCCCGTTCGGGGCCCGAAACCGGAGCTTGGAACCCTACCCGGCCGCGCGCCGGGTTGGGCCACGAACGAAGCACCGGCGCTCCCGCGGGGCCCCGGGCACCGACCGCGACGAGGCTTCCCGTGAGCGCCCGCTCCAGGTAAGCGATGCGCCGCACCAGGAGTGGACCCGACGTGCCGCGGTCCTGGGCCTGGACCACACCCGCTTGGTTCGTCGCCGAAGCCTGGAACAGGATGTGCGCGATGCCGCCCGCGTTGCGCGAGGCGATAGAGACGTAGCGCTCGTCGGTGGTCGGCGTGCTGGTGAGATTCTGGGGCGCCGACCACGTCTCGTTCGCGCGCGTCACGCTCGCCATGATGTCGCCGAAGCCGGTGCCGGTGCAGATTCCCGGGAGTCCCTCGTCGGCGGTGGGATCGACCTGGGCGTCCAGGAACCGCTCCCACACGACATAGGTCTCGCGGCCGTCGGCCGAGAAGCCCACCTGCGGCCAGTCGACCGAGAGGGTGTTGAAGCCCGCCAGCGGCCCGTGCAGCCCGAGGTCTACGTTGTCGTAGCTGTCCGCCTCCCCGCTCGCCACCTGCTTGACGGTGGTGATTCCACGATCGGGGCTCCAGTGGCGGATCCGGCTGCGCCAGTCGTAGAACTCGAGCGTCGAGCCGCTGCGCCGCGCCTGGAGCTCGCTCCACACCACGTTGGGCGTGGTGTCGTTGTAGGCGAGGTGGCAGTGGATGTAGGGACGGTACTGGGTCGAGGTCGAGTCGCTGGCGGTGGCCGTGGCGTCGGTGTTGTTGGTCAGGTTGCGAATCGTGATCGTTCCGCCGTTGAACGTGCCGTCCGAGGATTCGATCAGCCGCACGTTCCCGCCGAAGTCGGTGACCGCGATGCCGACCCGGCCATTCGAGGCCGCCGCGAGGCAGGGGAATCCCGGGTAGCCGTTGCGGAAGATCGACGTCGAGACCACCGAGGTCCACGCGCCGCACTGACAGCCGGTCGCGCAGACGAACGACGCGCCCGCCGCGGCGAGGCGGGAGACCGCGAAATCGCTGACGCCGCAGTGCGTGCAACCCGAGGTGACCCGGATCGTTTCCCCGAGGACGACGAACGAGCCGTTCGGGAGCGCCACCACCTGAGGAAAGAGGTAGTCGCTGATCGGGGTGAGGTAGGCGGTCCAGGCCGGGCCACCGACCGAGGTCTCGAGATAGAAGTCGCCGCGCAGGTCGCAGCCGTCCTCGTTCATGTGCTGCGCGATCGCTGCCAGCCCGCCGGGCGTGACCGAGAGGGTGCCGAAGCCGCCTGCTTCGTCGGCGGCGCTGCACTGCGAACAGCGGATCGAGGGCTGCTCCACCTTGCCGAGGTTGATCCAGGTGCCCGAGGCGTTTCGGTAGGCGTACCCCATGCCGCGCTGCGGGATCGGGAGAGGCGTGGTGTCGGGCGGGCAGCCATTGGGCTCGTACTCGCAGAAGTCATCTTCCCAGGTGGCATGGACCCGGCCGTCCGGACCGATGACGAGACGCGTCCCGAGCGAGCCCAGGTCCTGAAGATCGTACTGGGTCGAATCGATCTGAACCGCGCCGGCCGGCAGTGGGGCGGGAGAGAAGTCGATGATTCGGGGCACCGGCGCGAGGCTTGCGGTGGCGGGGCTGCGCGGCGTACCGGCGGCGCCGACCACGCCCTGCGTGGCCATCGTCGAGAAGCCCCGCCGCTCGCTGACCAGCACCGGGCCCGGCCGCCCATCGGGATTGGGCCCGGTGCGCGCGAGCGCCTCGGCCTCGGCGCCGATCGCCAGGACGACGCCGAGGGCCGCGGCGAGGAGACGGGGCTTCATCGCGCCTCCCCGGCGCCCGGGCCGCCGAGCGGGAAGTCGAAGCTGCGGCGCAGCGACAGCGCGACGGTCCGCCCCGGCTCGGGGATCAGGCTCAGCGGCTCGCGATACGAGACATTTCCCAGGTTGCGGATCGCCAGCACGGCGCGCACCCCGCCGATCACGCTCGCCGCCTCGAGCTCGACGGTCGAGAAGGCGAGACGCGCGAGCGTGGTATCGACGTCGCGCACGGCGCCATTCCACCGCAGGCGCGCCGCGAGCGTGCCCTGAGGCAGCAGCCGCGGCACCGAGACCGCCAGGTCGAGCACCCCGCGCGGCGCACCGGCGTCGCTCAGCCGCTGGCCGGTCTCCCGGTCGATGCCACGCGGCAGGTCGACGCTCAGCGCGGCGCCGACCGGGCCGAGGCGCAGATCGATCATCGTTTCGATCCCCTCGATCCGGGCGCGCCGGACGTTCACGTACTGGAAGCGCGGGATCAGGTAGAGAGCCCCCACGTAGTGGAAGCTGATGAGGTCCTCGACGTCGGAGCGATAGGCCGAGATCCTCGCGCTCCGCACCCAGTCGAGCCGATCCTCGGCGGCGCGCACTCCGGCCTCGTAGGTCACGCTCCGCTCCGGCCGCAGCCCGGGATTGCCGAAGAGCCGGAGGCCGCCGTGGATGTAGTCGTCGAAGTAGCGCTCGTCGAGGTTGGGGGCGCGAAAACCGGTGGCGACGTGGACGTAGGGCTCTAGGGGACCGAGCGCGCGGGAGAGTCCGCCCTCGACGCTGGTGTGATGGTCGGAGACGTCCTGCGACGACACGGTGCTGAGCGCCGACGAGTCGGTGCGCGAGCGCAGGGCGTCGTAGCGCGCACCCGCCTCGAGCCTCATTGTGAGCAGCGTCTCGGAGGCCATCGCCCCGATCGCCCAGGAATCGCGGCGCGCGCGTGGAACGCTCTCGCCCTGACCGATCGAGTGCGCCGTCACGGCGCCCGAGTTGTCGCGAAGGGTGATGTCGGTCTGCCGCGGGCCGTGTGCCTTCTCTTCTCGAAGGGCGGCGAGCAGCCGGAGGTGGCCTGGGCCGCGGAGCTCGACCACGGGCTCTAGGCTGCGCGCCCGGGTGTGCACCCGGTCGGCTGCGACGTCCGCCCGGGTCGCCACGAAGTGGCCGCGCACGAACACGCTGTCGACCGTGGTCTCGGTGAAGTCCGAGCGGTTGCCCAGGTTCACGGCGAGCAGCCGGGCGCTGTTCAGGAACGACGATGGCCCGCCGCTCAGCTCGAGGCGATCGAGCTCCAGGCTCTGCAGCGGGTAGACCCCGGAGGAGCCGGACGAGCTAGCGAACGCGGGGAGCCCCACGTCGTGCGCGGCGGTGTAGCGGTGACTGTAATCGAGCACGAAGCTACCCCAGCGGGCGGCACCCCGCGCCATGCCGCTCGCCTCGCGGTCGCCGCTCCTCGGGATCTCGCCCTGCGGGGTCGTGAGCGCGCGCAGATTGCCGAGCCTCCCGGCCGCCTCGAATCCGAAGTGCCGGCCGCCGAGCCGGGCCCGGACGGTTTCTCCGTAGTCGTCGCCGGGAGCGGCGGCGCGTGCCGAAGCGACGGCCGAGCTGGCGAGCCGGTCGGCGAACAAGTTCCGCTGCGTGACGAAGTCGATCGCGCCGCCGAGCGCGTCCGAGCCGTAGAGGGTGCTGTTCGAGCCGGACATGACCTCGACCTCCTCGAGGTCGTCGAGGGCCAGGAGCGAGGTCTGGGCGCCGTGCCCCCGCACCCCGTTGAGCCTCACCCCGTCCACCATCAGGAGCACGCGGTCCCCGGCCAGTCCCCGGAGCGAGATGCTCGAGGCCCAGGGACCGGTCTTGACCAGCTCGAGACCCGGGACGGAGAGGAGCGCGTCGCCGGTCCGGGAAGGAAGGAAGCGGGTGAGACGGGATCGCTCGAGCCGCGTCACGGTCGCGGTGGAGCGCGTGGGGGCGGCCGCGCGAGGGCCCTCGACCCGCACCGGCGGGAGCACCGTGACCGTGTCCCGCATCCCGCGGCCGATGGCCGTGGTGTCGGGCCGGCTCGCTCCCGACGAGCTCAGGGGGGCGACGTGAACGGAGTTCCGCGGGGCGGCGCGGGTGGTGTCGGCCAGGGTGGTGCGCGTCGAGTCGGCGGGCATGATCCTGACCGAGTCGGGGTCGGCGGCCCGGGCGGTGTCGGGCCGAGCGACGCGAGCCGAATCGGGCTCGTCGCAGCGGGCGGCCGGCGCGTGGAAAAGGGCACAGTAAGCCAGCGCCAGCAAGCTGCCCGCCACTCGCCTCATGACACGACAACCTAATTTCCCGGCGCAGCGCCGCACCATCCGCAACTACGCCGAGCGCGCCTCGGTGAAACTACGGAGGCTCGATCAGGCCCTCGCGGATGGCGAACTGGGTGAGCCGGGCCACCGAGCGCAGCTCGAGCTTGCGCATCAGGTTCGCCCGGTGCGACTCGACCGTGCGCGCGCTGATTCCGAGCCGGGAGGCGATCTCCTTGGTGGGGTGTCCCTCGGCGACGAGCTTGAGCACCATGCGCTCACGCTCGGTGAGGAGGTCGAGGGGCCGTGGCTCCCTCGCCGGGCGGCGCACCATGTCGGACAGCGCGCGCTGGACGGCGGGGCTGTAGTAGGCACGCCCGGCCATCACGGCCTCGAGCCCGGCGACCAGATCCTGAACCGCGGAGTCCTTGAGCAGATAGCCGTCGGCGCCTCCCTGGACGGCGCGCTCGACGTACTCGGGGTCGGCGTGCATGGTGAGCACCAGCACCTTGAGGCCCGGGGCCAGCCCCTTGGCCATTCCCAGCACCTCGAAGCCGTCGCGCCCCGGCATGGCGAGATCGAGCACCAGGACATCGGCGTGCGTCTCGCGCAGCGCGCTCAGCGCCGCGTCTCCGTCGGCCACCTCGGCCACCACCGAGACGCCGGGCTGGGACTCGAGGATGCGCCGCACGCCGGCGCGCACCAGAGTGTGGTCGTCGGCGAGCACCACCCGCATCCTGGCCGTTGGCTTCACCGCGCCCGATGCCCCGGGTGGGCCGCGACGACGGATCGTGCGGCGCGGATTTCGCGACGAGACGACGCGCTCACGCGACCGCTCCCGTCGGGATGGTGGCCTCCAGCCGGAACCCTTGGCCCGGGGCGCTCTCGATCGCCAGTGCTCCTCCCAGGGCGGTGACACGCTCGCGGATCCCGAGCAGCCCGAGGTGCGGCGTGGGCTCGCCGGCGAAGCCGCGACCGTCGTCCTCGACGGCCAGGCGCACGCTGCCGTTCTCGACCCCGACCCTCACATCGACCCGGCCCGCCGCGGCGTGGCGGGCCACGTTGGTGAGCGCCTCCTGCACCACGCGGAAGAGCGCCACCTCGAGCTCCGGCCCGAAGGGTGCGAGCGGCTCGTCGATCTCGAGCGCGGCGTCGACGCGGGTGCGGCGGCCGAAGTCCTCGACCAGACCGCGCAGCGCCGGCACCAGGCCCAGGTCGAGCACCGAGGGCCGCAGCAGATTGCTCAGGTCGCGAACCTGGGCGAGCGCCTGCCCCACCATCTCGCTCGCCTCGCGGCGTCCCTCGAGGTCGAGCTCGATCTTGACCGCGGTCAGCACCTGGCCGGCCTGGTCGTGGAGCTCGCGGGCGATGCGCCGCCGCTCGTCCTCCTGGGCGCGCAGGAGCTGGTGGGTGAGCTGCTCGAGCTGGAGGCTGCGCTCCTCGAGGGCGCGCCGCCCGTCGCTCAGCACCAGGAACAGCGTGCCGACCGCGGCGGCGACGATGAACAGCACGTCCGCAAAGACGCCGTAAAGCACTCCGTTCCCGAGCGCGCGGAGCAAACGTCCAGGCCAGCACCCTGGATCCGGTGGAAGGGGTTCGCGCGGCGTGCTTCCAGAACACCACCCCGGTGAGGAGGGTGACCGCCGAGAGCATGAGCGCGGCCGAGATCCCCGCGGCGCGCATGTCGCGGAAGATGAAGATCGCGACGTAGGCCCAGACGATGGCGGCGACGCCGAGCCACGCATAGCGCGCCCGCCAGGAGAGCCCGCGGGCGAATTGCAACGTCGCGCCGAGGAGGAGGAGCGCCGTGAGCCCGGTCGCGGCCTGATGGGCGAACAGCCAGATGTCGTGCCGGCTGACGAGGTAGGCCGAGATGAAGGCCAGGCGCGCCGCGTAGACCGCCCACGCCAGGGACCAGGTGGCGAAGTAGGGGCGGCGCTGCTGGCGCCACAAACCCGCGTAGACCAGCGCCAGGAGCGCCGTCAGGAGGGCCTGAAAGCCGAGTGCCGCGAGCTCGACGGAGATGCGATTCATGGCCGAACAATCTACATCAACGAGCCTGCAGAGCCGACGGGAGCGCGCTGCCCGCCGGGGCCTTCCTCGTATAGACTGCACGCTGCCGGACCGCCCACAACCCACCCTGGAGCAGGTTTCTCGCATGGATTCCCGGCCCGATCCTGCCGATACCCGAGAAAGCCCGAGACAGGAGCCGAGGCTTCCGCCCGGCCAGATCCTCACCGACAAGTGGCCGGTGCTGCACCACGGACCGGTCCCGCGCGTCGACCTCGCGAAATGGGACTTCAAGGTGTTCGGCCTGGTGGAGCATCCGGCGCGCTGGACCCACGAAGAGTTCCGGTCCCTGCCGCGGATTCGAGTCCGGAGCGACATCCATTGCGTGACCCGCTGGTCACGCTACGACAACCTGTGGGAAGGGGTCGCGGTCCGCGAAGTGCTGCGGCGCGCGGCGCCGAAACCCGATGCCCGGCATGCCGTGATTCACGCCGAGCAGGGGTATACGACCAACCTGCCCGTTCAGGAGCTGCTGAACGATGACGTTCTCCTCGCCGACAAGCACGACGGAGCAGACCTCAGCCCCGAGCATGGCTGGCCGCTTCGCCTGGTCGTGCCGCGCCGCTACTTCTGGAAGAGCGCCAAGTGGGTGCGCGCGATCGAGCTGGTCGCGGCCGACCGCCCCGGATTCTGGGAGGAGAACGGCTACCACAACGACGCCGATCCCTGGAAAGAGGAGCGCTTCTCGGACTGGTAGCGGCCCCGCGGCGCTCAGGGGGGTGCGGTGAGCCCGATCGGTCCGGAACAGGCGCGCGAGTGGCTCGAGGTCCAGCTCGAGCTGCTGGCCGAGCTTCGCAACACCGGTGCTCGCGATCCCGCGTTCAAGCAGTGGCGACAGAGCACGCTCGCCGTGATCCAGCGGATCTGGCCCAGGCAGCCCAAGCGGCTCCATCGATTCCGCAAGATCCCGTTCACGCCGCCGTCGGTGCGCGCCGAAGAGCGCGAGTCTCGCGAGATCTACGAGAAGGCCCTCGCCGAGGCCCGGAGGCTCTTGCACCTGTGGATCTCCGAGATCGATCTGCGGGGCGTGCTCGCGAGCGGCGAGGGGGCCGGCCTTCCCGAGTCTCAAGAGCCTCCCGCGCGCGGGCCCGGGGAAGCGGCTCGAACCGGGGGGACGGGGCACTCGCCGCGGGCAGGGTCTTCCGCACGGCGGCCCCATGCCGCCGCGGGGGACGAGCCGCCCACCGGGCTGCGACACGATCGCCGGGACCCAAGCTCGGCAGGCCGGCGCGAAACCGACGGACCTTCGCGGCGCCAGCCTGATCCCGCCGGCCGGCGGGAGCCGCACGCCACGTCGCGTCGCGAGCCCCACGCCTCCGGCCCCGGCGATCGAGCGGCCGGCCAGAAGGCCGCCGCACGTCCGGCAAGGCCCCCGGCCAAGCCGTCGAAGCCGCGCCTCAAGGACATGCTCGGGCTCGCCGACTGGAAGATCGACCAGCCGCTGCCCCCCGAAGGGAAGCCGCGAGGGCGCGCATCGAAGACGGAGCGGCCCCGGCAGAGCGGCGAGCCTCGCGAGGGCGTAGCGAGGAAGCCCCAGATCAAGGTCGTCCGCTCCGCGGGAGCTACGGCGCCCGGGAACCGGGGAGCTCAGGCCGCGAGGTTTCCCGACTCTCTCGGTCTCGTGAAGTTCGATGATCCCCCGCGATCCGGGGCCACCGGATCGGAGGCGACTTCGGGCGCGAGCCCATCGACACCCGCGCTTCCAGTCGATCCATCCCCGCCCGACGGAGCCGAGTTCCCTCCGCTCCCCGATGCCCCGACCCACAGCGCTTCCGATCCTGCCGCCGCCGCGAAGGCGCTCGGCAAGGTCGCGACCTCGCTCGAGTCGGCCGGGGTGCCGGAGGACGAGCGCGTGGTGGTCCGAGCCTCGCTCCTCGAGCTCGCGAAGCACATCGAGAACGAGACCACCACCCTCAGGATGCTCATGGAGGCGGCGGTGATGGTGGAGCACTATCCCGCTCTCGGCGCCCGCGCGATGCCGATCATCCGGCCGTTCCTCGACGGGGCGGTGTAGCCGGCCCCCTGCGTTACCCCGAAACCACGCTGTGCTAGCCTCTTCGCCCAACAGGCCGGAGGGGTTCGAGCCATGCAGGGCGATCGCTACACGGTCAAGTCCCAGGAGGCCCTGGAGCGGGCCCAGCGGCTGGCCCGCGAGCACGGTCATCAGGAGCTGAACCCCGAGCATCTGCTGGTGGCGCTCCTTCATGAGACCGACGGCACGGTGGCGGCGTTGCTCTCCAAGCTCGGGGCGGCGCGCGAGACCCTGCTCGCGCGGGCCGAGGAGGAGATGACCAAGCTCCCGCGCGTCCAGGGCGGCGACAGGTACCTGGGCGAGCGGCTTCGAAAAGTGCTCGATCAAGCCGAGGCCACGGCGACGCGCCTCAAGGACGAGTACATCAGCGTGGAGCACCTGCTGGCCTCCCTCGCGGCGCCGGAGAACGCCGGCCCGGCGCAGGCGGTGCTCGCCAAGGCGGGGGTGACGGGGGACGCCCTGCTCAAGGCGCTGGCCGCGGTGCGCGGCGGACAGCGCGTGACCGACGCGACCCCCGAGGACAAGTACCAGGCTCTCACCCGCTACGGGCGCGATCTCACCGCGCTCGCCCGCCAGGGCAAGCTCGATCCGGTGATCGGCCGCGACGACGAGATCCGCCGCGTGGTCCAGGTGCTGGCGCGCCGCACCAAGAACAACCCGGTGCTGATCGGGGATCCCGGCGTGGGCAAGACCGCGATCGTCGAGGGACTGGCGCAGCGCATCGTCTCGGGCGACGTGCCCGAGACCCTCCGCGACAAGCGCGTCGTCGCGCTCGACATCGGAGCGCTGGTCGCCGGCAGCAAGTTCCGGGGCGAGTTCGAGGATCGCCTCAAGGCGGTGCTGAAAGAGGTCACCTCGGACGAGGGGCGCGTCATCCTGTTCATCGACGAGCTCCACACCCTGGTCGGGGCGGGCGGGGCCGAGGGCGCGGTCGACGCGTCCAACCTGCTCAAGCCGGCGTTGGCCCGCGGCGAGCTCCACTGCGTCGGGGCCACCACCATCGACGAGTACCGCAAGCACATCGAGAAGGACGCGGCGCTCGAGCGCCGCTTCCAGCCGATCTTCGTGGGCGAGCCGTCGATCGAGGACACGATCGCGATCCTCCGCGGGCTCAAGGAGCGCTACGAGGTCCACCACGGCATCCGCATCAAGGACTCGGCCCTGGTCGCGGCAGCCATGCTCTCCAGCCGGTACATCACCGACCGCAAGCTCCCCGACAAGGCGATCGACCTGGTGGACGAGGCGTCCTCGCGGCTGCGCATGGAGATCGACTCGGTCCCGGTCGAGCTCGACCAGCTCCAGCGCCGAACCCGCCAGCTCGAAATCGAGCGCCAGGCTCTGAGCCGCGAGACCGACTCGGGGAGCAAGGAGCGGCTGCGCCGGCTCGACGAGGAGCTCGAGCGGTTGCGCCGCGAGATGTCCGGGCTCGAGGCGCACTGGAACCAGGAGAAGGAAGCGGTGGCGAAGATCCGCCAGCTCAAGGCCGAACGCGAGCGCATCAAGATCGAGGAAGCGAAGGCCGAGCGTCTCGGCGACCTGGCGCGGGTCGCCGAGCTCCGCTACGGCCAACTCCTCCAGGTGGAGCGCCAGCTCGAGCAGGAGAACGCGCGGCTCGCCCAGGTGCAGCTCGAGGGCCGGATGCTCAAGGAGGAGGTGGACGAGGAGGACATCGCCGAGGTGGTGGCCAAGTGGACCGGGATCCCGGTGTCGCGCCTCATCGAGGGCGAGGTCGAGAAGCTGGTGAGGATGGAAGAGCGACTCCACCAGCGCGTGGTGGGTCAGGACGAAGCGGTGCGTGCGGTCTCGGAGGCGGTGCGCCGCGCGCGCGCCGGGCTCCAGGATCCCAAGCGCCCGATCGGCTCGTTCCTGTTCCTCGGCCCGACCGGCGTGGGCAAGACCGAGCTGGCCCGGGCGCTCGCCGAGTTCCTGTTCGACGACGAGCGCGCCATGGTGCGGATCGACATGTCCGAGTACCAGGAGAAGCATACCGTGGCGCGCCTCATCGGGGCGCCTCCCGGCTACGTGGGCTACGAGGAGGGCGGCGCGCTCACCGAGGCGATCCGGCGGCGCCCGTACTCGGTGATCCTGCTGGACGAGATCGAGAAGGCCCACGCCGAGGTGCTGAACGTGCTGCTCCAGCTTCTCGACGACGGCCGGCTCACCGACGGGCAGGGCCGGACGGTCGACTTCAAGAACACCCTGATCATCATGACCTCGAACCTCGGCTCGCAGGTGATCCTCGAGCTCGGCGAGGGCCGTACCCGCGAGGAGGCGAAGCGGATCCACGAGGAGATGGAGCGGCGCGTCATGGAGGCGGTGCGCCAGCACTTCCGCCCCGAGCTGCTGAACCGGATCGACGAGGTCGTGATCTTCCACGCCTTGACGCGCGAGCAACTGCGCCGCATCGTCGACCTCCACGCGGAGAGCCTGGTGCGCCTGCTCCACGACCGGGAGATCGGCCTCGAACTGTCGGATGTGGCCCGCGACGCTCTGGCCGAGGAGGGCTACGACCCGCACTTCGGCGCGCGGCCGCTCAAGCGCACCTTCCAGCGCCGCATCCAGAACCCGCTCGCGATGAAGCTGCTGGCCGGCGAGTTCAAGCCCGGGCAGACGATCGAGGTGGACTTCGAGGGCGGCGAGTTTACCTTCCACGCCCAGGCGCGAGAGGGGGCCGCGGTCTAGCGGCTGGCCGCTGTCCTCGCCGCGGTCGCTGCATTCGCGCGGCTCGCGTATTGCCGGCGCCAGGTCTCGAGGATCGGGACGCGCGGATTCCATGCGATCGCGCGGTCGTAGCGCGCCAGCACCGAGTCGGGCGCGGTGGAGAGCGCGCTTCCCGTTCGCCGGTAGAGGAGCGCGCGCGCCTCGGCCCAGTAGGTGTCGGCCGAGTCGATCAGCGTGTAGCCGCCGAGCGCGCCGCTCCCCGCCGTGAGCTCGTCGTAGAGCATCACGGGTCGCCCGCGCTCCACCCGCATCACCACGATGTCGGGCTTGCGGCTCTCGAGGTAGCGCCGGTAGGCGGCCGCGCCGCGCGCCGGGATGATGCGCCCGAGCTCGCGATCGGTGAGGCCCGCGAGGTCCACGATCCGGGCGTCCGAGGCCCAGGCGGGGAAGCCGATGTCGCCGGTCGCGATCACCTGCCGCGAGGAGACGTGCTCGATCGACCAGCGCGTGATCCCGGTAAGGCGCGCGGGGAACCCGCCGGCCACGCGCTCCCCGATCTGCGCCGGCCAGAAGCGACTCTTCCAGCTCCGGCCGAAGCCGCCCTCGCCGTGCACGGTGTACAGCAGCGACTGCTGGAAGACCATGACCGCCAGCAATCCGGCGACCGCGACCGTGGCGATGCGGCGGCCAGCGGAGAGGCTCCGCCACCGCGGGCCCCCGAGCGCGAGCGAAGCCTTGCGCGCGATCAGCGCCGAGAGGAACGGAGTGGCCGGCACCAGGAAGCGGAACGAATGCATCCAGTCCCCGCGCACCGCGACCGAGAAGACCACCGCGCACGCCACCGGGGCGAGAAGCACGAGGTCGGTGGCCCGGAACGCGGCGGCGAGCGCCGCGAGCGCGAGCAGGTAGACCGCGAGATCGGCCGGCACGGGGAGCGCGTTGAAGAAGCGAGCCACGTACAGCGCCCCGGTCATGAGGGTCTCGCGTCCCGAGGGGCCGGCGGACTTGGCCAGAGCGGTGTTGGGCAGGAGCGCGCCGAAGGTCGTCCATCGCCACACCGCGAGGAGCGCGATCGAGATCGCCGCCACCGCCGCCGCACGCAGCAGGAGCCTCCGCGGCCCGCGCCGGTCGCGGTGGAGCACTCCGCCCGCGACCAGAAGCGCGCCCGCGTAGCCGAACGACTCGGGCCTGGACCAGGGCGTGAGCGCGAGCGAGAGGAGGAGTAGCGGGAAGGCGAGGCGCGGATGCCGCTCGAGCTCGAGGATCGAGAGCGCCGCGGTCGCGATGAGGGCCACGTGGAGGGGCGTCTCGAGCCCGGCCACCGCGTGATAGGCGACGAACGGATTCGTGGCGAAGAGCAGCGGCGCGACCAGCGTGGTTGGGCGCGCGCTCCGCTCGAGGCCGCCCGCCAGCGCCCACACGGCGACGATCGTGCCCGCATGCAGCACCAGGCCGACTACTTTCATGAACTGCAGCAGGTCGTGCGCGCCGAGCCTGAGCGCCAGCGCCGAGATCCAGAACCAGGCGAGGTTCGAGAATCCTTCGACCGGCGGGCCACCGGGATTGAACGACAGTCCCGCTCCGCTCACGAAGTTGCGGGCGTAGCGGAACGTGATGTAGGCGTCGTCGATGACCTCGGGCCAGTAGTAGAGAGCGTGCGCCACGCCGAGCGCCACGCAGGCGAGGAGGCCCGCGATCAGCCAGAACCGGTTGGGGGAGGTGGGTGGGTCGGGGGGCCTCTGGCTCACAACCCTTTATCGTCTGACGTCGAGGAGATCCTCACTCGAGCTCGAGCGCAACAACGGTGCGAGGACGAGGCTTGCGGAGGAGTATCCGGCGTGCCGTGCCCGGAAGTTTTCCCGTCGCTGACAGGCACGGTCGCGGACGGACTCGTTTCAACGACCGAAAAGGCCGCCAAGATCCTGGTATCCGCCGCTGGTTTCGAATAGCATGCGGCGTCGCCGCCACGGTCGAGGTCGTCGTCCGAGCCCCCGTGGTTCGGCGACATCCCGATCCTGCTGCAGCCTCGATACGGAGGGACCCGTGCGATGCTTCCGGCCCCTCCGGATCGGCCGAGACCCAAGCACCCCGGCGGCACGTCACGGACGCTCCGCCAACGAGCTGACTCCCCACCAGCGCACGAGGTCCATGTGAACATCTCGCCATTCGCATCCCTCCAAGCTCCATGCCTCCGTCGAGGGCCGGGGCGCGCCGTCGTGGTGGCGATCGCCCTTTCGTTGCTGACCGCTCCGGCGCACGCCGTCGTTCGGTACGTGTCGCCGTCGGGGAACGACTCGAACACCGGCCTCAGCCCCGGCACCGCGTGGGCCACGATCGGGCGCGCCAACTCCACGCTCGCCGCGGGCGACGTTTGCGTCGTGGCCCCGGGCACTTACAGCCAGCCTATCCAGCCCGCCGGTGCGGGCACGGGTTCGTCCGCGCGCATCACCTACCTGGGCTCGATCCAGAATCCCGAAGCCGTGGTTGTGACCAGCATCGAGCTGTCCAAGCCCTGGGTCACGGTGAAGGGGTTCAAGTCCACCGGGGGAGCGTCGCTCTTGTATCCGGCTCGAAACGACTCCGTGGCGTACTGCTGGCTGGGGGGCGCCGGCTTCAGCGCCGCCAAGTACAGCATGGTGGCCAGGAACACGATCGTGGGCGACGTGGTGTTCCTCGCCAACCAGTGGCGCGCCTGCTTCAACGGAACGACACGGGATCCCGGATGCACTGCCAACTGCGAAAGCGACACCCTGCGCGGCAATCACATCGATCTCGGAGTGATCCGCCCGGGCGACCGGCCGTTCAAGCTGCGCGCCTTCACGCAGCGATGCGTGATCGACTCCAACCGGGTGGAAGGCGTCTTCAACCAGAGCGGACTGGTGGAGGAGACCTGGGCGCTGGCGTTCTACAACGCCTACAACAACACCTTCCGGGACAACCGCTGGAGCTTCGAGGCCGCCACCGCGCCGCCCTCCAACAACCAGTGGGCGGCGTTCATGCTGAGGGACTCGAGCAGCAACAACCTGTTCGAGCGCGACACGATGCTGCTCGGGATGAACAGCGCCTATCCGATCCGCGGCATGTTCTCGGCGTCGGGGAGCTTCGTGAACACGGTGCGGGGCAACCGCTGGAACCGTTGCTACTACAAGACCAACTCGTACCTCTACGACCAGAACGGCTTCAAGAGCTGCACCATCGAGAACTCGGTGTTCGCGAGCAAGGCCGACGACGCGATCGCTTTCACGAGCTTCGAGTCGAGCGTGCTCCGCCACAACCTGTTCTATTCCGGCAAGCAGGCGATCAACTTCGGCGCCATCAAGGGCTCCGGGTGCGACATCAACTCGAATGTCTTCTACTCCGCGAGCGCCGGGCCGGCCGGAAGTGGAGGAGGGGTGGAGTTCTTCGGGTCGGGGGCCCAGACCGGTTTCCGCTCGGACTACAACCTGTTCTTCACGCCGGCGTACACCACGCGGCCGGGAGATCGCTCGATCGCATGGTGCTGCTACGGCGCGAGTCCGCCCGGGCCGGGCACGGCGTGGAACGCCATGAACGGCAACGACGCCCACTCGCGATATGGATCGCCTCTGTTGAGGGACTCGAGCTTCGCGGGGCTCGATCCGCGGCCGAGGGCGGGGTCGCTCGCCATCGGCGCCGGCGAGGGTGGAAGCGACGCGGGGCCCATCCCTTTCGTCTCCGGCGACACCACGCCCCCCGGCACCGTCACGAACCTCGCGGCCGCTCAGGTGTTCGACCGGAGCGTGCTCCTGGCGTGGACCGTCCCCGGCGATGACGGCAGGACGGGGACCGCCGCCGCCTACGATCTGCGCTGGTCGCGGGCGCCGATCACGGAGACCAATTTCGGGAGCGCGACGGTGTGCTCGGCTTTGCCCGGCCCGCTGGACGCCGGCGCGGTCCAGAGCTATCTCGCGCAGAGTCTCAACCCCGGCACGACCTATTACTTCGCCCTCAAGACCCGGGACGAGGCAAGCAACTGGTCGGCGCTCAGCAACGTGGTGAAGGTGACGACCAAGGCCTACGACACCGTGCCGCCGGCGATGATCAAGGACCTGGGGACGTCGCCTTAGCGGTCGGGTTGGGGCTCGCCGATCCTCCTTGAAGCGCGGCTCCCCGCTCTCGCGCCTCGCCCGGAGTCCCGTCAGTTCGACGTGCCCCCGCCTCGAAGCGTGAAGCAGAACGTCGATCCCCTCCCGGGTTCCGATTCCACCCAGATGCGGCCTCCCTGCCCCTCGACGATCTTCTTGCAGATCGCCAATCCCATGCCGGAGCCCGGATACTTGTCCCGCGGATGCAGTCTCCCGAACATCTTGAAGAGCTTGTCGAAATGCTGTTTCTCGATCCCGATCCCGTTGTCCCGAACCGAAATCAGCCAGTCTCCATCCTGCCGATCCGCCGTCACGACGACTCTCGGCGTATCCGTCCCTCGATACTTGATCGCGTTCGATAGCAGGTTCTGGAAGACCCTCGTCAGCTCCCCGCCACGGCAACACACCCGGGGAAGCGACTCCCCGGTGATCTGGGCGCCGCTCTCACGGACGGGCGCTTCGAGCCCGTGAAGCGCCTCCGCCAGAGCCTCCCGAGCGTCGATGCTTTCGGGCGAAGTTTCCCAGTGCCCCACCCTCGAGTACTCGAGCAGGTCATTGATCAAGCCCTGCATTCGCTTCGCGCCGTCCTCCGCATAGTGGATGTACTCTCCACCGTCCTCGCCCAGCTTGTCGCCATACCTTCTCCCGAGGAGCTGGACGTAACTGCCGACCATTCGCAGAGGTTCCTGGAGATCGTGAGAGGCCACGTAGGCGAACTCCTCGAGGGACTGGTTGGAACGACGAAGCTGCTCCGTTCTCTCCTGCACCTTCGTCTCCAGCTCGGAATTGAGCGCCCTGATCTCCCCCTCCACTCGCTCTCGCTCGCGGACCTGTAGGCGCAGCTCGGAGTTCACCTGCTCCAGCTGGGCCGGGCTGGGAAGGGCCAAGGCCTTGGGGACCAGGGGCCACAGCACGATCGCGGTCCCAACCGAGGAGAGCGCGGTGATCAGCTTGATGACGGCCGAGAGACGATAGGTGCCGTTCCAGACGGTCCAGACATCCATCGCATGCGTCGCGCCGCACGCGAGGATGAACACCCCGAACATCACGAAGATCCAGTTGAACGCCAGGTCCTTGCGCCGTCGTACGAAATAGATCAGCGCCGCTGGGATCGACGAATAGGCCAGGGTGATGAGGGAATCCGATACGACGCTCAGCCAGAGGATCCCCGGCTTCCAGAAGTAACAGTGCCCGTGGGGCATGAAATCCGAGTCGAAGAGCTTGGAAAGAAACTCCATCGCCTTCCCCTTCCGGCGCTGCGACCGGCTCCGAGTTCAAGTGAGGCTCCCCATGCCTGACGGGAGTCTCGGCGGGTGGTCCTCATCGCGGGGGGTTCTCGTGAAGAGGCAGTCTCGAGGGGCGTGGCGTGCCG